>DASVQA010000250.1:0-14195 GCA_036389375.1 Pyrinomonadaceae bacterium | reverse complement strand
GCGACCAGCACTTTGAGCTGTCCACCAACTACTACGAGCGTGGCACAGTCCACCCGCACGGCTACCTGCTGCAAACCGGCTTTCGGCTCGCGCCCTTCCCCGTCACGACTTATCGCGTCGGCGATTACACGCTCGAAAAGTCCGTCTTCATGGTGCACGACGAGAACACGACCGTGATCCGTTATCGCCTTGATGCCCCGCCAGACGTGCGCGCCACGCTCGAACTGCGCCCGCTCGTGGCGATGCGCAACTATCACTGGATGATGCACGAGGCAGCGGACGCCTACGCGCCCGTCGAGATCGAGCCGGGGCTGCTGCGCGTCATGCGCCGGGGCGAGACGACCATGCTCTATCTCGCGCACGACGCCGAGCACATCTACGTGGACAACATCTGGTATCGCCAGTTCGTGCTGCTCGAAGAACGCGCGCGTGGTTTCGATTACCGCGAAGATCTGTTCAATCCGGGGCTGCTCATCTGCGAACTGGCGGGCGGCGAGACGCGCAGCCTGATCGCTTCGACCGAAGCGCGCGCCGTTGCGGACGCCGACAGGTACGAGGCGCAGGAGCGAACGCGCCGGCAAAGCGTGGTCGCGGGCTACGAGGCGCGCGACGATTACGTGCAACAACTCGTCGCCGCCGCCGATCAGTTCATCGTCCGGCGCGGGCGCGACCTGCACACCATCATCGCCGGCTACCACTGGTTTACCGACTGGGGCCGCGACACGATGATCTCGCTCAACGGGCTGGCGCTGGCGCTCAAGCGTTATGAGATCGCGCGCGAAATCCTGCTCGCCTTCGCCGCCTATCTCAATCAGGGCATTCTGCCAAATCGTTTCCCCGACAGCGACGCGCAGCCCGAATACAACACCGTGGACGGCACGCTCTGGTTCGTCCACGCCGTCGGCGAACTCCTGCGCCGCACCGGCGACGAACAGTTCGTCCGCGAACATCTCTACGAGGCGCTGCGCGACATCATCACATGGCACGAGCATGGCACGCACTACGCCATCCGCATGACCGAGGACGGTCTGTTGCGCGCGGGCGAGCCGGGCGTGCAGTTGACGTGGATGGATGCGAAGGTCGGCGACCTTGTCGTGACGCCGCGCGCGGGCAAGCCTGTCGAGATACAGGCGCTCTGGTACAACGCGCTGCGCACGGTCGAGCAGATGGCGCGCCGCTTCGGCGACAACAAGACGGCTGCCCATTGCCGCGCCATCGCCGACGGCACGCGCGCCAGTTTCAATGGGCTGTTCTGGGATGAACAGAACGGCGGCCTCTACGACTGTCTGACCGACGCGGGCGAACCGGACGTCGCCATTCGCCCCAACCAAATCTTCGCCGTCAGTCTGCCGCACGCGCTCCTGACTGGCGAGCGCGCCCGCCGCGTCGTCGCGCTCGTCCAGCGTGAACTGCTGACGCCTTACGGGCTGCGGACGCTCGCGCCGAAATCGCCCGACTATCGTCCGCGCTACGAGGGCGACGCTTATGCGCGCGACACTGCTTATCATCAGGGCACGGTCTGGGCGTGGCTGCTGGGGCCGTTCATCACAGCTTTTCTCAAGGTCAACGACCGCACGCCCGCGAGCCTTGAGACGGCGCGCAGTTGGACAAGCGGCTTTCGCGCGCACCTGCGCGCCGCCGGCATCGGGCAGGTCTCGGAAATCTTCGACGCCGACCCGCCCCACACGCCGCGCGGCTGCATCGCGCAAGCGTGGAGCGTCGCCGAACTGCTGCGCTGTGAATTGGAAGAGTTAAGCTGATCAAGCGCCGGCTATCCCGGCGTCCCTCTCGGCGGCTTTGCATGAGGTCATTCTTTCGCAGCGAAAATCCTCACGCAAAGGCGCAAAGATAAAGGGGCACGAGTACACAGGATTGCCTTATGTCCACGTCAACACCGCCGCCCTATTTTCCGCAAGGCTCTTTGATGCCGCCCGACCCGAACCGCGCGCGCAAGTTCAAACTGGCCATGATTGGCTGCGGTCTGGCGCTGGTAGTGTTGCTGGTTGGCGTGGTCGCGCTCGTCGTTTACCTGCTGCGCGCGTGGCGTTGAAGTAAGCGCCGGGCAATGACAAGGGCGGCGAGGCAGAGCGTGACGGCGGCCGAGAGCAGACAGTATTGACAGAAGTGCTGGATGACGAAAGCCTGCACGTAGAGCAGCCAGAGCGACATGGCACACATCACGGCGACGAGCGCGGCGAGCAGCGTGCGCGCGCCTTTGTAGCCGAAGAGGGCGAGCGTGGCGAGACTAAAGGCTGTGAAGTAGGCGAGCGCGCCGAGCGCGGCCAGCGGGACGGGGCCGACCGTTGCATAAGAACTGCTCAGCACTTCCGAGCAACCGGCGATGACCGTGCAGCGCACGCTGCGCCCGCTCAGATGTTCGACCGTCAGATAGATCGCGTCGGCGAGGCCGACCAATGACAGCAGGGCCGCAAGTGCGTCGAGCAGAGCCTCGCGCCGGCGCGGCCCTGCTCTGTCGTTGTCCAACGTCGAGTTCGTCACAAACGCTTCAGGACTTGCCGGCGAGCGCCGCGTCAATAACGGCGCGCAGCTTATCGTAATCCATGAACTGCTCGAACGGCACTTCGCGCCCGTTCAGATAGAGCGTCGGCGTGCCGGTGACGCCGCGTATGCGCCCGACCGATTCATCCTGCGCTACGCGCATCCCGGCCACCGCGCCGTCAATGTCCTGCGTGAAGCGGTTCATATCAAGCCCAAGTTCCTGCGCGTATTTGAGGATGAAGGGGCGAGCCGCCGCGCCCTTGCTCCACTCCTGCTGTCGTTCATAGAGCAGATCGTGCATCTCCCAGAACTTCCCCTGCGCGCCGGCCGCTTCGGCCGCCCGCGCCGCCTCGGCCGCGAACTTGTGGATCGTGACGAGCGGGAAATTGCGGAACGAGAAACGCACGCGGTCGCCGTATTGCGCGACCACGCGCTGCACAACCGGGTGGAACTGCCCGCACGGTGGGCATTGATAATCGCCGAACTCTTCAAGCTGCAAGGGTGCGTCAATGCGTCCCTTGAAATGGACGGGCTGTTCTTCCGTTTGGACGACGCGCTGCGTCGGCGTGGCGGTCGAGAGCGCGGGCGACGGCGTGGACACAGGCTCGCGCATAAGCATCGCCGCCCCGCCGAGGGCTACGATCAGCACAGCGATGATGATGACGACGGGCAGGAAGCGTTTCATAGTGTTCTGGTCTGTTTGCTACGCGCTGAAGTGACACGACCTGACAGGCAAACTTAAAAGCAAACAGGCAAAAGTGCAACTCACGAAGCGGGGTTGCAGCTTTTGCCTGTCGGCGGTGCTTCGGGCTGTCGGGCCTTTGCGCGCCCGTCAGAGCGCGATGCGCGCGATGCGTTGCGTGATCGTCTTGACGCCCGCGAAACCGGGCAGCCGTTCGAGCCGCTCGTTGACGTTGCGGTCAAAGAAATCAACGCCGTCTTCGCCTTTGAACAGCGTGGCGATCAGGTAGTTTGCTTCCCGCTTCGGCTTTGTGCCCTGCCCGACGGGCGTCCAGAACTTGCTGATGACCGTGCGCGCCAGACGTTGCGCGAAGCCGGAACGCTCCAACTTCAGCCGCGCGATGTTCCAGTAGAACTTCGAGTGCGCGGCTTCCTCCTGCGCGATGGCGCGCAGCAGCGTTTCCAGCACCGGATGCTTCGCCAACTGCCACAGCCGCCGGTAGCCTTGCAGCGTCGTCATCTCGTTGATCGCACCCCACGTCATGTGTACGGCGGAGAAGTTTGTGCCGAAGCAGTTGGTGATAATCGGGTAGAGACGATTCTCGAATGTGTAGTTGAAGGGGATGGCGGCGCGCGCTTCCGCAAACCATTTTTTGCTCGTCGGGATGCCGGCTTCGTTCAGGAAACGGTTCAGCAGCGTGGCGTGCTGAAACTCTTCGACGCTCCAACGATCCATGAACTTTTTGATGACCGGACTTTTGCCGGTCGGCGTGCGCCGCAACTCTTCGTAATAGATGTCCGTGAACGCCTCCACGTCGCGCATGTAGATGAGGACGGGCACGAACGCAGGGTCGAGCGGATGCTCGCGCACCTCGGCCCACGGGATGCTGTTGACGAAATCTTCGGTGAGCGCACGCGGCTGTTCTTCATACCATGCCAGCACGTCGCTTTCTGTCTCGAACACTTTGAGGAGTTCTCCTTACGCTGCGAAATTGCTACTATGGACGCTGGATTTACGCGTCATTGCCGAACTATGGATTTACGCTGGGCGGCATCGGGCTTTATGCGTTGTGCCCCCTTGCATCCCTGACCTGCTTGACGTTGATTGTACGCGCGGCGAAGGGCCGAATGAGACGGTCGCGCGTGCCTGCCCCGGCGCGGTGGAGTGCGCAGCATACATGAAGCAGCACGCGGAGACAATAACTAATCGGCGGGGCGGCGCGGCGGCGCTCTACGACCGCTTCGCCGACCTCTATGACATCACCTTCAAGTTCAACGGCTACGGCCGCTCGCTTGAACGTTATTTCCGCACACACCCGCTGCCGCTTCAGGCCGGCGCGCAGGTTTTGGATGCGGGCTGCGGCACGGGGCTGCTCACGCTCGCGCTGCTGAGCGCCCTGCCCCGCCCCGCGCGTATCACGGCGCTCGATCTCTCCGCGCCCTCGCTCGCCAAAGCGCGCCACGCCGTCAGCAAGACGCAGACGCGGCTCGCCCATCAGGTGCGCTTCATTCAAGGCAACCTGCTCGCGCTGCCCTTCGCCGCCGCCACCTTCGACTTCATCGCCACCAGCGGCGCGCTCGAATACGTGCCGCTCGCGGCCGGACTTGGCGAACTGGCGCGCGTGCTGCGCCCCGGCGGCTACCTGCTGCATCTGCCCGTGCGCCCCTCGCCCGCCTCCACCTTTCTCGAAATTCTCTTCCGCTTCAAGACGCACCCGCCCGCCGAGGTTGACGCAGCCACGACACGCTACTTTCACATCGTCTCGCAATACCACTTCCCCCCCCTCGACGTGATCGGCTGGACGAAGACGGCAATTCTGGCCCAAAAACAATAAAGGGAGTCCAGCGAGTCCGAAGAGTGCGGAGTCAACGGCACGTGTCCTTTGACTCGCCGGACGGTGTGGCCTCTGTGGACTCTCTTATCATTTCATTTTGTCCAGCACAACGCGCGCGACGGTCGGGATGATGTCGCGTTCGTTGGCGTGGTCGGTGGTGAAGGTGACGAGGACGAAGCGCGCGCCGTTGGGGAGTTCGATGTAGGCGGCGTCGTGGCGCGTGGTGCTCGTCCAGCCAGCTTTCGACCAGAGGCGCGCGCCCTGCAACTCTTTCAGCGCGAGCGCGGTGAAACCGTGCGCCTGATCGTCGGCGTCTTTGCTGCTGCCGGCGAAGTCGCGGCTGAGCAGCGCCATCATCTGCTGGCTGCGCGCGGGTGTGACGGCGCGCCCCGTTGCGATCTCGGCGAGCAGCCGGGCGGTCGCGCTGGTCGTCAGCTTGTTGCGATTCTCGCCATTCGGGCCGCGCGCGAAGTGTTCGCGCCCGTAGGCGTCCTCGCAGAAGGTCTTCTGGTTCGTGTTGATGTTCGTGTAGCCGAGCGCGGCAAAGTAGCGGTTGACGGCGTTGCGCTTCACGAGCCACTGCTGCATCTCGGCGGGCGCGAGTTCCGGGCCGCTCGAAGTGCCGGTTAACGCATCGAGCACGTAGCCGGTCGCGTCGTTTGACGAATCCACGATCATGTCGTGCAACCCGCGCCGGAACTCCTCCGTCGCTTGCAGCCGACGGTCTTCGAGCCAGCGATGGGCCGCGACGAGGTAGAACAGCTTCACGACGCTGGCCGGGTAGATGCGTTCGTCGCCGCGAAAACTGGCCTGCGCCGGGTGTTCAGGGTCGCGCAGATCAATCAGTGTGATCGCAAGCTGTTCGGCCTTCAACCCCTTGTCGGCGAATTGCCGCAACGTCGTCTCGGCCGCCCCGTCCACGAGCGTTTGCAGCGCGGGCGACGTGACGGGCGCGAGGTTGCCGGCTGCGGTTTGCTTTGCCTTACTTGACTGTGACTGGGCCGCGCCAGTCGCCGCACAGCCCAAAAGAACAGATAACATTATGGCGGCGAGTTTGTGTTGCTTCATCTTAAGTTCCGATTCGATCCCGGTTAACGCACGAGGTTGACGAATAGCGTGATGACGAGCGCGTTCGAGAAGTCGATGAAGAACGCGCCGACAACCGGCACGACGAGAAAACTGCGCGGCGCGGGCGCATAGCGCGCGACGAGCGCCTCCATGTTGGCGACGGCGTTGGGCGTGATGCCGAGACCGAAACCGATGTGCCCGCTCGTCGTCACCGCCGCCTCGTAGTCGCGCCCCAACAGTGTGAACGTGACCAGCACGGCGTAGGCAATCGTCACCCCGACCTGCACGGCGAGGATCGCAAGCATTGGCAGGGCGAGGCCCGCCAACTGCCACAGTTTCAAATCCATCAACGCGAGCACGAGAAAGAGCGCGAGCGCGATTGCGCCCAGCGCCTCGATGGCATTCATGTCGAGCCGGCACGCCTCGGCGCGATCATCCAGATTGCGCAGGAGCGCCGCCAGAAGCATCGCGCCGATGTAGCCGGGCAACGTCAAGCCGAGCCGCGTCAGGCCCAGACTCAACAACGCGCCCGCGCCCATCACGGTCAGAATGATCAGCAGTTGACGCAGGAGCGCCGCGCCCGTCAACGCCTCGTGCGTGCGCCGGCCGGACGCGGCTTCGTGTTCGTCGCGCTCGCCCGTCACGTCGCCCATCGCGCCGATGGCCCAGAACTCTGCTTCGGTCGCATTGGTCGTGTCTGCTGTGCGCGGCGCGGCCAGACGGAAGCGCCGGATGAGCGCGGTGGCGACGGGATTGCCGACGAGGTTCGAGATGAAGATGCCGAAGGTGGCCGAGGCGATGATGAGCGCGCCCGCGCCCTGTATGCCGAGTCCTTCAAACAGACTCGTGAAAGCTAAACCCGTCGCCGGCCCGCCCGTCAGCGTCAGCGAACCGCAGATGATCCCTAAACCGGCGGGCGCACCGACGGCGCGCGCCACGCCCAACCCCGCCACGTTCTGCACGACGGCCAACACAGACGCGATCAGCCAGAACAGCCCCATGCGCCAACCGCCCGCGCGCAACAGCGACGTGGTTGCGCCCAAGCCTATGGTCGTAAAAAAGGCCGTCTGCAACGGCGCACGCAGGCTGCTGTCGAGCGTGAGACCCAGCGTGCCGCCGGCGCGCAGCGCCAGCACGAGCAGCGCAAACATGAGGCCACCGACGGCCGCTGCCGGAATGCTCGCGCGGCGCAGCAGCGCGATCCGCCTCTGCACCAATCCGCCGACGAACAGAGCGACGGCCGCCAGCGCCAGCGTCAGCACGAGGTCGAACTTCAGCGTGCGCAAGCCGTCAACGACCGTGAACTCCAAAACGCCCCTGCTCCTCTCGCGTTAAGTCCAGAACTCGTCCCACGCGTTCGCGTCGGAGAAGAAGTCGCGCGCCTCGGCGATCTGGCCGTCGCGCACGCGCACGACGAGCGCCAACTCAAGGTCGAGCGTCTTGCCATCACGCTCAGCCGTCAGGTGCTCAAGGCTGACGACGTGCTGCTCGCTCGTCGTGATGTCGCGCGGCTCGGCCCGAAACGTGCCGCCGGACATCTCGCCCAGATTGCGGAAGTAGGTGAAGACCTGCTCCTGCCCGCGAAACGTGCCGGACAGGGCGCTGCGACCGGGCACGTGCCACACTACGTCGTCGGCAAACAACTCGCCGAGCGTGGCCACATCGTGGCGCGTGAAAGCTTCGTAGGCGCGGCGCAAGACGGCCGCATTAGGATGTTCACTCATAAGTCCTGCCTTTGATCAAAGATTGATTTCAAACTACTGCCTGCCAAAATCTTCATTGGCCCGCCTCGTAAACGACGCGCCCGTCCATGATCGTCAACGTCACGCGCGCGTGTTCGATCTCGACCGGATCGATCTTGAAGATGTCGCGGTCTAGGATGACCAGATCAGCGAGTTTGCCGGGCGTGAGCGTGCCCTTTACGTCGTCCGTAAATTCGGCGTAAGCCGAGCCGACGGTGTAGGCGCGCACGGCTTCTTCAACCGTGATCTTCTGTTCGGGAATCCAGCCTTGCGGGTGCTGACCGTCGAGCGTGCGGCGCGTCGTGGCGGCGTAGATGCCCAGAAGCGGATTGAGCGGCGCGACGTACCAGTCTGTGCCGAAGGCGAGCGTTGCGCCGGTGTCGAGGAGCGAGCGGAAGGCGTAGGTGGTGCGCGCGCGTTCGTGCCCGATGCGCTTTTCGGCCCAGCGCCCGTCGTCAATCGCGTGATAGGGCTGCATCGAGGCGACGACGCGGTCGCGCCCGAAGCGCGCGATGTCCTGCGCGCGCAGGTGCTGTGCGTGCTCGATGCGGAAGCGACGGTCGCGCGCACCGTCCGCGCGCGCGACCTGTTCGTAGATGGAGAGAATTTTATCGTTGGCGGCGTCGCCGATGGCGTGAATCATCACCTGCAACCCGACCGCGTCCGCGCCCTTGACGCGTGCGAGCATCACGCCTTCGGGCTGCATCTCGTCGCCGACGAGACCACGCATCGTGGGCGCGTCGTTGTACGGCTCGAACATGAGCGCGGTGGTCGAGCCGAGACTGCCGTCGGCAAAGCCTTTCAAGCCGCCGATGCGGATCAGGTCGTTACCGAACGCGCGCAGCACGCCGACGCGCCTGAGCGCCTCCCACGTCATGAGCGAGCGCACGGCATAGACGCGCGTCTTCAACTCACTGCGCCGCGCGAGCAGTTGATAGACCGCCACATCATCGCCCGCCGACATGTCCTGCACGCTCGTCACGCCGAGACTCGCCGCGTGGTTCGTCGCGGCGCGCAAGGCGTCGAGCATCTCGTCGAGCGAATGAGCGGGAATCTTGTCGTTGACAAACGCCATCGCGGCGTCTTTAAGGACGCCGGTCGGCTCGCCCTGCGCGTCGCGCACGATCAGCCCGCCGGGCGGATCTTTCGTCGCCCGCGTTACGCCCGCGAGTTTCAGCGCGGCGCTGTTGGCGAGCGACATGTGCCCGTCGAGCCGGTTGACGAAGACGGGATGATCGGGCGTGAACCTATCAATCAACTCCTTCGTCGGCAGCGGCGCGCCCGGCCAACGCTCGTGATCCCAGTCGCCGCCCGTGATCCAGCGCCCCTTCGGCGTTCTGGCGGCGAACTGCCGGATGCGTTCGGCAAATTCCGCCGGGCTGCTGGCATCGCGCAAAGAGACGCTTGCGAGATGAAAGCCGCCGTCAATGAAATGCACGTGCGCGTCGTTGAAGCCGGGTAGGACGAGCGCGCCGTGCGCGTCAATGACGCGCGTCTGTGTGCCGGTCATGCGTCTGATCTCGGCCGTCGTACCGACGGCGGCGATGCGCTGACCGTAGATCGCGACCGCTTCGGCCTGCGGGCGCGCGCTGTCCATTGTGTGGACGTTGGCATTGACGACGACTAGATCGGCCGGCCACGTTTGACCATTAACCTGCACAGGCATGACGCCATTCATAAGCCACGCGACGAGGCAGAGCGCGCCGAAAGTTTTGCGTTTCATAAGGGAACAAAAAGGGCTGTTACGCGCTGACCGGGCGCGTAGTGTATCATTGACCACGCCTGTCCGGTCAAAATTTCCAAAGTCCAACGGCCGCTTGCACACGTGGATCAACTCGTCCAAGACTTACGCGCCATCGTCGGGGCTGACGGTGTCATCAACGAGCCGGCAGAACTGCTCGTCTACGAGTGCGACGGGTTGACGCAGCATAAGCACAGGCCGCGCGCCGTCGTCTTTCCGACGAGCACGGACGAGGCCGCCGCCGTCGTCAAAGAACTCGCCCGCGCGGGCGTCTCGTTTGCCCCGCGCGGTGCGGGCACAGGTCTGTCGGGCGGCGCGCTCGCGCTCGATCAAGGCGTCGTCATAGAGCTTGCGCGCATGCGCCGCGTGCTTAAGGTCGAACCTGAGAACCGGCTCGCAATCGTCGAGGCGGGACTCGTCAACGCGCAACTCTCACGCGCCGTCGCCGCGCACGGCTTGCATTACGTCCCCGATCCTTCGAGCGGCGCAAGCTGCACCATCGGCGGCAACATCGCGGAGAACGCGGGCGGCATACACTGTCTGAAATACGGCACGACGACCGATCATGTGCTGGCGGCGCGTGTCGTGTTGAGCGACGGCACGGTGATCGATCTCGGCGGCGCGGGCGCGGAAGCGCCGGGCTACGATCTGCTCGGCGTCTTCGTCGGCGCTGAAGGGACGTTCGGCATTGCGACGGAAGCGACCGTGCGCCTCGTGCCGCTGCCGCCGGCCGTGCGGACGCTCCTGGCGGACTTCGCGGACGTGAACGCGGCGAGCCGCGCCGTCTCCGCGATCATCGCGGCCGGTCTTGTGCCCGCCGCGTTGGAGATGTTAGACGGCGCGACGATCCGCGCGGTCGAAGCGAGCGTCTTTGCGGCGGGGCTGCCACCCGACGCAGAGGCCGCGCTCCTTATCGAACTAGACGGTCTCGAAGCAGGGCTGGATGATGAAGCGGCGCAAGCTGAAGCGATCTGTCGCGCACACGGCGCGCGCCACGTGCGCCGCGCAGCCGACGAGGCCGAGCGCAAAAAACTCTGGGCGGCGCGCAAAGGGGCGTTTGGCGCGATGGGCCGGCTCGCGCCCGACCTGATGCTGCAAGACGCGGTCGTGCCACGCTCGCGCCTGCCCGAAGTGCTCGCGGACATCTATCGCATCGGCGCGCACTATCATTTGCGTCTCGCCAACGTCTTCCACGCGGGCGACGGCAATCTGCACCCGCTCATCTGCTTCGACCTGCGCGACGCGGACGAAGTCCGGCGCGTCGAAGCGGCCAGCCATGAGATCGTGGAGACCTGCGTACGCGCCGGCGGCACGATCACGGGCGAGCACGGCGTCGGGCTAGACAAGAAAGCCTATCTGCCGCTCATCTTTTCCGCCGACGATCTGGCGACGATGCTGCAAGTGCGCGCGGCTTTCGACCCGTCGGGCTTATGCAACCCCGGCAAGATCATCCCCGCCCCGCGTGGCTGCGGCGAAGCACGCGCCGCACGGGCCGGCACGCGCCGCGCGAATGGCAACGCGGCCGACGCGCAACCGGCTGCGTTCGTCGCCGCCGCACGTCAACAACCATTCGCCGCAAGCGGCACACCGAACAGGTCGCAGCCCGCACCGCTTCGCGCTGCCTTTGCACCCGAACGCGCACACCGGCAACTCGCCGCGCTGGTCGGCGCTGAGCACGTCGCGGCGGCGCAGGACGCGGTCACGGTCGCGCCTGCTTCGGCCGAAGAGGCATGCGAGATCATGCGCCTGTGCGCGCATGACGGCTGGCCGGTCGTACCGGCCGGCGCGGCTACGTGGCTCGACGCGGGTCAGTCTTGCACCAGCACGCGCGTCATCATCAACACGCGGCGCATGGCGCGGCTCATCCGACACGAGCCGGCCGATCTGGTCGCCACCGCCGAAGCGGGTCTGACATTCGCCGCGTTCAACGAAGCGACCGGGCGCGCAGGTCAATGGCTGCCCATCGATCCGCCGGACGACGGGCGCGCGACCATCGGCGGCGTCATCGCCACCGGCCTCGGCGGCGCGCACGGTTTCAGTCAGGGACTCCCACGCGGTTACGTGCTCGGGCTGCGCGTCGTCCTCGCCGACGGACGCTACATCAAGGCCGGCGGCCACGTCGTCAAGAACGTTGCGGGCTACGACCTCTGCAAGTTGTTTACCGGCAGCTACGGCACGCTCGGACTGATCACGGAGCTAACGTGCAAGCTGCGTCCGCGCCCCGCGCACATGACAACTATGGTCGTCCGCGCCGCGTCCGGCGACACGTTGCTCGACGGTGCGCGCCGGTTGCGCGCGGGAGATTTTTTACCCGTCGCCCTTGAACTGCTCGGCCCTGCGCTGGCCGCGCGCCTCGGCCTCGACGCACCGCACGGGCAGAGCGCATTGCTCGTGCGCTTCGCCAGCAAGGAAGCGACCGTCGTCGATCAGGTGCGGCGTGCCCGCTCATTGTTTGCACGCGCCGACGCGCTCGAACTCATCACCGCCGACGCACCACTCTGGCAGGCGCTCGCCGCCGAGCCGTGCCGCGCAAGCTATCAACTCGGCTGGCGCGCAAGCGTCAAACCGACAGACTTGCCGGCGCTCATCGCAGCGTTGCGGGTCGAGCATGAAGGAGACGCTACGCTGTGCTGGCACGCCGGTCTTGGCGATGGACGTGTGCGTGTTATGCAGGCGGCGGCGGAGAGCGCAGCGCAGGTGACCGCGAGACTCGTGCGCGTGCGTCGCACGGCAGAGACGCTCGGCGGCGTGCTCGTCGTCGAACGCGCGCCCACAGAGGTCAGGCAAAAGATTGACGCGTGGGGCGTGCGCGCCGCACCCGCACAACTGATGCGCCGCATCAAACAGCAACTCGACCCGGCGGGGCTGCTTGCGCCCGGAAGATTTTTTTAGCGCAGCAGGCGTGCGCTGTTTGCTCAGCGACCGACGCCTGCCGCCGACTGCTTAACGTTTACCGATGTCTTCGCAACTCAACACGGCGCTCGCCCATGAAGAGAGCAAACTGCTTGCGTGTGTGCATTGCGGGCTGTGTCTTGAAGCGTGCCCGACCTACGTGCATAC
This sequence comes from Pyrinomonadaceae bacterium, assembly GCA_036389375.1. Classification (GTDB taxonomy): domain Bacteria; phylum Acidobacteriota; class Blastocatellia; order Pyrinomonadales; family Pyrinomonadaceae; genus QHXQ01. Next base: position 1,569 of record DASVQA010000250.1, on the reverse strand, counting down.
GGGCGACGAGAACGACGGCCCGCGCGGGCGCATCTACCTGATGCGCGCGGTCGAGGAAGGCCGCTTGCCCGCGACTTCGCCCACCTTCGAGCGCCACATCAATCGTTGTCTTGGCTGTCGCGCGTGCGAGAGCGCGTGCCCGGCGGGCGTCGAGTATGGGCAACTGCTCGAAGCGGCGCGCGCGGACTTGCAGCGCGTGCGCGTGCGGACTGGCTGGACGAATCGCCTGCTGCGGTTTGCGTTGCGGCACATCTGGCTGCACCCTGCGCGCCTGCGCCTCGCCTTTTCAGCCGCGCGTGGCGCGCGCGACCTGCGCCTCGCCAAACTTTTACGCGCAACGAAACTGCCGCGCCTCCTAGCCCCGCGCTTCGACTTTGCGCTTGCGCTGCTCGCCGGCTCGGCCGCCATACCTTTAACCGAGCGCGCCGCGCCCGCGCCCGCGCACACGCAGCCTCCGGCCGTCGCCGCGAACGACGCACGCGCGCTGCTATTTGCGGGCTGCGTGATGGAAGGCCTGTTCGCGCGCATCAATCGCGCGACGACGCGCGTGCTCGCGGCGAACGGTTGTCAGACCGAGCGCCCGCGCGGACAGGTCTGTTGCGGCGCGCTGCACGCGCACGCGGGCGATCTAGCGGGTGCGCGCCAGCTTGCGCGGCAGAACATCGAAGCCTTCGCGGACGAACAGGCTGCGCCGGTCGTCACGAATGCCGGTGGCTGCGGCGCAATGCTCGCGTCCTACGGGCAACTACTGGCCGGCGATCCGCAGTACGCCGGCCGCGCACGCCGCTTCAGTGCGCGTGTGCGCGACATTAGCCAGCAGTTGCAGGCGACGGGTCTGCGCACAGGCGCACACATCTCCGCGCCCGTCACGACCTATGATGCTTCGTGCCATCTGCTACACGGGCAGCGCGCCACGACTGAGCCGTTGGCGCTGCTGAGCGCCATTCCCGATCTTGTCTTTGCGCCGCTCACAGGCAGCGACGTGTGCTGTGGCGGCGCGGGCGTCTACAACATGCTTGAGCCGGAGCTGGCCGCGCGTGTGCTGGCTGAAAAACTCAAGCACGTAGCGGCGACGGGCGCGCCGCTTGTGGCGACGGGCAATCCCGGTTGTCACATGCAGATCAGCGCGGGCGCGCAGTTGCGCGGACTCCCCTTGCGTGTCTGTCATCCGGTTGAATTACTCGACGAGTCGTACCGACAGGCCGGTTTTTATCAGACAGTGACAAGCGCTGACTGACACGTTAAAATGCGCGCGCTCCGGGCGGTTTAGCGCGCGCAAAGTCTCGCGCCGGGCAGCCGCAAACTTTTACCACCTGACTATTAGCACTCGCCGCTTTGCTCGCTTATGACTGAAATAGATCAGATTCGCAAACGCATGGCGTTCGCCGGAGCGCTGTTGTTCTCGCTTGGGATGGTTACAGGCTTCTGGCTGGCGGCGGCGGTGACAAAGAAGTTCGGCATCGGCGATCCGGTGCTGACGCCGCAACTGGCGCGCGCCGCGCATCTCAACGCGTTGTTCGGCACGTTCTGGCTCGTCGGCGCGGCGTGGAGTTTTCAATTCCTACATTA
>DASVQA010000249.1:0-9336 GCA_036389375.1 Pyrinomonadaceae bacterium | reverse complement strand
CGACTGTGCGCGAGTATGCCATTCAGGGCGAAAATCTGGCGCAGGATCACGCCAACTCCTGCATCGCGTTCGACGGCGCGGGCCGGCTCTACGTGGTCAACACGCAATTCGGCATCGTGCGGCTCGACACGGGTAGCGGCGCGCAAGAGGTCTATGCCAGCCCGCTCCCCGACCTGCACCCTTGCGCGAGCACACCTGCGCCCTGCTCGCCCACGTTTCTCGATCTGCCACCGCTCCCGAACGACATAGCCTTCGACGAAGCCGGCAACCTCTACGAGACCGACTCGTTTCAGGCGACCATCTGGCGCATCCCTGCCGGCGGCGGGCAACCGCAAATCTGGTTTCAGGATAGCCGGCTCGATACGCCCTTCGGCCCGAACGGGCTGCGGCTCAGCCCAGACCGCACGAAGCTTTTCTTCGCCATCACGGCCGAAGGCGTCGGCCCCTTTGGCAACTTCCTCGGCGGGAAAATCTACACGCTGCCGCTCGTGAATGCCCCGGCGGCCGCCGACCTGCAAGTCTTTCATCAGTACGACGGCGACGCGCCGGACGGCATCGCCTTCGGTCGCTCCGGCAATCTCTACGTCGTGCTGGCCGCGCCCTTCAACTCCGGCATCTCGATCCTGCGCCCCGACGGCACTGAGGAGACGCGCCTCTCGAATCCGCCGGGCAGCCCCATCTTCCCCTACGATTCGCCCGCCAACGCCGCCTTCGACAAGCATGGCGCGCTGTTGCTGACGAATCACGCCTTTGCCACCGGCATCCCGTCGAACTTCACCGTGCTCAACGTGTTCGTCGGCGACAAAGAGTCGGCGCTGGTACGCCCCGACGTGCCTTGATTGAGCGGCGCAGTTAGTTGGGTTCAGCCCGTGTGCGGGCGCTTGTGCGGCGCTAGGTTCGGGCCCTAAAAGAGCGGGCGCGCTAAAGAGATCATCTCTTTAGCGCGCCCGTTTAGACTTTGTGCGCTGCACTGACTCGAACGGCATGCCGCCGCGCTCAGGTTTCGTTTTTACTCGACACGCGCGACACGGCCGAGGCCGACAGAAAACCGAGCAGCGAGCCGAGCACGATGTTGAAGGATTGCAAGGCCAGTCCGTCCTTCTTCTTGTGCTCGTCCGCTTCGTCTTTCAGCGTGGTCATGATGAAATTCTTGGTCGCTTCATCATTCAATTTCGCGGCCAAAGCATCCGCGTTTGGGTTCAAGGCCGGATTCACGTCGCGCCCGAAGAACGCCAGATAGCCGGTGCTCGTGAACAGCAGCAGGTAGACGGCGAGGATGCCCCACCAGAGCGGGTCGCGCGTGATGCGCCGCGACACGTCAATCTTAACGCTCGGCGCGGCGCTCGCCTCCGCCACATCCGGCCCTGCTTTCACTTTCTCATCCGCCATTCGCGTCGCTCCTTTCAACGATAGGGCTGAGGGCTGAACAGAACAGTTCTTCCTCTTCATCCCTCATTCTTCATCCCTTTCTCTGTGTCCGCTGAAGACGGCGTGCCCGGCCTTGAGCCAGTGTACGTCCACATCTGCGAAGCCGGCGGCGGCGAGCCATTGCAGTTGCTCGAAGAGGCGCGCGGGCTTGTCCATCGGGTCGGGATGACGATAGAGATTCCAGCCGTCGCGCGTGAAGAAGTCGAAGGCGGCCGTGTCGCCGTCGAGTTCGAGGGCGCGCCGGCGCACGGCATCATCCCACGCGCGCGCGGCGACGGCCAGCCCGCGCGCGTGCGCCGGCTCGATCACGTCCGCGACGACGAACACGCCGCCCGGTGCGAGCATGCGGAAGACGGCGCGGAACAGTTCCTGCTTCTCGGCCGCATCGAGATGATGTATGGCAAGCGATGAGACGACGGCGTGCGCGGGCGTCTGCCCTGTGCGCCAGTCGGCCGCCGCCAGATCGAATTGCACAGGCGCAAAGCGGCCGGCAAGCTGCGCGAGGTTCGCCTGCGCCGCGCGCAGCATTTCGGGCGAGCCGTCGTAGCCCGCGACGGTGCATTGCGGAAAACGCGTGAGCAGCGCGCGCGCCAGCAAGCCCTCGCCGCAACAGAGTTTGACTACGCGGAACGGTTCGGCACGCGGTTCGATCAACTCGCAGATGATCGCGATCTGCTCCTCGCGTTCGGGCACGAAGTAGCGCCCGTAATCTATGAACGCCTGCGAGTCTTGCTCGCCCCAGACGGGCGTGCCCATCGTCGGCTCGTGTGCAGTTTCGCGCAGGTGCTTCGTGGGCTGCGTCTGCGTTTCGTCAGGCTGCATCTGCTTTCATCCTCGACCCAAAAAGTTTCGCGCGCGCCGGGCCGGCGCATCGTAACACGAAACCGGCGGGGGCGGCGGAGATGGCGCGTCATAGCCGCGCGCGCACGGTCGCCAGCGACGTGGCGCGTGCGCGATAATGCGCGCGTGAGTTTGCCGACACGGAGCGCGCCGCTGAGCGCCTTTGCGCGCCGCCTGCTGGCCGAGTGGCGGCGGCTGGCGTTGCCGCTGGCCGAGACGCGATTCGTCGTCGCCGTCTCCGGCGGGGCGGATTCGACCGCGCTGCTGCTCGCCTGCGACGAGCTAACAAAAACGCAGAGACTCAAGACGCAACTCACCGTCGCACATCTCGATCACGGTCTGCGCGACGCGGAAGGCGCGGCGGACGCGGCGTGGGTTGCACGCCTCGCGCGCGAACTCGGTCACGCGGTCGTGGTCGAGCGCGCCAACGTCGGCCGGCAGGCGCAGGCGGTGCGCGACAATCTTGAGCAGACGGCGCGGCGTGTGCGCTACCAGTTTCTGGCCCGCACGGCCCGCGCGCAGGGCGCGCACGGCGTGTTGACCGCGCACACGATGGACGATCAAGCGGAGACATTATTGCTCGCACTCGTGCGCGGAAGCGGCGCAGAGGGTCTCGGCGGGATGCGCGCCGTGCGCGCGCTCGATGCACAAGCGCCAAGCGTGTTGCTCGTGCGGCCGCTGCTCGGTTGGGCGCGCCGCGCAGAGACGGCGCTGTATTGCCGCATGCGCGGCATCAACGTGCGCGCCGACGCGCTCAACGAGGACGAGCGTTTCGCGCGTGTGCGCGTGCGGCGGCAACTGCTGCCGCTCATGGAGACGTTCAACCCGCGCGCGGTCGCGGCGCTTGCCCGCACGGCCGAACTGCTCCGCGCCGACGCCTCGGCCCTCGAAACGCAGGCCGCGCAGTTGTTGCTCGCCGCGCGTGCGCCAGGCGGACAAGCGCCGCGAGAGGACGCAGAGGCGGCTTGGCCTTTGCGCGTCGGCCCCTTGCGGGCGGCGGACGCGGCGGTGCGGCGGCGGGCGCTCAGACAATGGCTCAAAGCGGGGCGGGGCGATCTGCGGCGGTTGACGCTGGCGCACCTGAGCGGGGTCGAGGGTCTGCTCGTGGGCGAGCGCGGGCGGCGCGTGGCGGAGTTGCCGGGCGGGGCGGCGGTCGAGCGGCGGCGCGGCGTGCTCGTCTTTCATCCCGCAGCGGCGCGGCAAAGAGTTGAAAAAGGCTTGGGCGAAGTTTAAGATGAAATCCGGATGCGCGAGCCGCCCAGTCGTCTTGGTGGGCGGTTTTCGCTTGACGGTTTTAGATTTGCAGCCGGAGTGCTTTGATGGACGGACGGCTCGTAGAGGTGTTCAGTGCGGCGCAGATCGCGGAGCGCGTCGCTGCGCTGGCCGCCGACATCACACGCGCTTACGGCGACCGCGAGTTGACCGTGCTCGGCACGCTCGAAGACGGCTTCATCTTTCTCGCAGACCTCCTGCGCCAACTCCAACTCCCGCTGCGCACGGGCTTCCTACGCTACGATCACCGCTCGCTCGGCGGCGTGCAGGATTTACAGTTCAGCACGCAAACCGAACTTGCGGGGCGCGACGTACTGCTCGTTGACAGCGTGCTGGCGACGGGCGTGCCGCAGGAGTACGTCGTCCGGCAACTGGCGGCGCGCGGCGCGCGCGAGTTGAAACTCTGCGTGCTGATTGACAAGCCCGGCCGGCGCAGGGTTGAACTCGTGCCCGATTGGCGAGCGTTCGAGACTGAGGCGGAATACGTCGTCGGCTACGGGCTGGGGTTGAATGAAAGATGGCGGAATCTGCCGTATCTGGCGCAGACGGGCGGTTGATTCGGCGGGGCCAAGTTTCACTCTGCCGGCCACGCAGGACGTGTGGAACGGGCACAACTCCGGGTCAGGCGCGGGCATCTTAAGTCTTGCTCCGGCGCGGATGTGAAGACGGGGAGGGCACTCTGCTCAGGCGGGCTGGATGCGCCAACCGGGCGGGAGCGACAAAGGACGCCGAAATAGGTTATCATCGGCGTTGGAGGCGGAGAAACAATTTTGAGTTCCACAGTCAGACAGATCATTTTCTGGGTGCTGATTCTGCTCGGCGCAGTTCTGCTCTATAAAGCATTCGCTAACAGTCAGGGCGGGACGACCACCGTCCTCGACGTGAGCGCGCTCAAGTACAAGATCGTGAACGGCGAGATTGCCAAGTTAACGCTCAAACAGAGCGAGGCGCTCGCCGTGGCCAAGAGCGGAGCGCAGTTCAAAACCGAATTGTCGCAGCAGGACACGCAGGGCGACGTGATGAAGCTGGCGACCGACATTGACCCGACGACCAACAAACCGAAGGTCGAAAAGGTCGAGGATCAATCGAGCGGCAACAGCATCCTCTGGTCGCTGCTCGCATGGTGGGCCCCGCTCCTGCTGCTGCTCGGGTTCTGGATTTTCATGATGCGGCAGATGCAGGCCGGCGGCAACAAGGCGCTCTCCTTCGGCAAGTCGCGCGCGAAGCTCTTGAACAACCAGCAGAAGCGCGTCACCTTCAAGGACGTGGCGGGCGTTGAAGAGGCGAAAGAGGAGCTACAGGAGATTATCGAGTTCCTCAAAGAGCCGCAGAAGTTTCAGAAACTCGGCGGGCGCATCCCGAAAGGCGTGCTGATGATGGGGCCGCCGGGCACGGGCAAGACCCTGCTGGCGCGCGCCGTCGCGGGCGAAGCCAACGTGCCGTTCTTCTCGATCTCAGGTTCGGACTTTGTCGAGATGTTCGTCGGCGTCGGCGCTTCACGCGTGCGCGACCTCTTTGAACAGGGCAAGAAGAACGCGCCGTGCATCATCTTCATTGACGAGATCGACGCGGTCGGCCGCCATCGCGGTGCGGGCTTAGGCGGCGGGCACGACGAACGCGAACAGACTTTGAATCAGTTGCTCGTCGAAATGGACGGCTTCGAGTCGAACGACGGCGTCATCCTGATGGCTTCGACTAACCGGCCGGACGTGCTCGACCCGGCGTTGCTGCGGCCCGGTCGCTTCGACCGCCGCGTGGTCGTCTCTCGGCCCGACGTGCGCGGCCGCGAGGGCATCCTGAAAGTTCACACGCGCAAGATCCCGCTCGGCGAAGACGTGGACATCTCTGTGATCGCGCGCGGCACGCCCGGCTTTACGGGTGCGGATTTGGCGAACCTCGTCAACGAGGCGGCCCTGAACGCGGCGCGTTACAACAAGAAGATCGTGATGATGACCGACTTCGAGTTGGCCAAAGACAAGGTGCTCATGGGCGCGGAGCGCAAGAGCATGGTCATCACGAACGAAGAGAAGCGCGTCACCGCGTACCACGAAGCGGGGCACACGCTCGTCGGCCTCAAAGTCCCGAACGCCGACCCCGTCCACAAGGTCACGATCATCCCGCGCGGGATGGCTCTGGGTGTGACGCAGCAACTACCCGAAGGCGACCGGCACAACTACTCGAAAGAGTATCTGCTCGGCCAGATCGCCATTCTGATGGGCGGGCGCATCGCTGAAGATACTTTCCTCGGCAGTATCACCACCGGCGCGTCCAACGACATCGAACGCGCGACGGAACTGGCGCGCTCGATGGTCTGCGAGTACGGCATGTCGGAATTGGGGCCGCTCACCTTCGGCAAGAAGGAGGAGCAGATTTTCTTGGGCCGCGAGATCGCGCAGCACCGCGACTTTTCGGAAGACACCGCGATCAAGATCGATCAGGCGGTCAAGCAGATCGTCTCCGACCAGTACGACCGCGCCAAGCAGATCATTGAGGACAACCGCGACACGCTGATCCGTCTTGCCGAGTCGCTGCTTGAACGCGAGACGCTCGACGGCGTCCAGATTCGCCGCATCGTGGCCGGGCTATCGGTTGACGACGATCAGCCGCCCACCCCGAAGGACGATCAGGAGCGCCCGCAACTCAAAGAGCCTACGAGCAGTCCGCTCAAGCCGATCCTGCCGCCCATCACGGGGCCGGCCACAGCTTAAACGCGGGCACGAACGCCAGCCGGGCCAGTTATAGCGGGGAAGGGGTGCAAGCCTCTTCCCCTTTTGTTATGCTCGCGCAGGTTCGAGGATGACAGTGTCAGCAGACCGCGAATGGAAGATCGGCCGGCGCACGCTCGCGCTCGGCGAGCGCACGCTTGTCATGGGCGTGCTGAACGTGACGCCGGACAGCTTCAGCGATGGCGGGCGTTATTTTGCGCCGGAGCGGGCCGTCGAACACGCGGAACAGATGCTCGCGGCCGGCGCGTCCATTATTGACATCGGTGGTGAATCGAGCCGCCCGGGCAGCGAACCCGTCGCGCCGGATGAAGAGTTGCGCCGCGTGCTGCCGGTCATTCAGCAACTCGCCAAACTACCGCACGCCGTTATCTCAATTGACACGACCAAGTCTGAAGTTGCGCGTGAAGCTCTGCGCGCGGGGGCGGAGATCGTCAACGACATCTCGGCCCTGCGCTTCGATTTTCACGTGGCTGATGAAGCGGCCCGCGCCGGCGCGGGTCTCGTCTTGATGCACTCGCGCGGCACGCCCGCGACGATGCAGCGTCTGCCGCCCGCACCGGACATTTTCGCGGACGTGCAGACGAGCCTGCGGCGCAGCCTTGCGATGGCCGAGCGACGCGGCGTAATGCGTGAGCAGATCGTGCTCGACCCCGGCATCGGCTTTGGTAAGACGGTCGCGCAGAACGTCGAACTCGTCGCGCGGCTTGACCGTCTCGTTGCGGAGTTTCCCGACCTGCCGTGGCTTGTCGGCCCTTCGCGCAAGTCTTTCATCGGGCGCTTGCTCGGCGACGCGGCCGCCAACGAACGCCTGCATGGCACGATGGCCAGCGTCACGGCCGCAGTCTTGCGGGGGGCGAGCATTGTGCGCGTCCACGACGTGCGCGCCGGTGTCGAGACGGTGCGGGTGGCGGACGCGATCCGGCGGGCGGCGAGTTTGACATGAAGATTCTTCAGGTCGTATCGTGCGGCATTCCGGCGAGAGCGCGTAGGCGAGGTTTAAGCGAACATGAAGATTGGTCGAAACATCTGGCGCGCGGGTGCGCTCGCGTTTGTGCTCGCCTGTTCGTCGGGCTTTACGGAATGCTACAAGCCTGTGACGCATAGCGGGCTGCCGGAATACATCCACACGGTCGCCGTGCCGGTGTTTGAGAATCAGGCGCTGCGCTACAAGATCGAGACGCGGTTTACGGAGGCCGTCTCAAACGAGATCATACGACGCGGGCGTGGCCTGCGCGTGCAGAGCGAGCGGCAGGGCGCGGACGCGGTGGTGGATGGCGTGGTCAAGAGCTTCACCTTCTCCGGCGTGCTGCTTGACGAGCGTGGGCGTTCGCGCGTCTTCGAGGTGACGATTGTCGGCGCAGTCACCGTGCGCGATCAGGTGCAGAACCGCGTGCTCTACGACAATCAGAACTACATCTATCGCGGCGAGTTCGAGTTTGCCAACGACCCGCGCACCTATTTCAACGAGGAAGACCCGGCCGTGCAGCGCCTCGCGCGCAACTTCGCCGAAAGCCTCGTCTCCACGCTCGTCAACGGCTTCGGCGTCAATCAGGCGAAATGAGCACCCTCACACGCGACGAGCTAAAGCGACAACTCAAGCAAGGCAAATTCGCGCCGCTCTATTTGCTGCACGGCGCGGAAGAGTATCTGCGTGAACAGGCGGCGCGCGCCATCACGGAAGCGGCGCTCAAGGATGCGCCTTTGCGCGAGTTCAACGAGTCCGCGTTCAGTCTCGCGCAGGTGGACGTGCAACAGGCGCTCGCCGCGGCCGGGCAGTTGCCGATGATGGCGGCGCGGCGCGTCGTGCGGATCACGGATTTTGCGCGTCTGAAGGAAGCTGACGAGGGTGCGTTGCTGCGCTATCTGGCGCGGCCGGTGGACACGTCCATCGTCATCTTCGTCGCAGACGATCTGGACAAGCGGCGCAAACTCAGCAAGACGCTCATGGACGCGTGCGCGAGCGTGGAGTTTGCTGCGCTGACGGATAACGAGTTGGCGGTGTGGGCGCGCGACCACTTGAAGCGTGTGCCGGCGGAGACGGACGAGCGGACGCTCCGGCAGGTGATCGCGCTCACGGGCCCGAGCGTGCGGCGGCTGGCGAACGAGTTGAACAAACTGGCGACCGCCGCGTTGCCCGCCGGTTATATCACGATGGAGATGGTGGACGCGCTCGTGGGGCGCTCGCGCGAGTTGTCGAACTTCGAGTTGACCGACCATCTGATCGCGCGCGACCGGCCGCGTGCGCTCACGACGCTGCGCCGCCTGCTGGACGACGGCGCAGAGCCGGTCATGCTCATCGGTCTGATTGCCAGCAACTTTCACCGGCTCGCGCTGGCCAAAGAGCTAATGGTGCAGAGCCGGCCGAAAGAAGAGGTTTTCCGCCTCGTCAACATGCCCTTCAGCAAGCGCGAAGAGTTTCTCGCCACCGCCCGCCGCGCCGACGCACAAGACCTCGCCCGCCGCCTCGAACGAATCGCCGCCGCCGACCTCAGCATCAAGACTTCACAAGCCACGCCGCGCCTCCAACTCGAAATGCTCGTCTGCGAACTGGCGAGCTAGGCGCGCCCGGCTAAAACTCCAAAGGGCGTAAATCCGGCTCGACCCAACCAGTCTTGGCCGCCGTCGTCTCGACGAGTTCGCGGCTGTAGTGTGCGAACAGCAGTTTCGAGTCGCCGAAGCGCGCGAGCATTTCGTTGGCCACATCGGGCAGGGCGCGACCCGCGCCCGCGTGAGCGAGAAAGTGTTCGACCAGCTTGAGCCAGAAGACCGTGATCGTCTCGTTGTACTTCTGCGGATCGACGCCGTGCTGCGCGATGTAACGGGCGAGGTTCTGGCGCAGGCGCGCGGTCGCCTCCGCGCGCGGCGCTTGCGTGAGATACCAGAGTGCAACCGTCAGATGCGCGGCGTGACTGAAATCGGCCGGCGCAATGGTGCATGCCTCGAAGCCGCGCACGACGGCTTCTATCTCGTCGCTGGCAAGATAATGAATCGGGTCTGGCGAATGATGCGCCATCGTCAACTCTCCTTTCGCGCGCCCGCTTGAGTCTGGCGCGCTGATCTGTCAGGTGGC
>DASVQA010000248.1:0-17850 GCA_036389375.1 Pyrinomonadaceae bacterium | reverse complement strand
CCGGTGATGAGGTCGTAGGCGAGATAGCCGCGCCTTTGTTCCTCGACGGCGAGCACCTCTAAATCCTGCCGGATCGCGCGACTGAGGCCCGCCGCCTCGACGTGTACCATCACAGCTTGGGGATCAACCTCTTTCAGCGCGTTGACCGTCGTCTGGATGCCGCGCACGAGTTGCAGCATGACGCGGATGTAGCCTTGATCGCCGCGCAGGTAGGGCGGCCACAGACCGCGTTTGCCGGACATCAGGCAGTTGACCAGCGGCTCGTTCAAGGGCGTGTACCAGCGCACCAGACTTTTGTAGCGGCGGGCGAAGGCGGCGGCATAAGCGGCGACGGCGCGCGGGTAGTCCTTATTGACAAACTCGCGTTTGAGCCAGAAGGGACAACCGTAGTGCATCAGGTCAATGATCGGCGTGATGCCGAGTTCTTCGACCATGTAGGGCAGCACTTCATCCGTCCAACCCCAGTCAAATTCGCCGGGCAGCGGTTCGACCCGATACCAAGGCACGCCCCAGCGCAAAGCGCGCACGCCCAAGTCGCGGGCCAGCGCAATGTCCTCGCGCCAGTGTTCGTAGTGGCCCATCAACTGATACTCGTCGAGCGCGCGATGACCGGGCCGCACCTGTGGCACGAACGTGTCTTCGATCCCGCTCGCCCAGATGAAATCCTCCGGGCGCGGGCCCAACACCATATCATTCATCATAAGAATTTTGAGCAGTGACAAGTGACGAGTGCCGAGCGACGAGTTTAAGACAAGCGGGTTTGCTCGTCACCTGTCACTCGTCGCTCGTCACTGCTTTATTATCTCCGTGACGCGCACCAACTCAAAGGCTGCGCTGGCCCGGTTTGCGTAGAGGCCCACGCGCGTCTTCCCGGCCGGCGCGGGGATCGTAGCGAGCGGCGTGGCTTCACAATCAAGCTGCAACTCGCCGCCCTCTTTGCGCACGCGAAACTGCTGCGCGAGCGTCCCGTCGAACGACGCGGGCAGCGACACCTCGCGCCGCCCCGTCTCGTCCATCTGCACAAACAGCGCCCAACCGCCCGCGCTTATGCGTTCAATGGTCAACAGCGGCCCGTGCCCGCCCGCGCCGGAAGCAGGATAGAAGCCGCAACTGCCGCCGCCGGTTGCCTCCTGATTGAGCCGTAGGTTGACTACCAACTCGTATTCGTCGAGCAGCGCCCCCTTCGAGAGCACCTGCGGCGCGTCGGCAGATACAGCCGAGCGTAACTCCTGATCGACCACGCGCCAGTCGCCGCCGCCTGCAACCACTTGCCAGCCGCGCGCGCGCCAGTCGTCGCTTGTAAATGAATCTTCCCAGCCGCTCGTCAGGGCGAAGCCGGCGAACAGTGCGCCGGTGCGCGCCGTGAGCAGCGCAACACGGTCGGGCGCGGCCGGCATGTGCCCTTGCCAGCGCGCCAGCCCCTCGTCCAATTCGACGCGCAGATACGTCCCATCAACTTCGACGCGCAGCAGATGAAAGACCGACGGATCGAAATCAGCCGGCAGCTTAAACGACGCTGCCACTGCTCCCGCGCCGGCGCCGGGCCAGCATAACACGGCCTCGCGCGCCGTAAACGTAAACTCACAGACCGGCTGCGCTTCGTTCTGAAGCCGCACACCGCACGCGCCGCCCTCATGCTGATTGCCGGCCAGCGCGCACAAGCTAACCTCCAAGATAAAACTTTCGGCGCGCGTCCGGCATACGGCCCGCGCCACCCCGCTCGTCGCCTCCTGCCGCGCCGCGCCGTCGCGCACAGACCATTGCCCGCCGTCCGTCGTCCACCCTGCGCCTAAACCTGCCGTCTGCGCCTCGTCGAAATAGTCGGCAAAGGCCGGCGCAAGCGGCGCAGGTTGCGGCGTCGTGCTCGGGCCCAGCACGGTCATGCGCTCGCCGACCCAGTCGAGCCGGTCAATGGCGAGCACGCGCCCCTCGCCTTCGCGCCAGCAATGATAGACGCAGAACAGTTGTTGATTATCGGGGCCGCGCACGACCGAATTGTGACCGGGGCCGATGACCTCGCCCGGAATCGTTCGCAGGATCGGCAGCACGCGCTGACCGTCCGCCACCTGCTCCCATTCGTCCGCGCGCGCCAGACTGTCGCTCATGGCATAGCTCACACCATAGCTGACGTTCTGCCAGTTGCCACCGCTGAACATCTGATAGAGCTTGCCCTTGTGCTGCAAGACGAACGGGCCCTCGACCGTGTGCCAGCGCACGCCGCCCTTCTCTGCGCGCTGCGGGTCGTAAACCTGCCAGTCGTAGCGCGCGCGCGTGACGGGGCGCGGGTCGCCCGCGAGCGTGAAATCATCCAGCAGGCGGTCGCAGACCGTGCCCGTCCCGATGTGTGTGTAGGTCAGAAAGTCGGTGGCGTAAAAGAGCCAGCGCGTGCCGTCGGCTGCGACAAAGACGTGCGGGTCAATGGCGAACTCGGCCTGCGTCAGTTGCTGCCCGCTATCCACGAACGGCCCCGATGGGTGCGCGGCCGTGGCGACGCGTATATGCATCAGCTTCTCATTGCCGACGCTGTAATACATCAGGCAGCGGCCGTTGCGATAGACCACTTCCGGGGCCCAGTAGCAGGGATGCCCGCCGGGGAGCGGCGCGAGGGCGGATGCGAGTTCGCGCCAGTGGACGAGGTCGCGCGAGTGCAGGATGCCGAAGGCGCGCCCGTCGCGCCGTAGGCCCGTGCAGTAGGCCCAGTATTCGCCCTGAAATTTGAGGACGTAAGGGTCAGGAAAGTCGTGTTCGTAGACCGGATTGCGGTAGCCTGCGCGCGCAGGAGTCGTCGTCATGTATCAACCTGCTTGTGCTTGTTGGATAGACGCGCCTGATTCTGCGCCACGAGGTGCGGTTGTGTCTATCGCCGCAATGTTATTTTTTGCTTGCCGCGCGCTTTACGCCGACGCGCCGGCCGGGCGCATGTGCGTGCGCCCACAGGCGGGACAGGTGTGCGCCTCTACGAGCACGCCGTCGAAATCGCGTTCGGCCGAATCCGCCTGCGCCGCGTCGTAGTCCAGTTTGTCCGCGTGATGATTCATCGCCACGCCGCAATCGGGGCAGATCATTGGTTGCTGGTCAGGCATAACGGCTCCTTACTGTCGCGCGGTTAATCTTCAGCCATTAACGAGTGGGGCGCTTAGATCAAATCGGCACATTCTCGCGCCCGTAGCGCAAGACCTTCGCCATCCAGATCAGTTCGCCCAGAAATTTATCAATGCGTTTGACGTAAGACTGATCAACGAGCGCGCCCGCTTCGTCAAACAACTTGTAGGAGTTCGAGAAATTGGCGTCCCAGAAGATGGTGACGAGACCAAGTTCGCGCAGGACGGGCAGCAGATTCTCGATCACGCGCGTGCCGCCAAAGCCGCCGGCCGAGACGCCGCAGACGCCGACCGCTTTGTGTATGTACTCTTTGAGATTCGTGTCGAGCGCGTGCTTGAGCATGCCCGGATAGCCGTGATTGTATTCGGGCGTAACGATGATGAGCGCGTCGGCGCGCGCCAGCGCGGCGCTAAAGGCTTCATGCTTGAGGCCCTCGCCTTCGTCCTTCGGTGAAAAAGGCAACTCGCGCACGTCGATCAACTCGGTTTCGACGCCCGCGCGTGCGCCGACCGCCCCGTAGACGAGGCGCGCCACGTGTTCGCTCATACGCCCCTCGCGCGGCGTGCCGAGCAGCACGGGGATAAACAGCGGTCGCGCTGCATTCGCATTAGCACTCATTTGCACACGACTCCTTCCAGTTTAGCGCAGCCGACAAAAGCCGCGCGCCGCGTTCGCCACTCGGCGCAGACGATAAAGCGTCAAGCTGAAATCTAACGGACAGTCAGCGCGGCTCCTTACTTAGTCGCAAAAACTGGCCGCCGCCTTACAGTCGCCGGCCGCGATTTTGATCAGCGCAACTCGTCGAGCGCCGCGACAAGGCGCGCTATGTCCGTTTCGTCGTTAAAGAAGTGCGTGGCGACGCGTATGCCTTCAGGCTTCTGCGTGACGGCGACGCCGCGCTGATGCAGTTGGCGCGTGATGCGCTCCGGCTCGGCCGCGGCGACGAGCGTTTCGGCGGAGCGATAAGACTCGTCGGCGAGCGGCGAGAGCACGCGCCAGCCCGCCGCCTGCAAACTGTCGGTCAGATGTTTATTGAGCGCGAGCGCACGCGCTTCGATCTGCTGCGGGCCTATTTGCAGCGCGTACTCGACCGCCGCGCCGAGCGCGAAGATGCCGGCGAAGTGCGGGCAGCCCTGCTCGGCGCGCGCGGCTGCGTCGGCGCGCACGTCGGCCTCGTCGTTACGCATCGCAAACGGGTCGGCCACGCTCATCCAACTGATCGCGCGCGGGCGCGTCCGCGCCAGCAACTCGCGGCTCAAATAGACGAAGCCCGAACCGTAACCGCCGAGCAGCCACTTGTGCCCGGTCGCCGCGAGCGCGTCAATCCGCATGCGCTTAACGTCAAGCTCGAAGACGCCCGCCGACTGCGCCGCGTTGACGACGAAGGCGTGGCCGTTTTTGCGCGCGCCGATCTCCGCGAGATTCGCGCGCAAGCCGTTCGAGTATTGCACGTGGCTCAGACAGATGATGCCCGTGCTCGCGCTCATCGCAGCACTTATCTCTTCGGGCGCGAGGACGCCCGCGCGCGCCGCGAGCCGGTGGACGCGCATGCCGCGATGCAGCCAGGGGAGCGTCGAAACCGGAAACTCAAGCTCGCACGAGAGCACTTCGCCGCGCCCTTCGAGCGCGTCCACGATCAGATTCATGCCGCTCGACGTGTTGATGGTGAAAGCGATCTCGTCCGGTTCGGCGTTGACGAGCCGCGCCAGCGCCGCCCGCGCACGTTCGCGCCGCACGATCCAGTCACTCCAATGCCGATCGCCGGCTTCGAGCGTCTCGCGGTAGAAGCGCATGGCGGCATCGTGACCGGCGCGCGGCACGGGCCCCGCCG
The DNA here is from genome assembly GCA_036389375.1 of Pyrinomonadaceae bacterium. Classification (GTDB taxonomy): domain Bacteria; phylum Acidobacteriota; class Blastocatellia; order Pyrinomonadales; family Pyrinomonadaceae; genus QHXQ01. Next base: position 12,917 of record DASVQA010000248.1, on the reverse strand, counting down.
CCGCGCAGTTCAAGTAGGCCCAACGCTGCGTCACCGGAAAGTCCTGCCGGATGCGCGCCCAATCCACCTGTTCAGCCATCAGCTTGCACCAACCTTCGCGCGCCCTCGGCCCGCCTTGACGCTCGCGGGCGCGCAGTCTATCTTCGCACGCGTTTATCGCTGCCCTGTCGGTCGCAGGAGTTTTATACCATGTCAACGCACATTGTCGCGCCGCCCGCGTGGACAATCCCCCACTACCTTGAGACACAGGGCGGGCGCTTGCATATCAACGGCGTGGACGCGCTCGAACTCGTGCGCGCGCACGGCTCGCCGCTCTATGTCTTCTCCGAGCCGCGCATCCGCGCCAACGTCGCGCGCCTGTTGAGCGCCGCCGCAGCCGTCAAACATCCGGTCAGATTCTTCTACGCCTCGAAGGCGAACTCGAACATGGCCGTGCTGCGCGTGGTGCGCGACGCGGGCAGCGACATCGAAGTCAACAGCGGCGGCGAACTGTTCAAAGCCTTACGCGCCGGCTTTCGGCCCGAACAGATCATCTTCAACGGCACGAGCAAGACGGACGAAGAATTAGACGAAGCGATCCGCGCCGGCATCTTCTCGATCAACGTTGATTCACTCTACGAGCTTGAGCTTGTGGCCGCCGCCGCGCAACGTGTAAACAGCCGCGCCAACGTCACGCTCCGGCTTGTGCCCGAGATCGGCACGCGCTCGCACATCGGTTTGCAGACGGCGCTGCTCACTTCAAAATTCGGCATCACTTCGGCGGAAGTGCCCGCCGCGTTTCGGCGCGCGCTGGAGTTCCCCAGCCTGCTCCACGTCGGCGGCATACACATCCACGTCGGCTCGCAGACGCCCGACCTCGAACCCTTCGCCGCCGCCTTTCGGACGATGTGGGAACACCTCGTCGCGCTCCAACGCGAGACCGGCCACACCTTCGAGCATATCAATCTTGGCGGCGGCATCCCCGTCAACTACCTACGCGACCGTTCGCAGGCCGACCAATTGCCCGCCGAAGAACGCGCCATGCTCGGCGCAGAACTCGAACCCGTGGACGTACTCGCAGCCGCGCTCGAAGTGGCGCGCGCCGCCGCCCGTGCCGCCGCAGCCGAGCATCTGCTTGAGCGCATCACGATCCTGCTAGAACCCGGCCGCAGCATCATCGCCGACGCCGGGTTGGTGTTGACGACCGTGCGCAATATCAAGCGCCGCCCGGAGACCGGCGACGTGTGGCTCTTAACCGACGCGGGCTTCAATCTCATGCTCTCGATGGTCAGCTACAAGTGGTATTACCATCTTATCTCGGCCGACCGCGCAGACGCGCCGCACGAGACGCCCTACAAGGTGGCAGGGCCGCTCTGCGATTCCGGCGACGTGTATTTCGACATCGAAGGTGGCGGCAAACTCCCCGACTATCGCCAACTCCCGGCGGATGTGCGCCCCGGCGCGCTGCTCGCCCTGCTCAACACCGGCGCGTACTCGCTCTCGCAATCGTTTCCTTACAACGGGCGGCCGATCCCGGCGGTCGTCATGGTGCGCGGCGACGGCCGGTTCGATCTCGCCCGGCGGCGCGACACATACGAAGACCTGCTGATGAATGAAATCTGGTGACGAGGGCGGGCTGAGAAACTCTTATGGCAGCGAACAATCCAACGCTCGTGCGCGGACTGGGTCTGACGGCCGCGACTTCAGTCAACATCGCCAACATGATCGGCACGGGCGTCTTTTTGAAGACGCGCGTGATGACGTGCAACGTGGGCACGCCGGGGCGCGTCATCGCGGTCTGGATCGTGGCGGGGCTGTTGTCGCTCGCGGGCGCGCTCACCTATGCGGAGTTGTGCGCGATGATGCCGCGCGCGGGCGGCGAGTACGTTTTTATCCGCGAGGCTTACGGGCGGCGCTGGGGTTTCCTGTTCGGCTGGACGCAGTTCTTTATCGCCCGCACCGGCTCGCAGGCGGCGCTCGCCGTCGGCTTCGCCATCTTCCTCAACATACTGACCGGCGGCGCGCTCACCGGCACATACTTCACGCTGCACCCATTCGGCTATGAAGTCCCGTTCGGCCACCTGCAAGTCGTCGCGCTCGCAACTATCGCCATCACGACGTTGATCAACTGCGGCGCGGTCGCCTTAAGCGGCAACGTCGCTTCCGTTTTGACCTTCATCAAGATCGCGCTGGTGCTCGCAGTTGGGCTGGGCGCGGTCTTGTTTGCACACGGCGACTGGATGCACTTTGCGCTCGCCGACACGGGCGGCTCGTGCGAGGGCGTGTCGGCAGCGGCGCGCGGCGGCTTCGCGGGCTTCGGCGCGGCGATGCTCGGCGCGTTGTGGGCTTACGACGGTTGGAACAACGTCGCGCCGCTCGCGGGCGAGGTGCGCGAACCCCAACGCAATCTGCCGCGCGCCTTCTTTCTCGGCATGATCGTCGTCGGCACGCTCTACGTCTTCGTCAACCTAGCCTACTACTACGTGCTCACGCCGACCGAGATCGCCAGCGTCGCGCCCGCTTCTTCAGTCGCCACCGAAGTGGCCGGGCGCTTTCTCGGCGCAAGTGCGGTGATGCTGATCGCTTTGGCGCTCATGGTCTCTTCGTTCGGTGCGCTGCACACGTCGGTGCTCGCGGGCGGGCGCTTTCCTTACGCGATGGCGCGCGACCGCCTGTTCTTCAAGAGCCTGTCGCACATCAGCCCGCGCACACACGTGCCGGTGCGCGCGCTCGTCGTACAGGGTCTCTGGGCGTGCGTGCTTGCGCTCTCCGGCTCTTACGATCAACTGACGGACTACGCGATCTTCGCGCTCTGGATCTTCTACGGCCTCGCAACCGCCTCGGTCTTCGTCTTCCGCCGCCGCCAGCCACACGCCGAGCGCCCCTATCGCACGTGGGGCTACCCGGTCGTGCCCGTCGTCTTTCTGCTCGTCACCGCATGGCTCATCGGCAACACCGTCATGACCTCGCCCAAGCAATCGCTCATCGGGCTGGGCTTGATCGCTTTGGGTCTGCCTGTCTACTGGTACTGGTCGCGGAATAATCAGGTGGTCGTCGCTGGCGACGACGAGCCGGTAGAGCGATAGTCAGTATGTCAGGGGCAGTCTCTTAAGCTTTGCCCTTGCGCGCGGTCAACGCTTCGCGGGCGACCTCTTTATCGTCGAAGTGATGCACCTCTGTGCCAATGATCTGATAATCCTCGTGCCCTTTGCCCGCGATAAGCACCACGTCGCCGGGTTGCGCTTCGGCAATCGCGCGCTGGATCGCGGCGCGGCGATCAATGAACTTCAGATAAGGCTTGCCGACCGCGCGCAGGCCCGCTTCGGCGTCCGTCAGAATCTGCTCCGGGTCTTCCGTGCGCGGATTGTCCGAAGTGAGAATCACCACGTCGCTCAAGCTGGCCGCCGCCTCGCCCATCGGCGCGCGCTTGGTGCGATCGCGGTCGCCGCCGCAGCCAAAGACCGTGATGACGCGGCCGCGCGCCACTTCACGCGCCGTGCGCAGGACGTTGCGCAATGCATCGTCCGTGTGTGCGTAGTCCACGACGACCGCAAAGTCTTCGTCATGCGCCACGCGCTCGAAGCGACCCGGCGCACCGGCACAGCTTTCAATCGCCCGCACAAGCGTCGCCAACTCGTAGCCCAGCGCCAGCCCGCAGGCGACGGCGGCGAGGATATTGTAGACGTGAAACGTGCCGACGAGCGGCGACTTGAGCAGACAGTCGCCCGCCCGCGTCCGCAACTGAAAACTCATGCCGCCGAGGCGCACGTCGAGCGCGTGCGCCGTCACATCCGCCGCCGTGTTGAGCGCATAAGTGAGCACGCGCACGCCGCCGCCGGCCACTTCGCGGGCCAGTTCCACGCCGTAAGGATCGTCCACGTTGACGACGGCCGCGCCCGGTTTCGTCCCCGTGCGCCCGTCGAAGAGGCGGCGCTTGGCGGCGAAATAGTCGGTCATGGTCTGGTGATAGTCGAGGTGGTCGCGGGTGAGATTCGTGAAGATGGCGACGGCGAACTCAAGCGCGTCGCAGCGATGCAGGTCGAGCGCCTGCGAGGAGCATTCCATCACGCCGACGGGACAGCCCGCGTCCACCGCACGACGCAGGAAGCGTTGGATGTCGCTCGCTTCGGGCGTCGTGTGTTTGGCGGCGAACGTCTCCCGGCCGATCCGATAGCCGACCGTGCCGAGCAGCGCGACCTTGTGCCCGCGCGCCTCCGCCGTCGCCGCGACCAGATGCGCCGTCGTCGTCTTGCCGTTCGTGCCCGTGATGCCGACGAGCGCCAGAGCGCGCGCAGGATGCCCCTGCACCTCGGCCGCAGCCTGCGCCAGCGCCACACGCGCGTCCGCCACCTGCAACCAGTTGCCCGCGAAATCGGCCGGGCGCGCGCGCTCCGAGATGACGCCGACCGCACCGGCGGCGAGCGCCTGCGCGACAAAGCGGTGCGCGTCCACGTTCGCGCCCTGCACGGCGACGAAGAGGCTACTGCGTTGCACCTGCCGCGAGTCGTGCGTCACGTCAAGGACGAGCGCAGCCGCGTCGCCCGTCAAGTGGCCGCCAACCGTGCGGGCTACTGCGCCGAGCGTGCCGGCGCGTTGATCGCTTTTCTCATCAGTCATCGAGTGGCCGAATCAGTTAGAGCTATGTCCAGCGCCCGCGATTATAGTTTGTCGCCATTATTCTGCAATCAGAACCGTAGACAGCGACGGAACAGAAGCATTACGATGCTGCGCCGTCCGAGCAAACCCACCCGGAGGATGCAATGAACGCTGGCCAACGTCCGGCAAGCTGCCTGCTTGCGCTCGTCCTGCTCGTCGCCTGCTGGCCCGTGCAGCACCAGGTTGCCGCCGCGCCCGCAGTTTACGATCTGCTGATCAAGGATGGTTTGGTGATTGACGGCACGGGTGCGCCGGGCTTTCGCGCGGACGTGGGCGTGCGCGGCGCGCGCATCGTCGCGGTCGGCCAGTTGGCGCACGGGGCGCGTGCGCGGCGCGTGCTCGACGCGCGCGGTCTGGTCGTCGCGCCCGGCTTCATTGACATGCTCGGCCAATCCGAACAGAACGTGCTGATCGATCCGCGCGCGATGAGCAAGGTGATGATGGGCGTCACGACCGAGATCACGGGCGAGGGCGGCTCGATTGCGCCGATGAACGAGCGGCTCATCAAGGAGGACGAGCCTTTTTATCGTCGCTTCAACCTGACGGTGGACTGGCGCACGCTCAGCGACTACTTCCGGCGCGTCGAACGACAGGGCATGGGCATCAACCTCGGCACGTTCGTCGGCGCGACGCAGGTGCGCGCCTACGTCATCGGCTACGACAACCGTGCGCCCACCGCCGCCGAACTCACCGAGATGCGCCGCCTCGTCGCCGAAGCGATGCAGCAGGGCGCGCTCGGCCTTTCGACCTCGCTGCAATACGTGCCTGCGCGCTTCGCCCAGACTGATGAGATCGTCGAACTGGCGAAGGTGGCGCGGCGGTACGGTGGCATCTACGCGACCCATCAGCGCAGCGAAGCGAACGCGCTCGATTCGTCGCTCGCGGAGGTCTTCGAGATCGCGCGGCGTGCGCGCATCCCCGTCGAAATCTGGCATCTCAAAACGGCGTACCGGCAGAACTGGGGGCGCATGCCCGAAGTCCTGCGGCGCATCGCCGCGGCCCGTGCCGCCGGTCTGGACGTAAGTGCCGACGTTTACCCTTACACCGCCGCCAGCACTTCGCTCACCGCGTGCCTGCCGCCCTGGGCGCTCGAAGGCGGCACGCAGCAGACGCTCGCGCGCCTGCGCGACCCCGCCACGCGCGCACGCCTGAAGCGCGAGATCGCAACCGACACGAAAGAGTGGGAGAACATCTATCTCGGTAGCGGCGGCGCGCAAGGCGTACTGATCGGCTCGGTCGTAAACCGCGCGTTGGAGCAGTGGCAGGGCAAGCGGCTGTCAGAGATCGCCGCCGCCGAAGGTAAAGACCCGCTCGACGCCCTCTTCGATTTCATCATCGCCGACGAGGCGCAGACCGGCGCGATCTACTTCATGATGTCCGAAGACGATCTGCGCGCGGCCCTCAAAGCGCCCTTCATACACATCTGCACGGACAGCGGCGCGCGGGCCACGACGGGGCCGCTCGCCGGCTCGAAATCGCACCCGCGCGGCTGGGGCACTTATCCGCGCATCCTCGCGCGCTACGTCCGCGACGAACATCTGCTGACGCTCGAACAGGCCATCCAGCGCATGACCGGCTCATCTGCCGCGCGTGTGGGGCTGCGAGATCGCGGTCTGATCCGCGCGGGGCTGTTCGCCGACCTGACCATCTTCGATCCGGCGCGCGTGCGCGACCGCGCCACCTTTGCAGAACCGAACCAGTACGCGGAAGGCATCGAGTACGTCGTCGTCAACGGGCAACTCGAAGTGGATAAGGGCGAGCGCACCGCCACAAACGCCGGACGCGTGCTGCGCGGCCCCGGCTATCGTGCCGCGCGATAAAGGGGGCGCGTTAGCGCCCGGCGACTGTCGGCGCAAGATGGCGCGCCGCGCCGTCACTCGATTCGGATTGACATGGGACGGGTGGACTGGCCTACAATCCTTTCATCAACCCCCTCAGAACAATGAAACGGCGGCGCGCCATGCATGCGTGCGCGTTCGCATCATTCTACGAACCCGGGAGGAACAAGGAACATGAAGCGAAAAGTTGCATACTTTGCGGCCAGCTTAGTGCTGGTCGTGGTGGCCGTGCTGGCTCAGTTCAGCCTCGGCACAAATGTATCGCGGGCGGCACAGGGCAGCACTACGCCGGAGTGTGAGACGTGCAAGAACGCCTGTCAGGCCGAATTGTCTCAATGTCTGGCGACGAACGGCTCACGCGGGCGCGGAGCCTGCGTGCGCGCCTTCGAGCACTGCGTCATCGTCGGCTGTCGCGACGCATGCCCGCCGGGCCATAACAATCCGCACAATCCACCTGCGCGCTAACGACGCAAGTCGTGCGGTCAAGTCCGGGCGGGACGTGTTCGTTAGCGCGCACGTCCCGCCCCACTTATCTCCGCACCGCGCGCCGATTAGCTCACGTGCGGTTGCGAGCACATGTTGACGACATACATCTTAGGTGCGGACGCCGCGCACCTGCGCCGCCACGAACGTATCTACTGGCTCGTCGCGCTCGCGCTCGGTCTCTTGCAGGCGTGGGGTCGCCGCCACACCAGCGCCGACGGTTTGCTCTATGTCGGCGCGGACAGCATCGCTTATCTCGATCAAGGCGACGCGTGGCTACGCGGCGACTGGGCGACGGCGCTCAACGCGATGTGGAGTCCGCTCTATTCGTGGCTGCTCGGGCTTGCGCTGCGTATCTGCCAGCCCTCGCCTTATCAAGAGTTCACCGTCGCACGCCTCCTGAACTTTCTGATCTACGCGGCGGCGCTCGCCGCCTTCGCCTATTGTCTGCGCGCTCTGCTCGACATACGCGGCACGCACATCATCTTTGATCGTGAACTGCTGCGCGCGGACGCGAGCGCCGCAGCGCCGCCGCACGGCTGGCTGGCTCCGCAGCTTATGTTGCTGCTTGGCTACGCCGTCTTCATCTGGACTGCGCTTCAGATGAACCGCGTCGGGCGCATCAGCCCCGACATGCTCGTCGCCGCGCTCGTCTATCTCGCAAGCGGTTTGCTGCTCCGCATCCGGGCCGGGCGCGCGGGCTGGCGCATGTTCGCGCTGCTCGGTCTCGTGCTCGGCGTCGGCTATCTGGCAAAGACCGTCATGGGCCCGCTCGCGTTCGTCTGGCTGGCGTGCGCGTGCTGCGCGGTCAGACCAATCGGCCGCGCTCTGCCCCGCGTCCTGCTCGCGCTGCTCGTCTTTCTACTCGTCGCCGCGCCGCTCGTCGTCGCGCTCTCGCGCAAGCAACACCGCCTGACCATCGGGGACAGCGCGCGGCTCAACTACGCGTGGTACGTCAACCGCGTGCCGCCCTTCACACACTGGCAGGGCGTGCCCGCAGGCGACGGCAACCCTGTCCACCCGACGCGCAAGATATTCACCGCGCCCGACGTTTACGAATTTGCCGCGCCCGTCGGCGGCACTTACCCGCCCTGGTACGACCCGACCTACTGGTATGAAGGCGTCCGCCCGCATTTCGACTTGCGACAACAGACCCGCGCCGTCGCACGCAACCTCATCTCGCTGGCCCGTTACATCTGCTACAGATTTTTTCTGCTCGCGCTGCTCGTCGGCCTCGCGCTGCTCCATCTGCTCGGCGGGCGCAGCCGCCGATTCGTCCATGACATCGCGGCCTATTGCGTCCTGCTCGTGCCTGCGCTCGCGGCCTGCGCGCTCTATCTGCTGGTCAACGTCGAGGCCCGCTACCTTGCGCCCTTCGTCACGCTCATCGCCTTAAGCCTCTTGGCCGCCGTGAGCGTGCCGCCCGACGCGGCGAAGCAACGCGCGCTGCTGTTTGTAGTCTGGAGTCTGTTGCTCGTCTGCGCGCTGTCGCTTGCGCCGGCCGTCGTGCGTGATGTCGCGGCGACGGCGCGCGATGCAGCGTCAGGTTCGACGGCTGAAGACGTGCAATGGCAGGTGGCGAATGAACTGCGGCGGGCGGGTCTGTCGCCCGGCACGCCGGTGGCCGTCGTGGGCGACGCAATGTACGCGGCTTGGCCGCGGCTTGCGCGCGTGCGCGTCGTGGCCGAGTTGCCGGCACAGCCTGCGAATAACGTGGCGACGTTCTGGGCGGCGGATGCGCCGCGCCGCCGACAGGTGTTGGCTAATGCGTTCGGGCAAACTGCCGGCGCGCGCATCGTCGTCGCACAGGCTGTGCCGCGCCACGCCCTGCCGGACGGTTGGCGACCGTTAGGCACAACCGGCTACTACTTCCTGTCTCCGGCTGATGTGCCGACGGATGGCCAGCACTAGAAGCGCCAACTAGAACTGCGGTTTCTCGCCGAGACCAAACTCGTCTGGGCCGGGCAGCGTCGTGCTTTCATCATATTCGCGCAGCGCCTCTGCGAGTCGTTTGCTCTTGTCGAGCCAGTTGGCGATGGCGAGGTCGTAGCGGGCAATGACGCTGTCGAGCCAGTAGGTGCGGTTCTCGGCGAGCCACTCTGTGCGGTACGCCTGTTTGATGGTCGCAAGGTCTTCGGCCATTTCGCGCAGGCTGTTGTAGATCGCGCCGGTGTAGCGATTCAGCCGATGCACCTTGCGCGCGTCGCCGAGATTGAGATACGCCTGCCAGTAGTCGCGGCTAAACTGTTCGACGACCTCCATGCGCCGCCCCAGATGATCGAAGCGCGCGGCGGCAAGCCGCATGACCGCGATCATCGAACGATTGCGCCGCGCTTCGCGTCCTTCAGCGCGCAGAGTCTCTTCTGCGCCTTCGACGCTCAGGCGCATCTCGCGCACCTTGTCGTGCAGTTCGCGGGCGCGCTGCTGGAAGCCGGCCGTGAACGGCTCGCGCCAGAACAGCGGGTCGCTTGCGCCCGCGCCGAGCAGCGTGTTGACGCCGCCGAGCGCGCGGATAGCGCCGACGAGATCAGTACCCTCGCGGCGGAAAAACGCCCAGTCGAAATCTCGGTCGAATTGGGCCGCGTCCATCGGTGCGCTTTGCCACGAAGCCGCCGCGCCGAGCACTATGCCGTACCACGTGGCTTCAAATAACGTCTCGCCGTCGTCGTCCCAACTCGTGTTCATCATGCCGAGCGCGCCCGCCGCTTGGCCGTCGCGTACGAAGTTGGTGATGTTCTTGACCGCCGCATCCTCGTTCGGGAAGATTTGATTCCAGTTCTGCACGCCGGGACAGACAAACTGCTCAAGCCCTGCATCCTTGAACGGCTTGATGCGCGCCTTGAAGTCGTCGCGTGCGCCGTATTGCCAGTTCATCACGATCATGTCGCGCGGGACTGACTTCAACAGTTCGGGATGATTGAGCGCGATGTCGCCCCAGAACATCAGCCGGCGGTTGTAGGGCTTCAGGATGTCGCGTACGCGATTGAGGTGCGCGAAATAGATCGCGCCCACGCCTTGCGCCTGCACCTGCGCGCGGCTCTGCCCTTCGCCCAACTCAAAAGTTTCGTCCGCGCCGATGTGGAAGAAGCGACCGGGAAAAAGCGCGTCTAGTTCCTTGTACCAGTCGGCGATGAGTGTATAAGTCTCCGGCTGCTGCGGCGAGAGCACGTCGCCGTAAGGCGTCTCGGCCAAGTCGTTGTACTCTTCGAGGCGCAGGACTTTGTGCAGGTGGCCGAAGGTCTGCTGTTCGGGCACGAGTTCGATGTGATAGCGCCGCGCGTATGCGACGAGTTCTCTGATCTCTTCCGGCGTGAGCGCACCTTGCGGCGGCCCCGTGAGCGGGTGCGTTTCGCTCGCAAACACCTGCTCCATGTAGAACGAGTGCATGTTGAGCTTGTACATCGCCTCGGTGCGCAGTTGCCGTTTGACGTACTCGACGGTCGGGATGGGGCCGCGGCTGATGTCGTCCGAAACCGCACGCCAGCGCAGCGCCGGCCAATCTACGATCTGCACGCCGGGCAGGAAGGCATCCGCGCCGTCGCCCCGCACGAGTTGCTTCAACGTCTGCATACCGTAGAACGTGCCCGCCGCCGTTTTGCCGCCGACGACCACCTCGCTTGCGCTGACGCTGAGTGCATAGCCTTCATCGTCCAACTGCGCTGGCACACTTAAGCCCGCGCGTTTGAGCGCCGCCTGCACGGGCGCGCTGTCGAGCGGGCCGACGAGGATCGTGTGCCGCGCGTGGCGTGCGCCCGTTTTCAGTTCGAGCGCGGCAGTGGCATGCAGGTCGTCTATAAAATCCTGCACTGCGAAACGATCATCTTCAGAGCGCGCGTCGGCGAGCGCGAGGCGCACGTCGCGGGTCAGGCGAAAGAGGGCTGGCGTCATCTTCAACTGGCGCGGGCGCGGGATAACCTGTACGTCCGCCGCTGCCGCTGCCGCCGCCTGATCCTGCGCCGCACAGAAGGTCGCGGCGCAGAGCAGGGCGCTCAGCCAGACCACGCCGGAAAATAGAGTTCGTGCTAGAGTGTTGCGCATCCGACCGGCAAAATGCGGCGCGGGCAGGCTGTTTAGGCCGCCGCGCGCATGAGTGAAAATGAAGTATTTGACCGCATGCTTTTTTACTCGAAACGGATGAGGATGGCAAACCGACATTGTCTTTGATGCTGCAAGAGATCGCGGAGCAGCCGGCGGCGCTACGCAAGACGATTGACGAGGAGCGCGCGAAGGTCGCGCAACTGGGTCGGCATCTGCGCCAGCGCGAGATCGATCTGATCGTGCTGGTGGCGCGCGGCAGTTCCGACAACGCGGCGCTCTTTGGGCGCTACCTGATCGAGATCGCCACCGGCATCCCCGTCTCGCTCTCTGCGCCTTCAGTACACACGCTCTACCGTGCAAAGTTGAACCTGCGGCGCGCACTTGTCGTCGGCGTTTCGCAATCAGGTGAGGGCGAGGACATCAACCGCGTCCTTGAGAACGCGCGGGCGGGCGGCGCTTACACGGTCGGCATCACGAACGAGCCGCAGTCGGCCATGGCCGGTCTCGTGGACGAGACGTTGTTGATGCACGGCGGGCGCGAGCGTTCGGTAGCGGCGACCAAGACGTTCACGGGTCAACTGCTCCACTTCCACATGCTCGCGGCGGCGCTCGCGGACGGCGAGTGGGCGCGCATGGACTACGACGCGCTGCCGGACATGGCTGCGGCGGCACTCGAACTGCGCCCGCAGATCGAACAACTGGTCGAGCGCTACGTCTTCATGGAAAACTGCGTCGTGGTCGGGCGCGGCTTGCTCTACGCCAACGCCTACGAGTTTGCGTTGAAACTGATGGAGACCTGCTACGTCGTCGCGGAAAGATTCTCGTCCGCCGATTTCCTGCACGGCCCGCTCGCAATGGTCGAACGCCACTTCCCCGTCATCGTCTTTGCCGCGCCCGGTCTTGCGCTGGCGAGCGCGCGCACGCTCCTTGCGCGGCTCAACGAACTGCGCGCCGACACGCTCGCCATCACCGGCGACGAAGCGGCCGCCCGCACCGCCACCCGCGCGCTCCGCCTGCCCGCGCACGTCAACGAATTCCTCGCGCCCATCCCTTACATCATCCCCGCGCAACTCTTCGCCGCGCTCCTAGCCGACGCAAAAGGACTTGACCCCGACGCGCCGCGCTCGCTCTCAAAAGTTACCCGCACGCTCTGACCAGACGAGGCGCGCAACCGGGTGCAAATCCGGCGCGTTAACGCTCTGCCACCCTCCACCGTCTTTATTAGCCTGAAGCCAGCCCTCAAGCGGCGCAAGCTCTGCCCTGAAGGCGGCTTGAGGCTGACCGTTTCGGCGGGGCATGGTTAAGCTGCCAAGCCCCAACGCACATGCTCTCTTCGGCTCTGGTAATCAAAATTGAGTCTGCGACCGGCCCCGGAAGGTGACTATGAAGATCACGCTGCACGCGCTCTGCGCCCCCGTTATTGCGCTGGCGATTTCTCTTTCCTCTGTTCCGCCCGCAGGTTTCGCGGCCCAGGCGGCCAGCCCCGACAACCCTGCGTTTGATCGTCTGCTCGGCGACAGCTTTTCATCAATCGTCATTGAGAACGCGAGCGGACGCACGCAGGTGCAGACATGGAACAGCAACCGCGTGCGCGTCACGGCCGCGCGCCAACAACCGGGCCTGGATGTCGGCAATCCGCTCGACGCCAACATCAATCTGGGGCGAGTTGCGCCGGATGCCTTGAAGATCACCGTGCGTGCCGCGCGGGCGCACGCCCCGATTGATCTGTCGATCTACGTGCCGCGCCACGTCAGCCTGACTGTGCGCGGCGGCACAGAGGCGGTCGTCATCAAGGGGCTGACCGGCGCGCTGTCGGTCGAGACGGACACGGGCGCGATCTCGCTCCACCTGCCGGCGGCGGCGAGCACAGACCTGTCCCTGCGCTCCATCGAAGGCTTGATCACGTCGAAGCTGCCGCTGGTC
>DASVQA010000247.1:0-13725 GCA_036389375.1 Pyrinomonadaceae bacterium | reverse complement strand
GCCCAGCATCTTCACGCCGGCCAAATAGCGCAATCACAAGTGACGAGTGACGAGTGACAAGCTACAATGCCTTTGTCACACGTCATTCGCTTTTTATGTTGACCTTGTTCATCGAGGGGGGCGGCTGGCTGCATGCGGCGTGGGGTTGGCTGCACGGACAGGCGCGCTGGGCCCACCAGATCATCGTGCATGCGCCCATCTATGCGGCCGCGCCCTTGATGGTCGTCATCGGCGCGCTCGACTCTTCGCTGCTCTCGCTCCCTGAGATCAACGACTATCTCGTGGTACTACGCTGCACGAGCGACCACAAGTCTGCTTTCTACTTTCCACTCTTCGCCGCCGCCGGCTCGGTCATCGGCTGTCTCGTCCTCTACACGATCATGCGGCGCGGCGGGCAGGCGGTCTTGCGGCGCAAGTTTCGCGCCGAGCATATCGAACGCGTAGAGCGTGCTTACGCGCGCTTCGGTTTTCTGACGCTCGCTGTGCCGGCCCTTTTGCCGCCGCCGATGCCGTTCAAGATTTTCGTGGCGACCGCAGGCGCGCTCGAATATCCGCGCTGGCGTTTCATCCTGACGATCATGATCGCGCGCAGCCTGCGCTACTTCATCGAAGGCGTGCTGGCGGTCTTTTATGGCCGGCGCGTCCTGCGCTTCCTGCGCGAGTACGGGCTGACGATGCTCGGCATCGTCGCGCTCGCCTGCCTCGTCGGATTGGCCATCTACTTTTTAATCAACCGCCGGCGCACACGGCTGGCTGCAGTGGCCGAGCAGGAGCGCGGGCTGGATGCGCCGTCGCCAACCTCCGTGTCGTAATTCATCTTTGGGGCGCGCGAAAGGAAGCAGCAGGGCTTGAAACTGTGGCACAAGATCGGCGGGGCGCTTGGGCATCTGGCGCAGTATCTCGTTACGTTCGGCGCGGCGGGGCTGTTCGTGATCGCGCTGCTCGATTCGGTGGCCGTGCCACTGCCGGGCGGCGTGGATGCCGTCCTGCTGTTGCTCTCGACCGCGCGCCCCGCGCTCTTTCCACTCTACGCGGCGGGCGCGACGCTCGGCTCCGTCATCGGCTGCGTCATCCTCTACTACGTCTCGCGGCGTGCCGGCAGCCGCGCACTGGCCAGCTTTTCAGAGGCCAAGCAGAAACGCGTGCGCGACCTGCTCGAACGCTACGACGTGCTGGCCGTGCTGGTCGCATGCCTGTTGCCGCCGCCGTTTCCGCTCAAACTGTTCGTCATCTCGGCCGGCGTCTTTCGCGTCAACGTGTGGCGCTTTGCCATCGCCATCGCCATCGGGCGCGCCATGCGCTTCATGCTCGAAGGCTATCTGGCGGCGCGTTACGGCGACCACGCCAAAGAACTGCTCGCACGCTATTACCCTTATATTGGGCTTGGCTTCGCCGTCCTGCTCGTCATCATCTTCGTCGGGCGCAATCTGTGGAAGAGTAGAGGACAGCGGGCCGAGGTCAGAGGTTAGCCGGCAAGACAGGTTGCGAGCGCCGCGAGTCGCAGGTTCAAGATTGAACTTTGGCCCTGACCTCCGACCGCTGCCCGCTGCCCGCTGTCATCGTGAACTTGCGCGCGGAGGCGAGGTCGCGGACGCCGTGCCCGTCCAGTTGGGCGAGCAGCCGGATGAAGATTTCGGCGGTGGCGCGTGCGTCGTCGGGCGCGCGATGGCGGTTCGGGATCGGCACGGCGAAATGTTCGGCGATGGTATGCAGGCGGTGGTTGACGAGGTCGGGCATCAGTTGGCGCGTGAGCTTGACGGTACACAACTGCGTGTTGCACATGCGCCGGCCCGGATAGACGCGCGCCAGTTCGTGATTGAGAAAGCGCACGTCGAACGAGGCGTTGTGCGCGACGAGCACGGCCAGGTCGGCAAACTGCAACCACTCGTGCGCGATGTCGGCAAAGCGCGGCGCGTCTTTCACCATCTGATCGGTGATGCCGGTCAGCCCGACGATAAAAGAAGGGATGGGCGTCTCCGGATTGACCAGCGTGCGGAACTCGGCGACGATGCTGCCGGCGTGTACGCGATACGCGCCGATCTCCGTGATGCGACCGGGCGGCGTGCGCGCGTCGGTCGTCTCGACATCGACCACGACGAAATCGGTCTCGCCGAGCGCACGCGTCTCCGCATCTTCGCAGAGCAATTCGAGCGCGTGCGCGTCGTTCAGGCGCATGCGCCAGTCGTCTTTGATCAGTTCGCTGACGAGGAGCGCGGCCGTCGGTGGATCGAGACCGGGCAGTTCGAGGATCAGGTCGGCCACTTGCTCAACCGGCACGTGCCCGCCGCACAAGCGTAGGAGTTCGATTGTCTCCTGCACCAGCGTCGAATCGGGGACGAGGTTACGTGGCCACGCCATCGGGGCGGCATTCTAGCACGAAAGGAAAGAATGTTAGTGGTCAACGGCGCGTTGTTCGTGCGCCGCCCACCAACCTTGAGCTATGCAATCGAGTGAAGTCATTGATCGTTTCAAGCGCACGGGCGCGCTGCTCGAAGGCCATTTCGTGTTGACGAGCGGGCTGCACAGCGCACGTTACCTGCAATGTGCGCTCGTGCTGCAACACCCAACGGAGGCCGAAGCGTTCGGGCGCGCGCTCGCGGAGCGTTACCGAGCGGAAGGCGTGGAGACGGTGGCCGCGCCCGCCATCGGCGGCATCGTCATCGGCTACGAAGTCGCCCGCGCGCTCGGCGCACGCTCCATCTGGACGGAGCGCGAGGCGGGGCGCATGACGCTCCGGCGCGGCTTCACCGTGCGACCGGGCGAGACCATGCTCGTCGTCGAAGACGTGATCACGACGGGCGGCTCGACGCGCGAGACGATTGACACGCTGCGCGCGGCCGGCGCACGCGTCGTCGCCGCCGCTTCGATCATTGATCGCTCCGGCGGGCGCGCCGACGTGGGCGTGCCCCGCGTCGCCCTCGCCACGCTCGACGTGCCCGCCCTCGCACCCTCCGCCTGCCCGCTCTGCGCGCAAGGCGTCCCCGCCAGCAAACCCGGCAGCAGAAAAGCAGTGCCGAGTACCAAGTGACGAGTGCCTAGTTGAAGACCTGTCTCCGGCTCGACACTTGGCCCTCGGCACTCGGCACTGTCTTATGAACTACAAGCTGACGCTTCAATACGACGGCACGGATTTCTCCGGGTGGCAGATGCAGGCGGCGGCGCGCACGGTGCAGGGCGAATTGACGCGCGTGTTGTCGCTCTTGGCCGGCCGCGCGGTCGTGGTGCATGGGGCGGGCCGGACGGACGCGGGCGTGCATGCGGAGGGGCAGGTGGCGAGCGTCGAGTTGGAGCGCGAGTTCACGCCGGAGCAGTTGCGCGCGGCGATAAACGGCAACCTTGCGCGCGACGTGCGCGTGCTTGCCGTCGAAGTTGCGCCCGCCGATTTTCATGCGCGCTATTCGGCACGCGGCAAAACCTATTGCTACCGCGTCTTCAACGCGCCCTATCTCTCGCCCTTCCTCGCTCGCTACGCGCATCACGAACCGCGCCCGCTCGATCTCGCACGCATGCAGGCGTGCGCGCGGCGCTTCGTGGGCGCGCATGATTGGACGGCCTTTTCGGCCGCGCAGGCGGACGTGCAGACGCGCGTGCGCCACATCACGGCGCTCACCGTCAGCGCAGGTTGGAGCGCGCAGGGGCGCGGGCCGTTGATCGAGATTGCGGCGAGCGCCGACGGTTTTCTGCGCTACATGGTGCGCTCGATTGCCGGCACGCTGCTCGCCGCCGGCCGGGGTGAGCGCGACGAAGCAGCCATCACAGAGGCCATCGCAACCGGCGCACGCGCGCTCGCCGGAGCGACCGCGCCGGCCAAGGGGCTGACGCTGATCAAAGTGCATTACGATAGTGCTGGCGCATCCTGGCCGCCGGTCGAGCAGTGAATGTTGCGCGCGAGTGCGGGCGACGATTAAGATGCTGACGTTCGTTCGACGCGAAACAGTTCAAGGCGGCGGTGAAGGGTAAAGAGGCATGCTCGCGGATTTTGCGGACGTGGTTGAGCCGGGGTCGCGCGACGAGGCGCTGCTTCAGCGCGTCGCGTGGGAGCGTCTGCCGCGCCACGTTGGCATCATCATGGACGGCAACGGGCGCTGGGCGGCGCAGCGCGGCCAGCCACGCATCGCCGGTCATCGCGCGGGCGTCGAGGCGGTGCGCGCCGCCGTTGATACGGGCGCGCGGCTCAACTTAGGTGCGCTCACGCTCTACGCCTTCTCCACCGAGAACTGGAAACGCCCGCGCTTCGAGGTGGACGCGCTGATGCGTATGCTCAAGCGTTACCTGCGGCTCGAACTCGAAGCGATTGACCGGCAGAACATACGCTTCCAGACCATCGGACGCACCGCCGCACTCGAACAGAGCGTCCAGCGCGAGATCACGAATGCCGTCGCACGCACGCGCGCCAACACGGGCATGGTCTTGAACGTTGCGCTCAACTACGGCGGGCGCGCTGAAATAGTTGACGCCTGCCGCGCCGCCATCGAGCGGCTGCAAACGGCGGGGCGCGCGGCCGTAGAACTCAGTGAAGAGGACATCGCGCGCGAGCTATACACGCAGGGCTTGCCCGAACTCGATCTGCTTGTGCGGACAAGCGGCGAGATGCGTATCTCGAACTTCCTCTTGTGGCAGGCCGCCTACAGCGAGATTTACGTGACCGAAACGCTGTGGCCCGACTTCCGCCGCGTCCACCTGCTCGAAGCCATCGTCGAATATCAACGCCGCGACCGCCGCTTCGGCGGGCTGCAACTAGTCGCCAAAGCTAAATGATCAGTTAACGTGCACAGACACGCGCGAGCTATTAATCATGATCACTATCTTCCTCATATTCTTCTTCTTCGTCTTTGCCTTCATAATTTGGTCGGTAATCAAGAACAGCGATTCAATCAACACGCGCGGGCGCAGCCGAAGTTATGATACAGACGACACTCCCATGCTCAACACAAGCGGTAATGACTTCCTCAGCATCAGTAGCCAGACTGGCATGAGTAGTACTGACTACAGCATCAGCAGTCCAAGCAGCGACGTAGGCAGCAATTGGAGCACCAACGAAACCAGCAGTTACACACCCGACACCAGCGACTCTAGTAGCAGCAATTACAGCAGCAATGATTTTAGTGGTAGCGATTCCAGTAGCAGCTATTCTGGTGCTAGTGATTCAGGCGGCAGTGATGTTGGCAGCAGTGGTGGCGGGGGGGACTTTGGCGGCGGCGGGAGCGGCGGCAGTTGGGACTAAATGCGTAGCCGAAGTGCAGCAACGCTTCTGCCGGTGCGCGGCGTCTGTGTAAGCAGTAATTTAAATTTGCATATTCTTGCAGTTGATTGATGGCATCTGAACAAAAGGCCCGCATCCTGACG
This sequence comes from Pyrinomonadaceae bacterium, assembly GCA_036389375.1. Lineage (GTDB taxonomy): Bacteria > Acidobacteriota > Blastocatellia > Pyrinomonadales > Pyrinomonadaceae > QHXQ01. Next base: position 8,379 of record DASVQA010000247.1, on the reverse strand, counting down.
GCGCTCGTCGCGCTGCCCGTTCTGGTCGCTTCGATCCTCGTCGCGCAACTCGAACTCGTCTTCGTCGCGTTGGCCGCGGCCGCCATGCTGGCCGGCCTCTACGAGTTCTGGCTGCTGGCGCGACGCAGGCAGATGAAACCGGAGTTGACGCCGGGTCTCATCTTCGCCGCCGCCCTGCTGGTCGGTTTCTATTTCAACCTGCCGGTGCGCGAGCCGCTGTTGCTGTTGCTCGCGCTCGTCGTCCTGACGATCACGACGCTCGTAGTGGCAACGTTGCGCGGTGCGCCGTTCGACCAGATGCTCGCGTCCGTCGGCGCAACCGTGCTCGGCGTGCTCTACGTCGCCCTGCTCGGCGGGCATCTCGTCGCGGTGCGCGCGGGCTTCACCGCAAACTTATCGGCCAAGCTGCTCTCCTTCTTCTTCCTCGTCCTGATGGGCGCGGACACGGCGGCCTACTACACGGGGCGCGCGTTGGGGCGACACAAACTCGCGCCGTCAATCAGCCCCGGCAAGACGTGGGAAGGCGCAGGCGGCGGGCTGGCGGCGAGTCTGCTGGCGGCGGCGGCGGCCCACTTTCTCTTCTTCCGTGAACTGGGTCTCGGCGCGGCGCTGCTGCTTGCAGCCGTGATGAACGTGCTCGGCGTCATGGGCGATCTGACCGAGAGCGCGCTCAAGCGCGGCGCGGGCGCGAAGGATGCGGCGCAGACGCTGCCCGGTCATGGCGGCATACTCGACCGGCTCGATAGCTTGCTCTTGAACGCGCCGGTCATCTACTATTTCGCCGTCTATTACTTCGGTGAAAGATTCATCAGATGACGCCTCTCGGCCAGCCGCCACAGCCCGCCCCGCGCATGTTCAATAAGAAGACCATCTACATCGTCGCGGGCGTCGTGGCCGGCTTGTGTCTGCTGGTCGCGCTGTTCGTCGGCAGCATCGTGGGCTTCGTCTTCTACACGCTCAACCATAGCGCGGCGGCGCAGACGGCGCGGGCCTACCTGCGCCAGAACGAACGTCTGCGACAGGAGATCGGCGCGGTCAAAGACTTCGGCCCGTTCGTCACCGGCAACATCAATGCCGGCGCGGGCGAAGGGCAGGCGCGCCTGTCGCTGAAGGTGATCGGCGCGCGCCAGACCGTCCATGTCAACGTCGGGCTGGCCTACCGCGACGGCATACAGTGGCGCGTCGTCAGCGCCGACTACCGCGACAATGCCGGGCGCATGGTGCGTCTGCTCGACCCTTACGCAGAAGGGTCTGACGCTGAGCCGGCCATCGAAGCCACGCCCGCAGACGAGGAGCGCGGCAGCAAGAGATGAAGACGCGCGGCATCGCCATCCTCGGCTCGACCGGCTCAATCGGCTGCAACACGTTGCGCGTCGTCGCGGCGCTCGGTGCGCCCTTCCACGTCGTTGCGCTCGCCGCCGGGCGCAACGTTCCGAAACTCGCTGAACAGATCGCCGCGCACGCGCCCGAACTCGTCTCCGTCGAGACGGAAGAGTGCGCGGCCGAGTTGCGAGCGGAACTGCAACGAGTAGGCTTGAAGTTGCCGCACATCACGGTCGGCGCGGCGGGCTTGGTTGAAGTGGCGACGCACGAGCGCGCGCCGATTGTCGTCAGTGCGACGGTGGGCGCGGTCGGCTTCGTGCCGACGCTGCGGGCGCTCGAAGCAGGGAAGCGCGTTGCGCTGGCCAACAAGGAGACGCTCGTGATCGCGGGCGAGTTGATGACGCGCGCGGCGGAGCGCGCGGGCGCGGAGTTGCTGCCGGTTGATTCCGAGCACAACGCGCTGCATCAATGTCTGCGCGGCGCTGAGCGGCGCGAGGTGCGGCGCTTGATCCTGACCGCTTCGGGCGGCCCCTTTCGCACGCGCACGCCGGCCGAGATGGCGACGGCGACCGTGGCCGAAGCGATGCGTCACCCGACTTGGTCAATGGGCGAGAAGATCACGATTGACTCGGCGACCCTGATGAACAAGGGGCTGGAAGTGATCGAAGCGCACTGGCTCTTTGGCTTCGCCGCCGACGCCATAGACATCGTCGTGCATCCTGAGTCGGTCGTGCATTCGATGATCGAGATGGTGGACGGTTCGGTGATCGCGCAACTGGGCGTGACCGACATGCGCCACGCCATTCAGTATGCGCTGACCTATCCGGAGCGCCGCCCCGGGCAACTGCCGCCGCTCGATCTGGCGCAACTGGCGGCGCTCCATTTTGAAGCGCCCGACTTCGCACGCTTTCCCTGTCTCGCCCTCGCCTATCGCGCGCTCGGCGCGGGCGGCACTTATCCGGCGGCGCTCAACGCGGCGAACGAAGCGGCGGTCGGCGCGTTCCTCGCCGGGCAGATTCGTTTGACCGACATCCCGCGCATCATCGAGCACGTCCTGGACGGCCACGCGGGCCAAGCCGTGACCGACCTCGAAGTCGTGCTGGCGACCGACCGCGCCGCGCGCGCGACGGCGCAGGCGGAGATCGCGCGCATCAGTCAGCCTGAGCCGGCCGCTTCGAGTTCGCACAGTTCGCGCTCAACGCATTGAATTTCCTGCCTCTCTTAGACTTTCCCGCCCGTTTCCCGTAAACTCGTGTGCAACGACGGCAGAAGCACGCGCCTCTAACCGTCGAACATTGTGGAGGTCGTTCGTTAGTTTCAGAGACGTGTTATGTCAGATTTGCTCGCTTACATTCCCGCCCTGATTTTGATTCTTGGGCCCGCTGTTATCCTGCACGAGTTCGGCCATTTCATTGTCGCCAAGCTGCTGAAGATTCGCGTCGAGACCTTCTCGGTGGGCTTCGGCCCGCGCCTCTTTGGCCGGCGTTGGGGCACGACCGATTATCGCCTGAGCCTGATCCCGCTCGGCGGCTACGTGAAGCTCGGCGGCGATGAATCGAACGCGCCCATCGAAGGCGACGGCGAGTCGGACATTCCGGTGGCCGAGCGCTTCGATCTGCGCCCGCGCTGGCAGAAGTTCCTCGTCATGATCGCCGGCCCGACCATGAACATCCTGACGGCGCTCGCCATCGTCTTTGCGGGCGCAATAAAGAACGGCGTGCCCGTCTCGCCCGCGCCGGTCATTGACCGCGTGGCTGAGGGCGGCACGTCCGAGCGCGCGGGTTTGCGCCCCGGCGACCGCATCGTCTTCTTTAACGGCGTCGAAGAACCGTCGTGGCAGCGCATCAAGGACGACGCGACGCTCTCGCCCGAACAACCTCTGCCGGCGGCGGTTGAACGCGCGGGCCAGCGCGTCAATCTAACGATCACGCCGGGCCGGCAGGTGGAAGACGGCGAGAGCATCGGCACGCTCGACTTTCGCCCGGACTACGGCGCGCTCCCCGTGATGGTAGACGGCGTGCTGCCGGATTCGCCCGCCGCCAAAGCGGGGCTGCAGGTCGGCGACCGCATCCTGAGCATCAACGGGCAGGCGGTCGGCGACGAAGGCGACGTGCGCGACGTGATCCGCCGGCACAAGACCGAGCCGTTGCACATACAGATTGAGCGCGGCGGCGCGCAGCGCGAACTGGTAACGGGCACGGAGCGTCTGGCGGAAGACAAGATCGGTGTTACGTCGGCGGTCGAATTGCCGCTTGAGCGCGTCGGGCCGGTGGGCGCGGCGCGGTTCGCCGTGCAGCGCAACGTCGAGGTGCTCAGGATGACGGGCGCGGCGTTCGGCCAGATATTTCGCGGGCAGCGCTCGGCGCGCGAGTCGCTGGCAGGCCCCATCGGGATCGCGCGCCAGTCGTCGCAGGCGATCTCGAAGTTCGGCCTCGCCGGTCTGTTCACGATGCTCGGCTTCCTCAGTCTGAATCTCGGCATCGTCAACCTGTTGCCGATCCCGGTGCTCGATGGCGGCGCGATCTTTCTGCTGCTCGTCGAAGCGGTGCTCGGCTGGGTGGGCTTGCGCCTGTCGCTGCGGCTGCGCGAGCGCATCCAGTTCGTCGGCTTCTTCGTGCTGCTGCTGCTGATGGGCTTCGTCATCACGAACGACATACTCAAAGAGGTGTCGAGCCGGCGCGGCGGCGGCAACAACAACAAACCGGCCGCGACCACACCGGCTAAGTAAAGCTCAAGCGCGGAGCGGGCCAGCGGCGCGCGCAAGCGCCGTTGGCCTTTCGCCTTTCGGGTATTGAAACCTTATGCGCCATACGAGAGCAGTTAAAGTCCGCGACGTGCAGATCGGCGGCGGCGCGCCCGTCGTCGTCCAGTCCATGACAAAGACTGACACGGCGGACGTAGCAGGCACGGTCGCGCAGATCAACGAGATGATGCGCGCCGGCTGCGAGGTCGTGCGCTTGGCCGTCCCGAACGACGACGCGGCCGATGCCTTGCTGGAGATTAGACGGCGCGTGCCCGAAGTGCCGCTCGTCGCGGACATACATTTTCATTACAAGCTGGCCCTCAAGGCGCTGGCGGCGGGCGTGGACAAGCTGCGTCTGAATCCCGGCAACATCGGCGCGCTTGAGCGCGTGCGCGAGGTGGTGCGCGCCACGCAGGAGCGCGGCATCCCGATCCGCATCGGCGTCAACGGCGGCTCGCTCGAAAAAGATTTGCTGCGCAAGTACGGCACGGCCACGCCCGAAGCGATGGTTGAATCCGCGCTCCGGCACATACGCATCCTCGAAGATTTGAACTTCACGGACATCGTCGTCTCGTTAAAAGCGTCGGACGTAGAGCGCACGGTCGCGGCTTACCGGTTGCTCGCGGCACAGGTTGATTACCCTCTGCATCTCGGCGTGACCGAAGCGGGCACGGCCTTTGGCGGCACGATCAAATCGGCCATCGGGCTGGGCATACTGCTGCATGAAGGCATCGGCGATACGATCCGCGTGTCGCTCGCCGCCGAGCCACAGGAGGAGGTGCGCGTCGCTTGGGAGATACTGCGCTCGCTCGACCTGCGCAAGCGCGGCGTGACGGTCGTCGCCTGCCCGACCTGCGGGCGGCTCGACGTGCCCAACTTCGTCGAGATCGTCACCGAGATCGAACGCCGCCTCGCGCACATCGAAGAACCGCTGCACCTCTCGATCATGGGCTGCGAAGTGAACGGCCCCGGCGAAGCGCACGACAGTCAACTCGGCGTCACGTTCGGGCGCGGCGTCGGCATGATCTTCAAAAACGGCCGGCCCATGCGTAAGGTCGCGGGCGCGGACATCGTCGAAGCCTTCGTCGCCGAAACCGAGAAACTGCTTGCCGAAGGCGCGGGCGCAGAGCCTGACCTGCCGCAACCGCAACTCGTCTCGATCACTTAACCCTTCGGCCGCAAACTAATCTGCAAGGCTGACCGTCCGCCCGGCTTCAGCCTCTAGTATCAGCTCCCGCACCCGTGCTAGACTCTGGCCCGGTTAACCAGCCTGTAACGATAAAAACAGCGTGCTATTGCACCCTGCTCCTGACAAAGCTTTAACGGGGTTTTAGCCTACCTCTCCTTAAACGCGCTAAACCCTACCCAACTGGTGGTCGCATTTCCCACAGGAGTGTCCCATGCTGCTTCGTCACCTCACTAACGACTGCACGCAGCAGTCGCCGCACCTACGTCAACTAACCACCCGCACACACATCTTTGTCGCGCTCTTTGCGTGCGCTCTGTTCTGCGCAGCCCTCGCATGCTGGCCCGCCAAACGCGCCCGTGCCGCCGCGAGCGACCTCGATCCGACCTTCGACACGGACGGCAAACAGACGACCGACTTCTTCGGCGGTCTCGATCTTGCGCGCGGCATTGCTATCCAGTCGGACGGCAAGTACGTCGTCGCCGGTTCGGCGCTCCAGCCGAATTCAGACACGGTCTTTGCGCTCGCGCGCTATAACACCGACGGTAGCCTCGACACCAGCTTCGGCTCCGGCGGCAAAGTAACCACTGCCTTCACGACCGGCAACAGTGTCGCTCATGCCGTCGCCATCCAAGCCGACGGCAAGATCATCGCCGTCGGTGGCGGCACGAGCGGCGACTTCGAGATTGCGCGTTACAACAGCGACGGCAACCTAGACAACAGTTTCGATGGCGACGGCAAGTTGACGATTGACTTCTTCGGTGGAGTTGATCTCGCCCAAGCCCTCGTTATCCAACCGGACGAGAAGATAGTGGTAGTGGGTGTGGCGCAGCAGAATTTTGCCCTAGTGCGCCTCAACCCGCAGGGCAGCTTTGATGCCAGCTTTGGCACGGGCGGTAAACTCATCACCGCCTTTGCCGACCAATCAAGCGCGCACGCTGTCGCCCTTCAGTCAGATGGCAAGATCATCGTCGGCGGCGACGCCGGTTTTGATTCGGCGCTTGCGCGCTATAACGGCGATGGTAGCCTTGATGATAGCTTCTTCCTTGGCGGCACAGAGATATTCATCATGCGCCCGTCCCAGGATCTCTTCGATAGCATCACGTCCATCTTAATCCAGCCCGATGGAAAGATCGTGGCCGGCGGCCTAGTCCAAAGCCAAATTTTGCCGCAGCAAACATTCAGCCTCGGGGTCGCGCGCTTAAATAACGATGGCAGCCTTGACAACAGTTTCGACGGCGACGGCCGCGCTCTGCTGCCTGACGTCGTCGCCTTCTTAAATCAGAAAGTCACCGTCGCGCAGCAGGCAGATGGAAAAATCCTCGCCGCCGGGACTACGTTCGACAACAACTTCAAGTTAGCCGGTCTCAACCTCGACGGTAGCCGGGATCAGGCTTTTGGAGCGACCACCGACTTCGCCGCCGGGGTGGATATGATGGGCGATATGGCCTTGCAGGACGATGGCAGAGTCGTCATCGTCGGCCTCGCTAACGGCAAGGATTTCGGTCTCGCGCGCTACCAGAGCAATGTCGCTGCGCCCGTGTGCCTCTACGGCGTCGCCCCGTCGCGCCAAGTCGTACCAGTTAGTGGCGGCACGGGCACGCTCACTATCTATGCGCCCAGCAGTTGCAGTTGGAACGCGGTGAGCAATAACTCGTGGCTCAATATCAGCCCACCCGCGAGCGGGACAGGCAATGCGCAGATCAGCTATACGGTAACCGGCCACACCGGCGTGGGTCTGCGCACCGGCACGATCACGGTCGCCGGGCAGACGTTCACGGTCGTGCAGGGCGGGCCGAAGGTAGCTATTCTTGCCGCTCCCACTTCAGATGCGGCTATCGAAAATGTTCGCTCAACGATAACCGCCACGGGGACTATTGGGCAGGCAGACACCTTCATTCTGCGGCGTGCAACCATCCTGTTGCTAGCGGGCTTGCGCCGCTACGATGCGGTCTTGTTCTTTGGAGATGCCGGCGGCACTAGCTTGCCGGTTAATCCCGCTTTGATAGGTGATACGCTGGCGAATTACGTGGACGCTGGTGGCGGTGTCGCCATCTGTGCCAACAGTTGGGCTACCTTGCCCTCATTCGGCCTTCAAGGGCGGATTAGAACTGACGTCTACTCGCCTTACATTATGTCCGACACGCTTAGGAGCGGCAACGGCGGCTCGCTAATCAAGTTGCAGCCGCGCCATCCGATCCTGACTTCAGTCACTAACCCGGTTGTCATAAGCGATTACAACATGCAACTGACTGCGGGCGCAGATCACGTCGCGGATTGGAGCAACAGCAGTCCCGCCGTGGCCACCAAGCAGCCGAGCGCCGGTCGCGTCGTCGGCCTAAACTTTTATCCCGCGTCCAACGGGCCGGCTTGGCCCAATGTGAATATTGACCGGCTGATGGCCAACTCGCTCATCTGGGCGGCGAACACAAACCGCGCCATTAGCGGGCGCATCACCAATGCCGCCGGGCAAGGCATCGGTGGTGTCACGCTCTCGCTCAACGGCGAATTGACGACGCAGACGGACGCGGCCGGCAACTACGTCTTCTTCCCGTCCAAGGGGCGCGACTACACGGTCACGCCGTCGGCGCAGAACATCGCGTTTACGCCCGCGAGCCGCACCTTCGCAAATCTCACGAGCGATCAGTCGGCCGATTTCACGACGCAAGCCGCCGTCCAGTTCAGCACAAGCGCGCTCACCTTCAACGAGTCCGTCCCGCGCGCCACGCTCACGCTCACACGCACAAACGATCTGTCAGCGGTCACAACTGTCAACTACCGCACTGTTGACGATCCCGCGAGCGTCCCTTGCGCCGATACGACTACCCGGCCCGGCGTCGCCTTTGCGCGTTGTGACTACAGCACCTCGCTCGACACCGTCTCGTTCGCGCCCGGCGAGACGCAGAAGACCCTCAACGTCCCGCTCATCCACGATGCACACGTCGAGCCTCAGGAAACGTTTCAGGTCGTCTTGAGCAGCCCCGGCGCGGGCGCTGCGCTCGGCGCAAACAGCACGCTCACCGTCACCATTGAGGATGACGACGCGCCGGGCCAGCCCAACCCCGTCTTTACGACGCCGTTCTTCGTGCGCCAACTCTATCTCGATTTCCTGAGCCGTGAACCCGAA
>DASVQA010000246.1:0-11403 GCA_036389375.1 Pyrinomonadaceae bacterium | reverse complement strand
GACGACGGACGTGACGGGCGTGGCGCAATTGCCGCAGGGCGTGGAGATGGTCATGCCGGGCGATAACGTGGCGATGGAAGTGGAGTTGATCACGCCGATTGCGATGGAGAAGGGGCTGCGGTTTGCGATTCGTGAGGGTGGTCGAACGGTGGGCGCGGGCACCATCTCTGAAGTCGTCGAATAGCAGGCAACCGCGCGGCGTCTAAGTTAGTACAGTCTCGCTGAATTGGATTTGAAGGGCGGAAGGTGATTTTATGCCACGCGATAATATCGTGCTTCAGTGTACGGAATGTAAGAGTCGTAATTACGTCACGACGAAAAATAAGAAGACGACGCCGGAGCGGCTGGAATTCAGCAAGTTTTGCCGGCGCTGCCGTCGCCACACTGGCCACAAAGAGACGAAGTAGATAAGGTAGAGAGGCGTCCGGGGGCGGAAACTCACGACTTTCGGTTTTCAGCCCTGTGCCTTGCGCCGCGCTCTTTAGGGGTATAGTGTCAACGGTTAGCACGTCGGTCTCCAAAACCGAAAGTTCGGGTTCGAATCCTGATACCCCTGTCAGCAACCTTTCGAGAGGAAGCAGTCCGGTGGCGGAACAAGAAGACGACGAGTTTGAAGATATGCAGGACGACGCAGCAGCACCGTCGCTAGCGCCGGAAGTTGCGCCGGGACGGACGAGTTCGACCGAGACGGCGGGCGACAGGTCTGCGCCGCGCGCGGCCCGCTTCGGCGAAGGGCCGGAGGGGCAGGCTGCACGCCGCGAGCGTAATCTGCCGGGCCCGCGCACAGGCCCGCTTGAGCGCGCCGGTTCATTCTGGCGCGATGTGCGCGCCGAGTTGAAGCGCGTCACTTGGCCGACGCTCAAAGAGGTGCAGCAGACGACGATCATCACGATCATCGCCGTCATCTTCTTTGCCACTTATCTATACGCGGTGGATTGGAGCTTGGCGCGAGCCATTGAAGGGTTGCAGAAACTGCTCGGCAGTTAACCGACCGCGGAGGTTGAGAGGCTACGGCGCGAGATGCAGCAGCAGGCGCAAGGAAGTTCTACGATGCAGCAGTGGTTCATCTTACATACTTACTCGGGGCACGAGAAGAAGGTGCGCGACAGTCTGAAGGCGCGCATCCGCGATACCGACCTGCAAAACGAGATCACGGAAGTGCTCGTGCCTACCGAGACCGTTGTCGAGATGCGCGGCAACAAGCGCGTCGAGTCGTCGCGCATGTTCTATCCGGGCTACGTGCTGGTACAGATCGAGTGTGACGAGCGCGGCCACATCCCCGATAACGTCTTCCATTTAATTAAAGCGACGCCGAAGGTGACCGGCTTCGTCGGCGGGCAGCAGCCGACGCCGTTGACGCCGCAGGAAGTCGATCAGATCGTCCACAACGTCACGGAGGCGGCCGAGAAGCCGAAGCCGAAGTTCACCTACACGCAGGGCGAGACGGTGCGGATCAAGTCGGGCCCCTTTGCCAGTTTCACTGGCAAGGTCGAGGACGTGAACAGCGACAAGTCAACGCTTAAAGTGGTCGTCACGATTTTCGGGCGCTCGACGCCCGTTGAGTTGAACTTTCTCGACGTAGAGAAGGTCACGTTTACTGAAGAAGAATAAACAGCTAACAGCTAATCATCATGGCTAAGAAAGTTACAGGTTACATCAAGTTGCAGGTGCCGGCGGGCAAGGCCAATCCTGCGCCGCCAATCGGGCCGGCGCTCGGTCAGCACGGCGTCAACATCATGGAGTTCTGCAAGGCGTTCAACGCCAAGACCGCGCAGATGGATCCGGATTTGAAAATCCCGGTCGTCATCACGGTCTTCGCGGATCGCTCGTTCACCTTCGAGACAAAGACGCCACCCGCCGCCGACCTGCTGAAGAAAGCGGCCGGCGTAGATAAGGGTTCGGGCAAGCCGAACAAGGAGAAGGTCGGCACGATCTCGCGCGCTAAGATCGAAGAGATCGCCAAGACGAAGATGCCCGATCTGAACACGACGGATCTGGCCTCCGCGATCAAGACCATCGAAGGCACGGCGCGGAACATGGGCCTCACAGTCGAATAGAGATTAGAGATTAGCGGTCAGAAGGTTAGTAAAAACAACTACTGGCTGCTAGCCTCTGACCTCTGCTTTTGAGAGGGAGGAGTTAACGGTGCGCCCGCAAAGCGCCTGCTCCGCTTGCACCTCAGAGGATTAATTCATGGCAGTACATGGCAAAAAATACCGCGCCGCGCTCGACAAGATCGAGCCGGGGCGGAAATTCACGCTCGACGAGGGCGTGGCGAAATTGAAAGAGATCGCGTTTGCGAAGTTTGACGAGACGGTTGAACTGACGATGTGGCTCGGCGTCGATCCGCGTAAAGCGGATCAGCTTGTGCGCGGCACGGTCGTGCTGCCGCACGGGCTTGGCAAGTCGAAACGCGTGCTCGTCATCGCGCAGGGCGATAAGGTGCGCGAGGCGGAAGAGGCGGGCGCGGACTTCGTCGGCGGCGAGGACATGGTTGACCGCATCAAAGGCGGCTGGCTCGATTTCGATGCCGTGATCGCCACGCCCGACATGATGCGGCTCGTCGGCGGCCTGGGTAAGGTCTTGGGCCCGCGCGGGCTGATGCCGAACCCGAAGACGGGCACGGTTACGTTCGACGTGCGTTCGGCCGTGTCGGAGACGAAGGCGGGCAAGGTTGAGTATCGCGTGGATAAGACGGGTGTGATTCACGTTGGTGTCGGCAAAGTCTCTTTTGAGGCGCAGAAGCTACGCGAGAACGCGCAAGTGCTGCTCGACGCCGTGGTGAAGGCCAAGCCTGCGACGGCGAAGGGCAAATACGTCAAGAAAGTTAATCTCGCTGCCACGATGAGTCCCGGCGTGTTGCTGGACGAGACCGCCTACGCGAAGTAAGAGAGTGAGGGCCGGAGAGAGATGAAGACCAGAGCACAAAAACAGGCAGACTTGCAGGCACTCACCGAGCAGTTTCAGGCGGCGACCGTCGGCATGCTGATCGGCTTCAACAAGCTGACGGTGGCGAAGGATCAAGAGTTGCGCCGCCGCCTGCGCGAGGCGGGCGCGGATTACGCGCTCGTCAAGAACACGCTGGCGCGCAAGGCTGCCGCCGGCACACCGTTCGAGCAGGCGACCGAGCACTTCAAGGGCGTGACGGCGATTGCGACCAGTCAGGGCGACGCCGTGACGTTGTCGAAGGCCGTGTCGAAGTTCGTCAAGGACAACCCGGACGTGTTCGCCTTCAAGGCGGGCATCGTCGAGGGGCGCGTCGTGGCACTCGGTGACGTTGAGGCCATCGCCTCGCTGCCGCCGAAAGAAGAGTTGATCTCGAAGATCATGTTTCTCATCAACTGTCAGGCGCAGCGTCTGGTCACGGTCTTGTCGGCCGTGCCGCGCAACCTGGCCATCGTCGTCAAGCAGATCGGCGAGCAGAAAGGTGGCGGCGAGGAAGCCGCTTCGTAACAGTTTATGATCCGCGCCGCAGAGAGGCAGGATCATTTTAAGTCAGCCGGACGCGGTTAAAACGAGCGGGGCGATTTGTCAGGTCGTCTCTTCGGCTCGGACGCGCGCGGGCGGAGTGGATGCAACTCTTCGTCGGCCGTCGTCCCGTGGGTTCTTGGCTTTGCGCACCAACTGAAGAAGGACACAAACAGTAAGAACCCCTGAGGAGGTTATTTAGTTCATCATGGCAACAAGAGAAGAAGTCATTGATTACCTGAAGGGCATGACCCTGTTGGAAGCCTCGCAACTCGTTAAGGAGTTGGAAGAGGTGTTCGGCGTCTCGGCGGCGGCGGCGACGGTGGCAGCGGCTCCGGCTTCGGGCGCTGGCGGTGAAGTCGCCCCGGCGGCCGAAGAGAAGACCGAGTTTGACGTGATCCTGCAAGCCGCCGGCGGCAACAAGATCAACGTCATCAAGGTCGTCCGCGAGATCACGGCGCTGGGCTTGAAGGAGGCGAAAGACCTCGTCGAGGCCGCGCCGAAGGCCGTCAAAGAAGGCGTCTCGAAGGACGAAGCTGAAACCATTCGGCAGAAGCTGGCGGACGCCGGCGCGACCGTCGAAGTCAAATAAGATCAGCGCCGCGTGGCGAGGGGCCGGCGAGCGCCTATTGACGCTCGCCCGTCTCTCGTCACCCGACGCTGCTTGCTTTCGGCTCGGTTGACAGTTAGCTGCGGGGCAGCTAAGGTAGGGGAGTATTGAGCGCGTTCGTTACTCCCACAATTTGTTTGCAGCAGAGCAACCGCTATGCCTAACCAAAGCGGTCGGAGCGTCGTGCGCTCTGACTGCCTTTTGTCGTCTTTATAGATATTTCTCCGTTGTGCCCAACTGAGTAGGGATTCAGTTAACGACGGATCACCGACCATTTGACCACGGACAGAGGATTAAAAATGTCTGCAAATCCGCTTCTACCGAACACCAGTGGCATGGGCCGCCGCCAGAGCCAGCCGCCGGCGCGGCACGATTTCTCGAAGATTAAAACGGCCGCGCGCATCCCGAACCTCATCGAGATTCAGCGCGACTCGTACAACCGTTTCCTGCAAATGGACTTGCTGCCGGAGGAGCGCGAGGCGACGGGCTTGCAGTCCGTCTTCCGCTCCGTCTTCCCGATCTCCGACTTTCGCGGCACGGCCGAACTCGATTTCGTCGAGTTTCATATCGGCAACTGGCAATGCAAGTGCGGCCGGCTCGAAGGCTTGCGCTATCTGCGCGCCAACTGTAAGAACTGCGGCTCGCTTGTCAAAGTTGACCCGCTCGTGCCGGGCGAGTCCCTGTGTCACAACTGCGGCACGTTCAACGCCGTCCGCCCGACCCTGTGCGACAACTGCGGCGAACCCGTCGGGCTTAAGCACAAGCACGATCAGCAGGAATGTCAGGAGCGCGGCATGACTTATAGCGTGCCGCTCAAGGTCAAAATTCGCCTGACCGTCTTCGACAAAGACCCGGAGACGGGCACGACCTCGATCCGCGACATCAAGGAAGAAGAGGTCTTCTTCGGCGAGATTCCGTTGATGACGGACAACGGCACGTTCATCATCAACGGCACGGAGCGCGTCATCGTGTCGCAACTCCACCGCTCGCCCGGCGTCTTCTTCGAGCGCGCGCCGGTCTATCTGGCGAAGGTCATCCCCTATCGCGGCTCCTGGGTCGAGTTCGAGTACGACCAGAAGAATCTGCTCTACGTGCGAATTGACCGCAAGCGCAAATTCCTCGCCTCGATTTTCCTGCGCGCGCTGGGCATCTGGCTCAACCCGCAGTTCGATCCGAAGGCGTTTGGCTCGGACGCGCAACTCGAAGAGGCGGTCAAAAACGCGGCCTTCTCGGACGAAGAAATCCTGCGCGCCTTCTACGTCGTGGACGAGGTGCGCGTGCAGGACGGGCGCTTCTTCGTACAGGTTACGCCCGAAGGGCAGAGCAATCTGGCGGGCATGAAGGTTGAGCAAGACCTCAAGCCGCGCGGCGCAAGCGAGCCGGTGGTGCGTGCGGGCAAAAAGATCACTGGGTCGGCGCTCACGGCCTTGCGCAAGGGCGGCACGAAGGAAGTTGAAGTTGACACGCAGCAGTTCGACGGCGCGTTCGCGCTCGCGGACATCGTCAACACAGAGACGGGCGAAGTGCTGCTTGAAGCCAACAACGAGATCACGCCCGCGAAGTTGCAGGAGATCGCGCAGGCCGGCGTCACAGCGTTCTCGATCTTCTTCCCCGAACGCGACGACCTCGGCTCGGTGCTCTCGCTCACTTTGAAGAAGGACGTGATCAATAAGCCGGTGGATGCGCTCTTGGAAATCTATCGCAAGATGCGTCCCGGCGACCCGCCGACCGTGCAGACCTCTTACCGGCTGTTCGAGGGCATGTTCTTCGACGACCGCAAGTTCGATCTGTCGCGTGTCGGGCGTTTGAAGTTCAACATCAAGATGGGCCGGCCCGAGCGCGACCGCATAGACGATCCGCTTCTTTCGGCCACGGATTTCGTCAGCGTCATCTCGTACCTGCTGAAGATGCGGCGCAACCCGACCGAGTATCTGTCGGACGATATTGACCACCTCGGCAACCGCCGCGTGCGTGCGGTGGGCGAGTTGCTTGAGAACCAGTTCCGCATCGGCCTCGTCCGCATGGAGCGCGCGATCAAGGAGAAGATGTCGATTCAGCAGGAGATGCAGACGACGATGCCGCGCGATCTCATCAACGCGAAGCCGGTGACGGCCGCGGTGCGTGAGTTCTTTGGCTCGTCGCAACTCTCGCAGTTCATGGATCAGACCAATCCCTTGTCCGAGATTACGCACAAGCGGCGGCTCTCGGCGCTCGGGCCGGGCGGACTGTCGCGCGAACGCGCCGGGTTCGAGGTGCGCGACGTACACCCGACGCACTACGGGCGCATCTGTCCGATTGAGACGCCGGAAGGGCCGAACATCGGTCTCATCTCAAGCCTGTCGTGCTTTGCGCGCATCAACGAGTTCGGCTTCATCGAGTCGCCTTATCGCAAGGTTGTGGACGGGCACGTCGTCGAGTACGTGCGCGTCATCAACGGCGGCGACACGAAGTACAAGCCGGGCGATCACATCTCGGAAGATGAGATCACGAAGGCGAATAAGCGCGTCGGCGCAGACGGGCGCAAGGCCGAGTATGAGCCGTATCCGTTCTACCTGACGGCGTGGGAAGAGGATAAGTGGGTCATCGGGCAGGCGAACATCGAATTGGACGAGAACGGCTACATCGTCAACGAGCGCAACGCCGCGCGTAAGGCAGGCGAGTTCATCTCCAGCCTGCGCAGCGAAATCGAGTACGTTGACGTTAGCCCCAAACAACTCGTCTCGGTCGCCGCGTCGCTCATCCCGTTCTTGGAGAACGACGACGCGAACCGCGCGCTGATGGGGTCGAACATGCAGCGCCAGAGCGTGCCGCTGCTGCGCGCCGAAGCGCCGTACATCGGCACGGGCATGGAGCGCGTCACGGCCAGCGATTCGGGCGCGGTCGTCGCCGCCCGGCGCGACGGCGTGGTGGACTACGTGGACTCGGAACGCATCATTGTCCGCGCCGATCACAACGTGGACGGCACGATCTCGCGCGAGGTGACGGCGGACATCTACACGCTCACCAAATTCAAGCGGTCGAACCAGAACACCTGTATCAACCAGCGCCCCATCGTCCAGATCGGCGAGCGCATTGTGAAAGGTCAGGTCATTGCCGACGGCCCGTGTACGGACAGGGGCGAGTTGGCGCTGGGGCGCAACGTGCTCGTCGCCTTCATGCCGTGGCGCGGCTACAACTTCGAGGACGCCATTCTCGTCTCCGAGCGACTGGTGAAGGACGACTACTACACGTCCATCCACATCGAGGAGCTTGAGATCGAAGCGCGCGACACGAAGTTGGGGCCGGAAGAGATCACGCGCGACATTCCGAACGTCGGCGAGAACATGCTGCGCGATCTGGACGAGTCGGGCATCATCCGCATCGGCGCGCAGGTCAAACCCGGCTCGATCCTCGTCGGCAAAGTCACGCCGAAGGGCGAGACGCAGTTGACGGCGGAAGAGAAACTGCTGCGCGCCATCTTCGGCGAGAAGGCCGGCGACGTGAAGGACGCTTCCTTGCAGTGCCCGCCGGGCATTGACGGGACGGTCGTTGACGTGCAGGTCTTCACGCGCAAAGGACAGGAGCGCGACCAGCGTTCGCTCGCCATCGAGGAAGAGGAAGAGAGCCGGCTGCGCCGCGACCTTGAAGACGAGATTCGCATTCTGCGCGAGCAGCGCGACGCGCGCATCTTCGAGTTGTTCGAGGGACGCAAACTCGCGGCCGATCTGACGGTCGAGCGCGAAGTCCGCATCCCGAAGGGCGAGACGATCACGCGCGAGATGCTACAGGGCCTTGAGCCTAAGGCGCTACGCAAGGCGCAGTTGACGACGACGCGGATCGATCTGCCGGGCGAGATCAAGGAGTACGAAGATCGCACCGAGCGGCAGATCAAGATTCTGACCGACATCTACGAAGAGAAGATCGCCAAACTCCGGCAGGGCGACGAGCTATCGCCCGGCGTGATCAAGATGGTCAAGGTCTTCATCGCCATGAAGCGCAAGCTGTCGGTCGGCGACAAGATGGCGGGTCGGCACGGCAACAAGGGCGTCATCGCACGCATCCTGCCGGAAGAGGACATGCCTTATCTGCCGGACGGGACGCCGGTGGACATCGTCTTGAACCCGCTCGGCGTGCCTTCGCGTATGAACGTCGGCCAAATCTTAGAGACGCACCTGGGTTGGGCGGCGCGCGTGCTCGGACTCCACTTTGCCACGCCCGTCTTCGACGGCGCGACCGAGCCGGAGATCAAGCAGAAACTCCGCGATGCCAGCAGCCTGTTGCGCGAGCAGGGCTTGCCGGACATCGTCGGCGATTCGGGCAAGACCATCCTCTACGACGGGTTGTCGGGTGAACCGTTCGAGCAGAAGGTGACAATCGGCTACATCTACATGCTGAAGCTGTCGCACCTTGTGGACGACAAGATTCACGCACGCTCAATCGGGCCGTACTCGCTGATTACGCAGCAGCCGCTGGGCGGCAAGGCGCAGTTCGGCGGTCAACGCTTCGGCGAGATGGAGGTCTGGGCGCTTGAAGCCTACGGCGCGGCGCACATCCTGCAAGAGTTGTTGACGGCGAAGTCGGACGACGTGGCGGGGCGCTCTAAGATTTACGAGGCCATCGTCAAAGGCGAGGCGGACTTCAATCCGGGCGTGCCCGAATCGTTCAACGTGCTCGTGCGCGAATTGCAATCGCTCTGCCTCGACGTTGAGTTGATTGACAAGAACGCCAAGCCGGCGGACGAGACGAGCGACGGTGCAGGCAAGCCGGTCGTCGCGCTCGGCGGTATCACGGAATAAAAGTCGCGAGTCTAAAGAGTTCGGCGAAGCCGGAGAGTCGAAAAACTTTCCGGCCGCGCCGGACTCTAGAGACTCGCCGGACTCTCTGGACAGTTTTGATCGGAGATAAAAATCGTGTTTCGATTCCAGCAAGATAAGACGCAACTCGCACCCAACTTTGAAGCGATCCGCATCAGCCTCGCCTCGCCCGAAAAGATCAGGCACTGGTCGCACGGCGAGGTGACGAAGCCGGAGACGATCAATTACCGCACCTTCAAACCGGAGCGCGACGGGCTGTTTTGCGCGCGCATCTTCGGGCCTGTGACGGACTGGGAATGCTTGTGCGGCAAGTACAAACGCATGAAGCATCGCGGCGTTATCTGCGACAAGTGCGGCGTCGAAGTGACGCAGGCCAAGGTGCGCCGCGAACGCTTAGGCCATATTGAACTCGCCAGCCCGTGCTCGCACGTCTGGTTCTTCAAGGGGCTGCCCTCGCGCATCGGCCACCTGCTCGACATCCCTTTGCGCGAACTCGAAAAGGTGCTCTATTTCGAGTCCTACATCGTGATCGATCCGGGCGATGCGCCGGTCAAGGAGAAGGAACTCCTGACCGACGAGCGTTACCGGGAACTCGCGCGCGACTATCCCGGCGTCTTCGTCGCCAAGATGGGCGCAGAGGCCATCAAAGAACTGCTGGCGATGGTCAACGTTGAGGAGCTATCGGGCGAACTGCGCGGGCGCATGAAGGAAGAGACCTCGCAGCAGAAGAAGCTGAAGTTCTCGAAGCGGCTCAAGGTCGTCAACTCGTTTATGCGTTCGGGCAATCAACCGAACTGGATGATTCTGGACGTGATTCCGGTCATCCCGCCTGAGTTGCGCCCGCTCGTGCCGCTCGATGGCGGCCGCTTTGCCACGTCCGACTTAAACGATCTCTACCGGCGCGTGATCAACCGCAACAACCGGTTGAAGAAACTGATGGAGTTGCGCGCGCCCGAAGTCATCGTGCGCAACGAGAAGCGCATGCTGCAAGAAGCGGTGGACGCGCTCTTTGACAACGGGCGGCGTGGGCGCGTGCTGCGCGGGGTGAACAACCGACCGCTCAAATCGCTGAGTGACACGCTCAAGGGTAAGCAGGGGCGTTTCCGCCAGAATCTGCTCGGCAAACGCGTTGACTATTCGGGGCGCTCCGTGATCGTCGTCGGCCCGGAACTCAAACTGCACCAGTGCGGTTTGCCGAAGAAGATGGCGCTCGAACTGTTCAAGCCCTTCATCTACAACCAGCTTGAGAAGCAGGGCTATGCCGCGACCATCAAGCAGGCGCGCGAGATGGTTGACCGGCAGGAAGCGGTCGTCTGGGACATTCTTGAAGAGGTAATCCGCGAGCATCCTGTGCTGTTGAACCGCGCGCCGACGCTCCACCGGCTCGGCATACAGGCGTTCGAGCCTGTGCTGGTCGAAGGCAAGGCGATCAAGATTCACCCGCTCGTCTGCACGGCGTTCAACGCGGACTTCGACGGCGACCAGATGGCCGTCCACATTCCGCTCTCGCCCGAAGCGCAGATCGAAGCGGCCGTGCTGATGCTGGCGTCGAACAACATTCTCTCGCCCGCGTCGGGGCAGCCCATCGCCGTGCCGTCGCAGGACATCGTGCTCGGCTGCTACTACCTGACGCGCGACCGCGCCGGCTCGAAGGGCGAAGGCCGCCTCTTCGCTTCGACCGACGAAGTGCTGCTCGCGCTCGATTCGCACGAGGTCACGACGCAGACGCCGATCAAACTGCGCGTGCAGAGCGACCTCATTGATCTGACGCAGGAGCACGACACGCAGGACATCCTGCGCGCCGCCGTGCAGGCGGACGTGCGCCGCGTCATCAACACGACCGTCGGGCGCGTCATCTTCAACGATTCGATCCCCGACGGCTTGCCGTTCATCAACGGCACGCTCAAGAAGAAGGGCTTGCAGTCGCTGGTCAACTATTGCCACCTGCGGCTGGGGCACGAGATGACCGTCAAGATGCTCGACGATCTGAAGAATCTCGGCTTCCTCTATGCGACGAAGGCGGGCATCTCCATCGGCATTGACGACCTCGTCACGCCCGAAGCGAAGAAGAAACTCGTCGGTCAGGCCGACCGCGACGTGATCGAGGTCGAGAAGCAGTACCGCGACGGCGTCATCACGAACGGCGAGCGTTACAACAAGGTCATCGCCATCTGGTCTGAGGTGACCGACAAGGTCGCCAAAGAGATGTTCAAGGCGATGGACGTTGCCGAGAAGACGAACAAGGAGTCGAACCCGATTCTAATCATGTCCGACTCCGGCGCTCGCGGCACCGCGCAGCAGATTCGACAGCTCGCGGGCATGCGCGGCCTGATGGCGAAGCCCTCGGGCGAAATCATCGAGACGCCGATTCGCTCGAACTTCCGCGAGGGCTTGAACGTCCTGCAGTACTTCATCTCGACGCACGGCGCGCGTAAAGGTCTGGCGGACACGGCGCTCAAGACGGCCGACTCCGGCTACCTGACGCGCCGACTCGTGGACGTCGCGCAGGACGTGATTATTACCGAGCCGGAC
>DASVQA010000245.1:0-13114 GCA_036389375.1 Pyrinomonadaceae bacterium | reverse complement strand
CTTAGGGCGCATGGACCATCAGGTGAAGGTCAGAGGCTACCGGATTGAGTTAGGGGAGATAGAGGCGGTCTTGAGCCGGCATGAGGCGGTGCGCGCCTGTGTGGTGGTGGCACGTGATGAAGGGGCCGATAAACGGCTGGTAGCGTACGTGGCGGCGCAACCTGCCGGCCCTGCCTTCGACCTCACCGAGATGCGGGCGCACTTACGGGCGGCGCTACCGGAGTACATGGTGCCGGCGGCACTGGTCGTGCTTGCTGAGTTGCCGTTGACGCCGAATGGGAAGGTGGATCGCAAGGCGCTGCCGGAGCCGGAGCAGGCGCGCCCCGAGTTGAAGAACACTTATGTGGCCCCGCGCACGCCGCTGGAAGAGACGCTGGTGGGGATCTGGGCGGAGGTGCTGCGGGTGGAGCGGGTAGGTGTGGAGGATAACTTCTTCGAGTTGGGCGGGCACTCTTTGCTCGCTACTCAACTCCTCGCCCGCGTGCGCGAAACGCTACATGTTGACGTGGTGTTGCGTAGCGTCTTTGAGACGCCGACGGTGGCGGGCCTCGCGCGGGTGATCGAGCAGAATCAAAATCAGCCAAGTAATGGTGCGCCAAAGATTCAGGCCCGCCCGCGCGGACGGCAGAACCTGCAACACATGCTGGCCAAGTTGGAGCAGATGGCCGAGGGCGAGGCCAGAGACCTGTTGAACGAGCGTAAGCCCCTGCAATAGCCGGCCGACCTTTGCTCACGCCTCAACCCGACGACCATTGATCATTCCTCAGATTATGGATACCTCAGCATTGGACATGGCCGACCTCTCGCTGGAGAAGCGCGAGTTGTTGGAGTTGCTGCTGGCCGAAGAGGGCGGCTCCGATACTTTCCCGCTCTCGTTTGCGCAGCAGCGGCTCTGGCTGCTCGACCAGTTAGAGCCGGGCAGTCCTGTCTATAACATTCCAAGTGTGCTCCGGCTTGAAGGACGACTCGATGTCCAAGCCTTAACGCGCGCGCTCGGCGAAGTGGTCAATCGCCACGAAGCATTGCGCACGACCTTCACGACCGTTGAAGGGCAGCCCGTGCAGGTTGTCGCTCCGGCGCTGGAACTGGGCCTGGCGCTGCGCGATCTGCACGGGTTGCCCGAGGGCGAACGCGACAACGAATTAGCACGCTTGCTGCACCTTGAGGCGCGCACGCCCTTCGACCTCGCAAGGGGCCCGCTTATTCGCGCCGCCCTGCTGCGGCTCAGCCCCGACGAGCACATCCTGACGATGACGCTCCATCACATCATCGCCGACGGTTGGTCGCAGGGTGTGCTGGTGCGTGAGTTGTCGCAACTTTATACGGCCTTTACTGCCGGTCAACCTGCGCCGCTCCCTGAGTTGGCAATTCAATACGCGGACTATGCCGTCTGGCAGCGCGAATGGCTGCAAGGCGCGGTGCTCGAAGAGCAGTTGGCTTACTGGCGCAAGCAGTTGGCGGACGCCCCGCCCGTGCTGGATTTGCCGACCGACCGTGCTTGGCCCGCCCGTCCGCAATTTCTGGGCGCGGATCTGCCCATCGAGTTCTCGGCGCGCGTGACGCAGGCTGTTCGCGCGCTCAGTCAACGAACAGGCTGCACGCCCTTCATGATCTTTCTCGCGGCGTGGCAAACCTTGCTGGCGCGTTATAGCGGCGCGACCGACATCACGGTCGGCACGCCCATCGCCAACCGCTCGCGGCGCGAACTCGAAGACCTGATCGGCTTCTTCATCAACACGCTCGTGCTGCGCACAGACCTGTCGGGTGATCCGACCTTCTTGGAGTTGCTGGTGCGCGTGCGCGAGACGACGCTCGGAGCGTACACGCATCAGGACGTGCCGTTCGAGAAGCTGGTTGAAGAGTTGCAGCCGGAGCGCGACCTGCGCCGGACGCCGTTCTTTCAAGTCTCTTTCAACTGGCAGCCCCGGTTGGACGTGGCGGCGGCGCTGCCGGGTCTGCATCTGAGCATCTTGCCATCGGCGACGGGGACGACGAAGTTTGCGCTCGACCTGTTGCTTCTGGACGCTAAGGAAAACTTCAGCGGGCTTATCACCTACAGCACCGAACTGTTTGACGAAGCGACCATCAAACGCCTGATCGCGCACTTCGAGACCCTGCTCGCGGCGGCGCTGGCCGCGCCCGAACAACGGCTCTCGCAGTTGCCGCTGCTTGCGCCCACAGAGCGCCGGCAACTGTTGTCGGACTGGAACGACAACGAGCGTGCCTACCCGACCGACCAGTGCCTGCACGAACTATTTGCGGCGCAGGTCGTACGCACGCCCGAAGCCCTCGCGCTCGTCTACGAAGAGACCCGGCTGACCTATGCGGAGTTGAACGCGCGCGCCAATCAACTGGCGCATCACCTACAACGCTTGGGCGTCGGGCCCGACGTGCTGGTTGGTCTCTGCCTTGAGCGTTCGCCCGACATGGTCGTTGCGCTGCTCGCCATCCTCAAAGCCGGCGGGGCCTACGTGCCGCTCGACCCTGAATACCCGGCCGAGCGGCTCGCCTACATGCTGGCGGACGCGGGCGCGCGCGTGCTGCTGACGCACGCGCAATTGGCGGCGACGCTGCCCGCGCACGACGCACAGGTTGTCTGCATAGACGAGGCGCAGGCGCAACTCGCACAGGAGAGCACGGCGAACCCGCCCGCGCATGTGACGCCCGATAATCTCGTCTACGTCATCTACACGTCGGGTTCGACCGGGCGACCAAAGGGCGCGATGCTCACACATCGCGGCGTCGTCAACGCCATCCACTGGATGCAGGAGACGCACGCGTTACAGCCCCTTGATCGCTTTCTCCTGAAGACCTCGCTGAGCTTCGACCCGTCCGTCTGGGAAGTTTTCTGGACGCTGGCGACCGGCGCGTGCATACACGTCGCGCGCCCTGAAGGCCACCGCGACAGCGCCTATCTGGCCAGCTACATCGCCGCGCACGAGATCACAACCGCCTACTTCGTGCCCTCGATGCTCGGCGTATTCCTCGACGAACCGCAAGCCGCGCATTGCACTTCGCTGCGCCGCGTCATCTGTGGCGGCGAGGCGCTGCCCGTCGAGACGATGCGCCGCTTCTACGAAGTGCTGCCCACGACTGCGCTCTATCATTCCTACGGGCCGACCGAGATTTCGATCACGGCCTCTGCCGGACGCTGCGCACCCGCGAGCACGCACCGGCAGGTGAGCATGGGTTACGCGCGCGCCAACACGTCGCTCTACGTGCTGGACGCAACGATGCAACCCGTGCCCCTCGGCGTCGCAGGCGAACTCTACATCGGCGGCGTCGGACTTGGACGCGGCTATCTGCACCGACCAGACCTGACGGCCGAGCGGTTTATCCCCGACCCGTTCAGCGAAGCACCGGGCGCGCGGCTCTACCGCACGGGCGACGTAGTGCGCCGCGCGGCCGATGGCAGCCTTGAGTTTGTCGGGCGCATTGATCAGCAGGTGAAGGTGCGTGGCTTCCGCATCGAGTTGGGTGAGATCGAGAGCGTGCTCCGGCAGCATCCGGGCGTGCGCGCGTGCGTCGTGCAGGCGCACACGCAGACCAACGGCGGCAAAGGTCTGGTCGCTTACGTGGTCGGGACGACAGACCAAGCGCCGGGCGCGAGCGAACTGCGCACGCATCTGAAGACGACTCTGCCGGACTACATGCTGCCCGGCACGTTCGTCATGCTCGATGCCTTGCCACTGACGCCGAACGGCAAAGTTGATCGCAAGGCGCTGCCCGCGCCGGAGGCAGACGCGTCGGCGGCGGCCAACTATCGCGCGCCGCGCACACCTGTTGAGGAAGTGCTCGCCGGGTTGTGGGCCGGCGTGCTCGGCGTCGCGCGCGTCGGCGTGGACGAGAACTTCTTCGACTTAGGCGGCCACTCCCTGCTTGCCGCGCAGTTAATCGCCCGCGTGCGCGCCGGCTTCAATGTCGAGTTGCCGCTCCGCAGCATCTTTGAAGCGCCGACCGTAGCTGGATTAGCCGCACGCATCGAACAGCAGTTACGTGGCGGGCAGGAACGACAAGCGCCACCGCTCGTGCGGGTTAAGCATGAGGGCGCATTGCCGCTCTCATTCGCGCAGCAGCGATTATGGTTCCTGCATGAATTAGCGCCGGAGAGTGCGGCTTATCACATTCCGCTGGCGGTGCGGCTGACGGGGCAGCTTGACGTTGCCGCCCTATCGCGTGCGCTCGGTGAAGTAGTGCGGCGGCACGAGGCGTTGCGCACGACTTTCACGACGGTTGATGGAGAGCCTGCGCAGATTGTCGGCGCGCCGGGCGAAGTGCCGCTGCCGTTGGTCGGGTTGCATGAACTGCCGGCGGCTGAAAGCGAAGCGGCGGCGCAAGGGTTCATCGCGGCCGAGGCCGCGCGCGCATTCGATCTGGCGCGTGGGCCTGTGTTGCGCGCCCACCTGTTGAAGCTGGCCGAGACGGAACACATCGCGCTGTTGACGATGCACCACATCGTTTCGGACGGTTGGTCAACCGGCGTGCTCGTGAACGAAGTCGCAGCCCTTTATGCAGCGTACACGCGCGACCTGCCGTCGCCGCTCGCGGAGTTGCCCGTGCAGTATGGCGACTACTCTGTGTGGCAGCGCGACTGGCTGCAAGGCGCGCTGCTTGATGAGCAACTCGCTTACTGGCGACAACAACTGGCGGGCGCGCCGCCGCTGCTTGAGTTGCCGACGGATCGCCCGCGCCCGGCGCAGCCAAGTCTGGCCGGCGCGAGTGTGCGCTTTGAGTTGCCGCTGCGTCTGACTGAAGACCTGCGCGAGTTAAGCCGGCGCGCAGGCAGCACACTCTTTATGACGCTGTTAGCGGCATGGCAAGGCTTGCTGGCACGCTACTCCGGGCAGACTGACATCACCGTTGGCACGCCCATCGCGCACCGCCCGCGCGTCGAGTTGGAACAACTCATCGGCTTTTTCGTCAACACGCTGGTGCTGCGGACAGACTTATCTGGCAACCCGACGTTTCATGAGTTGTTAACACGGGTGCGCGAGGTGACATTAGGTGCGTACGCGCATCAGGATGTGCCGTTCGAGAAGTTGGTGGAAGAGTTGCAGCCCGCACGTAGTTTGAGTCGTGCGCCGCTCTTTCAAGTCGCCTTCAACTGGCAGACCGCGTCGGGCGCAGAGGCGGCGCTGCCGGGCTTGCACCTGAGCGTCTTGCCGTTTGCCAGCCAGACGACGAAGTTTGACGTGACGCTATCCATCATCGACGCGGCGGACGGCTTGCGCGGCGAGATCGAGTACAGCACGGAGTTGTTTGACGAGACAACGATCCGGCGCATGGTGGGGCACTTCGAGACTTTGCTCACAGAGGCCGTGCGTGCGCCTGAACGCGCGCTCTCGCAGTTGCCGCTGCTTGCGCCCGCCGAGCGGCAGCAATTATTGAGCGCATGGAACGACACGCGCCAGCCGTTTGCGTTGGATGGCAGCGTACACGAGTTGTTCGAGGCGCAGGCGGCGCAACGGCCGCGGGCGCTCGCCGTTGCGCACGGCGACGCGCAGTTGACCTACGGCGAGTTGAACGCGCGCGCCAATCAACTGGCCCATTACCTGCGCGGTCTGGGTGTCGGCCGCGATGTGGTGGTCGGCGTCTTGATGGAACGCTCGCTGGACATGGTCGTGGCCCTGCTCGGCGTGCTCAAAGCTGGCGGCGCTTACGTGCCGCTCGATGCAGCCTACACGCCGGAGCGGCTTGCCTTCATGCTCGCGGACGCCGCCGTGCCCGTGCTGCTCACACAGGCACACTTACGCGCCGCGCTGCCCCGCGCCGACGTAACAGTGTTGTGCCTCGATGCCGACTGGTCAGCTATCGCTACAGAGAGCACAGCGAACCCGTCACGCCATTCGTCCGCCGCCGACCTCGCCTACGTCATCTACACTTCGGGTTCGACGGGCCGGCCAAACGGTGTGCAGTTGGCGCACGCGGGGCTGTTGAATCTCATCTACTGGCATCAGACGCGTTTTGCCGTCAGCGCCGCCGACCGCGCCACGCAGCTTGCGGGCACAGCCTTCGACGCAGCCGTCTGGGAACTCTGGCCCTACCTGACGATTGGTGCGAGCATACATCTGCCGGCTGAAGATGAAACCCGCCTCGCGCCCGAACGCCTGCGCGACTGGCTCGATCAGCAGGGCATCACTATCAGCTTCCTGCCGACGCCGTTGGCCGCGCGCGTCCTGACGCTCGACTGGCCGCGCCACACGACGCTCCGCACGCTCCTGACCGGCGGCGACAGACTGCAACACTATCCGCCGCCCGGCTTGCCCTTTGAGTTGGTGAACAACTACGGGCCGACCGAGTGTACGGTGGTCACGACCTCCTGCACTGTGTCTGCGCCCGCGCAGACTGCTTCAGCGCCGCCGGCCATCGGTCGCCCCATTGCGAACACGGAAGTCTATCTGCTCGACGCGCATTTACAGCCTGTGCCAGTGGGCGTCGCGGGCGAGCTATACATCAGCGGCGCGGGGCTTGCGCGCGGCTATCAGCGAAGACCGGAACTCACGGCCGCGCGCTTCATCCCGCACCCGTTCAGCCCGGAGCCGGGCGCGCGGCTTTATCGCACGGGCGACGCGGCGCGCTACCTGCCGGACGGTCAGCTAGAATTTCTCGGCCGGCTCGATATGCAGGTGCAGGTGCGCGGCTTCCGCATTGAACCGGGCGAGATCGAGAGCGTGCTAGGTCAGCACGAAGGCGTGCGCGCCTGCGTCGTGCAGCCACACACGGATGCGGGCGGCGACCAACAATTGATCGCTTATGTGGTCGCGGCCAACGGTCAAACGCCGGCCGCCGACGAGCTACGCGCGCACCTGAAGCGGACTCTGCCGGACTACATGCTGCCGGCCGCCTTCGTCGTGCTCGATGAATTGCCGCTGACGCCCAACGGCAAGGTTGATCGCAAGGCGCTGCCCGCACCCGCATGGACTGACGCCACGACCGACTACGTCGCCGCGCGCACGCCCACCGAAGAGATACTGGCCGGCATCTGGGCCGAGGTCTTGCGGACAGACAACATCAGCGTGCAGGCCGACTTCTTCGATCTGGGCGGACACTCGCTGCTTGCCGCGCAACTGATTGCCCGCGTGCGCGAATCCTTCCGCATCGAGTTGCCGCTCCGTAGCATCTTTGAAGCGCCGACGATTGCCGCCCTCGGCGCACGCATCGAGCAACAGTTACGCGCTGGTCAGGAAGCACAAGCCCCGCCGCTCGTGCGGGTTAAGCGTGAGGGCGTATTGCCGCTCTCATTCGCGCAGCAGCGGTTATGGTTTTTGCACGAGTTAGCGCCGGAGAGTGCGGTCTATCATATTCCGTTAGCCGTCCGGCTGACGGGGCAGCTGGACGAGGCGGCGTTGAGCCAGGCACTGGCTGAGATCGTGCGGCGGCACGAGGCGTTACGCACGACTTTCACGACGATTGATAGCGAGCCTGTGCAGATCGTCGTGCCGGTGCTGCAACTCGACGTGGCGCGGCACGACCTACGCGATCTGCCCGCAGTTGAGCGTGCGCGTGCGGCGCAGCAACTCTTCAACGCAGAGGCGCAGCGCCCATTCGACCTTACAAGGGGCCCGCTTATCCGCGCCGCCCTGCTGCGGCTCGCGGACGAAGAACACGTGGCACTGCTGACCGTGCATCACATTATCGCTGATGGCTGGTCGCTCGGCGTGCTTGTGCGCGAGTTGTCAGCGCTCTATGCAGCGTTTGCGCAGGGGCAGCCGTCACCACTCGCCGAGTTGCCGGTGCAGTACGCAGACTTTGCCGTGTGGCAGCGCAACTGGCTGCAAGGCGCGGTGCTCGAAGAGCAGTTGGCTTACTGGCGACAGCAACTAGCCGACGCACCCGTGCTGCTCCTGCCGACGGATCACCCGCGCCCTTCTGTCCAGACGTTTCGCGGCGCAAGCATTACGCGCACCCTGCCAGCAGAGCTGTCCGCCGCTTTGCACACGCTCAGCCGCCAATCCGGCAGCACGCTTTTTATGACGCTGTTAGCGGCATGGCAAGGCTTGCTGGCACGCTACTCCGGGCAGACTGACATCACCGTTGGCACGCCTATCGCGCACCGCCCGCGCGTCGAGTTGGAACAACTCATCGGCTTTTTCGTCAACACGCTGGTGCTGCGGACAGACTTATCTGGCGACCCGACGTTGCATGAGTTGTTAACACGGGTGCGCGAGGTGACATTAGGTGCATACGCGCATCAGGATGTGCCGTTTGAGAAGTTGGTGGAAGAGTTGCAGCCCGCACGTAGTTTGAGCCGCGCGCCGCTCTTCCAGACGATGCTGACGCTACAGAACGCGCCGCGCGAGACATTATCTTTGCCCGCACTAACGTTAAGCACTGACGACATGCGGGAGGCGACGACCGGGACGACCAAGTTTGAGTTGACACTGAACGCGCAGGAATTGCCGGCAGGGTTGTTGCTACAGCTTGAGTACAACACAGACCTCTTCACCGCCGATACGATGGCGCGCATGCTCGGCCACTACGAAATGCTGCTGGCGGGCATCGTCGCGTACCCCGACGCACGACTCGCAGACCTGCCGCTGCTGACACCGGCCGAGACGCACCAACTCCTCGTCGAGTGGAACGACACGACGCGCCCGGACTATCTGCACGAACAATGTCTGCACGACTTGTTCGAGGCGCAGGCGACGCGCACCCCTGAAGCCGTCGCGGCTGCTTACGAGACGCAGCAACTCACTTATCGTGAGTTGAACACGCGCGCCAATCAACTGGCCCATTATCTACGCAGCTTGGGCGTCGGCCCCGATGTGCCGGTCGGCGTCTTGATGGAGCGGTCGCTTGAAATGGTCATCGCGCTGCTCGGCATACTTAAAGCTGGCGGCGCATACGTGCCCTTCGATCCTGAGTACCCACAGGAACGACTGGCTTTCATGTTCGCTGACGCGGGCGTGCGCGTCATGCTCACACAGGAGCGGCTGCTCTCCGTGCTGCCCGCGCACGCCGCACAGGTGCTCTGTCTCGACACGCAATGGGACGCGGTCACGAACTTCAGCACAGAGAATCCATCGGTCACGACAACACCCGACAATCTGGCCTACATCATCTACACGTCAGGCTCAACTGGTCGGCCGAAAGGCGCGATGCTCGCACATCGCGGCATTGTCAACCGTTTGCTCTGGATGCAGGCGGCATATCAATTAACTTCGCAAGACCGCGTCTTACAGAAGACGCCGTTTAGCTTCGACGTATCCGTTTGGGAGTTCTTCTGGCCGCTGCTGACCGGCGCGCGGCTCGTCTTTGCCAGACCGGGCGGGCATCGTGATCCGGCTTATCTCTCTGACCTGATCGCTACAGAGCAGATTAGCGTGCTGCACTTTGTGCCGGCGATGCTGGGCGCGTTTCTACAGACGGCGGAACTGGAGCGGTGCGCGTCGTTGCGCTTAGTGATCTGTAGTGGCGAGGCCCTCAGCTACGAGTTGCAGGAACGCTTCTTCGCCAGCTTCGCGGCGACCGAGTTGCACAACTTATACGGGCCGACCGAAGCATCGGTGGACGTGACCGCCTGGGCGTGCGTGCGTGATGCGCAGGATAGGATCGTGCCGATTGGGCGACCCATTGCGAATACGCAGCTATACATCGTGGACGGGCGCGGGCGAATTGTGCCTGCGGGCGTGCCGGGCGAGTTGTGTATCGGCGGCGTGAGTTTAGCGCGCGGCTACCTGCATCGCCCCGACCTGACGGCCGAGCGGTTTGTGCCCGACCCCTTTAGTGCTGTGCCCGGCGCGCGGCTCTACCGCACGGGCGATCTGGCGCGTTGGCGCGCGGACGGCAGCATCGAGTATCTGGGGCGCATTGATCAGCAGATCAAACTGCGCGGTTTTCGCATCGAGTTGGGCGAGATCGAGGCTGTGCTGGCCGAGCATGAAGCCGTCGCGGCCTGTGTCGTCGTGGTGCGCGGCGAGGCGGCAGACAACAGGCAACTGGTGGCTTACGTGGTCGCGGCTGAACGAGCGCCGGCGGCAGGCGAGTTGCGCCAGCATCTCGCCGCGCGTCTGCCTGAGTACATGCTGCCCGGCACTTTCGTCCTGCTTGATGCTTTGCTGCTGACGCCGAGCGGGAAAGTTGACCGCAAGGCGCTCCCTGCACCCGCACGCGACGGGGCAGCGACCGGCACAGCCTACAGCGCGCCGCGCACACCAGTTGAGGAAGTGCTTGCCGGGTTGTGGGCCGGCGTGCTCGGCGTCGCGCGCGTCGGCGTGGACGAGAACTTCTTCGACTTAGGCGGCCACTCGCTGCTTGCCGCACAGTTAATCGCCCGCGTACGTGCCAGCTTCAACGTTGAGTTGCCGCTCCGCAGCATCTTTGAAGCGCCGACGATTGCCGCGCTCGGCGCACGCATCGAACAAGCGTTGCGGGCCGGGCAAGCATTGGAAGCCCCGCCGCTCGTACGCGTTAAGCGTGAGGGCGTATTGCCGCTCTCATTCGCGCAGCAGCGGCTATGGTTCCTGCATGAATTAGCGCCGGAGAGTGCGGTCTATCATATTCCGTTAGCCGTCCGGCTGACTGGGCAGTTGGACGAGGCGGCGTTGAGCCAGGCATTGGCTGAGATCGTGCGGCGGCACGAAGCGTTACGCACCACTTTCACACTCGTTGAAGGCCAGCCCGCGCAAGTCGTCGCTGATGCGCCCGCGCAGTTTGAGCTTCCGGTCAGAGACCTCTGCGCGCTGCCCGCAACTGAGCGCGCGCGTGCGGCACAAGAATTTATCAAGGCAGAGGCGCAGCGCCCATTCGACCTTGCGGCGGGGCCGCTCGTACGCGCCGCCCTGCTGCGATTGGCAGACGCCGAGCACATTCTTGCTGTCACGCTCCATCACATTATCGCGGACGGCTGGTCGCTCGGCGTGCTTGTGCGCGAGTTGACGGAACTCTATGCGGCATTCGTTATCGCACAGCCATCACCACTCGCCGAGTTGCCGATTCAATACGCAGACTTCGCCGTGTGGCAGCGCGCATGGCTGACGGGCGAAGTGCTCGATGAGCAACTCGCTTACTGGCGCGCACAACTGGCCGACGCGCCTGTGCTCGCGCTGCCGACCGACCGGCCGCGCCCGCCCGTGCAGACCTTCAATGGCGCACGCCACCAGTTCCGGCTCGCCGCGTCGTTACGCGCGCGGCTCGAAGCGCTCAGCCGGCAGACCGGGGTGACGCCGTTCATGGTGTTACTGGCCGGTTTCCAGTTGCTGCTCGCGCGCCACAGCGGGCAGGCGGAGATAGTCGTCGGCACACCGACGGCCGGTCGCACACGCCTGGAAACCGAGGGCTTGATCGGCTTCTTCGTCAACACGCTTGCGTTGCGCGTGGACGTAAGCAGTGCGACGACGTTTACGACGCTGCTGGCACGCGCGCGCGAAGCGGTGCTCGGCGCGCACGCGCATCAGGATGTGCCCTTCGAGCGGCTGGTCGAGGCGTTGCAGCCGGTGCGCGACCTGAGCCGCGCGCCCTTTTTCCAGACGATGCTGACGTGGCAGAGTGCGCCGCGTGCGGCCTTGACCCTGCCGGGGCTGGTCATGAGCACCGACGACGCGCTGGATTTGACGACCGGCACGGCGAAGTTCGACCTCACGCTCCACGTGCAAGAGACGGCCGACGAGTTAGCGGCCAGCTTCGAGTACAACACAGACCTGTTTGACGAGGAGACCATCGCGCGGCTCGCGGGCCATCTGGTCACGCTGCTCGACAACGCTTTGACCGCGCCTGATCTGCCGCTCGCCAGACTACAGATATTGACCGAGGCGGAGCGCCGACGGGTGCTCTACGACTTCAACGACACGCGCGCCGATTACCCGACCGGACATGGCCTGCACGAACTATTCGAGCAGCAGGCGACGCGCACCCCTGAAGCCATCGCGGCTACTTACGAGACGCAGCAACTCACTTATCGTGAGTTGAACACGCGCGCCAATCAACTGGCCCATTATCTACGCAGCTTGGGCGTCGGCCCTGATGTGCGCGTCGGGGTCTTACTTGAGCGCTCGCCGGAGATGGTGTTGGCGCTACTCGGCATACTCAAGGCGGGCGGCGCATACGTGCCCTTAGACCCGCAGTATCCGCAGGAGCGCATCGCCTTCATGTTTGCCGACGCAGGCTTAGGCGTGCTGCTTACGCAAGCCAAACTATTAGCCACGCTGCCGGCCTCGCAGACCCAAACGCTCTGCCTCGACACGCAATGGGACGCAGTCAGTGGCTTCAGCACAGAGAATCCATCAGTCACGACAACACCGGATAATCTGGCCTATATCATCTACACATCAGGCTCGACGGGACGACCGAAAGGCGTGGCCATCACGCACCGCAGCGCCGCCACCTTCCTCCACTGGACGCACGAAACATTCAGTCAGGCAGAGCTGGCAGGTGTCCTAGCCTCCACTTCCATCTGTTTCGACCTCTCTGTCTTTGAGCTCTTCGCCCCGCTGACCTGCGGCGGCACAGCCATCATCGGCGAGAACGCCCTAGCTCTACCGGCGCTGGCTGCCACGCACACCATCACGCTGGTCAACACTGTCCCCTCCGCCATGACCGAGTTAATGCGCATCAAGGGCGTGCCCGCTTCCGTGCGGACAGTCAACTTAGCGGGCGAGCCGCTCAAGCGCACGCTCGTTGACCAACTCTATCAACAGCCCACGATTGAGCGCGTCCTGAATCTCTACGGCCCGTCGGAAGACACGACCTATTCGACCTACGCCGTGCTGCCGCGCACGAGCGAGCGCGCGCCGAGCATCGGCCGCCCCGTGGCCAACTCGCAGGTCTATCTGCTTGATCAGACATGGCAGTTAGTGCCGCAGGGTGTGCCGGGCGAGGTCTATATCGGCGGCGCGGGGCTGGCACGTGGTTATCTGAACCGCCCCGAGCTGACAGCCGAGAAGTTTATCCCCGACCCGTTCGCGCCCGAGCCGGGGCAGCGCCTGTACCGGACAGGCGATCTGGCCCGGTATCTACCAAACGGGGAGTTGGATTTCTTAGGGCGCATGGACCATCAGGTGAAGGTCAGAGGCTACCGGATTGAGTTAGGGGAGATAGAGGCGGTCTTGAGCCGGCATGAGGCGGTGCGCGCCTGTGTGGTGGTGGCACGTGATGAAGGGGCCGATAAACGGCTGGT
>DASVQA010000244.1:0-13420 GCA_036389375.1 Pyrinomonadaceae bacterium | reverse complement strand
CTTTATCCTGTCCGAAAACTTCGTCGATCTCGCGCGTAATCTCTGGCCGGCGCTCCGGTTGTTCGATCATCTCGTTGAGCAGTCGTTCAAGGTTGGCGCGTGTGTTCTGCCCCGTGAAGGGCTGGTTATCGTTACAAGGCGGTACAGGGGTTGACATCGTTAACCTGCGTGCGTGAAATGAGATTGCGCCGCCATTGTAACCGCAAATAAAGCCCGCCTGTTGAGGAAATTTGCCCGTCTTGCAAGGCTAAATCCTTGCATCGGCTAATCTTGACTAAAAAGTAATGATTGGCTTATAATCTGTCCGTGCCTTGAAAGTTCAGGTTTGACGGACGGAGCGTGCGTTATGAAAGTTTCCGCGCAGGAAGAGTACGGCTTACGTTGTCTGTTGCAGTTGGCCCCGCTGGCGGAGGGCGAATATCTGACGCTGCCGCAACTGGCCGCGCGGGAAGGTCTCTCGGTGGCGAACGCGGGCAAACTGATGTGGATTTTGAACAAGGCGGGGCTGGTCAAATCTATTCGGGGCACGAAGGGCGGCTACAGGCTGGCGCGTCCTGCCGCCGAAATTCAACTGAGCGAGATTATCAAGGTGCTCGACGACGACGTGCTCGCCGGCCACTGCAAAAGCTATACGGGCGTGCTGGATACCTGCGTGCATACGGGCAACTGCGGGATTCGCCCCGTGATCGTCGGCTTGCACGACATCGTCCAACAGGCTCTGTCCAATATCACGCTCGCGCAACTGCTCGGCACAGAGGCGAAGGTGGAGACGCGGCTCTACGAGATTCACGCGCTGCCGCGCCACGTCGCGCCCACCATCCGGCGGGCCTAGACGCTGAAACCAGGGCAATCAGCAGACGCTAAGGGCGCTAAAGAAGAGAACGATGAGCACAATCGAACTACTGACCAACAAAGAGTACAAGTACGGTTTCGTGACCGACATCGAGTCGGACATGATCCCGAAGGGACTCAGCGAAGAGACCATCCGGCTGATCGTGGCGAAGAAGAACGAGCCGGACTGGATGCTTGAGTTTCGCCTGAAAGCTTACCGGCACTGGCTCAAGATGACGGAGCCGAAGCACTGGCCGAACGTCACGTATCCGGAGATTGATTATCAGGACGTGATCTATTACAGCGCGCCCAAGCAGCAGGCCAAGAAGGCGAGCCTCGACGAGGTCGATCCCGAACTGCTGCGCACGTTCGAGAAACTCGGCATCCCGCTCACGGAGCAGAAGCAACTCGCGGGCGTGGCGGTCGATGCCGTCTTCGACTCGGTTTCTGTGGCGACGACCTACAAAGAGAAGTTGAAGAAGCACGGCGTCATCTTCTGTTCCTTCACGGAAGCGATTCGGGAGTATCCCGATCTCATCAAGCAGTATCTCGGCTCGGTCGTGCCGACGAATGACAACTATTTCGCGGCGCTCAACAGCGCGGTCTTCTCCGATGGTTCGTTCGTCTTCGTGCCCAGAGGCGTTCGCTGCCCGATGGAGCTTTCCACCTATTTCCGGATCAACAATGCCGAATCCGGCCAATTCGAGCGCACGCTCGTCATCGCGGAAGAGGGCGCATACGTCTCCTATCTCGAAGGCTGCACCGCGCCGAAGTTCGACCGGAACCAGTTGCACGCGGCGGTCGTCGAGTTGGTCGCGCTCGACGATGCCGAGATCAAGTATTCGACCGTGCAGAACTGGTACGCGGGCGATGAAGAGGGCAAGGGCGGCATCTACAACTTCGTGACGAAGCGCGGCAAGTGCGCCGGGCGCAACGCGAAAATTTCGTGGACGCAGGTTGAGACCGGCTCGGCCATCACATGGAAGTACCCGTCGTGCATTCTGCAAGGCGACAACTCCATCGGCGAGTTCTACTCGGTCGCGCTGACGAACCACGCGCAGCAGGCCGACACCGGCACGAAGATGATCCACATCGGCAAGAACACGCGCTCCACGATCATCTCGAAGGGCATCTCCGCCGGCAAATCGAACAACAGTTATCGCGGGCTTGTGAAAGTGCTGCCCGGCGCGGAGGGCGCACGCAACTACACGCAATGCGACTCGCTGCTCATCGGCGCAAAGTGTGGCGCGAACACTTTTCCCTACATTGAGGTGATGAACAACACCGCGCGCGTCGAGCATGAAGCGACCACGTCGCGCATCAGCGAGGATCAGCTCTTCTACCTGATGCAGCGCGGGCTGTCGCAGGAAGACGCCGTCTCGCTCATCATCAACGGTTTCTGCAAGGACGTGTTCCGCGAACTTCCGATGGAGTTTGCCGTCGAAGCACAACGTCTGCTCGGCATGAAACTCGAAGGCAGCGTGGGCTAAAGCAGAGGGTAGAGATTAGAGGTCAGAGATCAGTGAGAGACAGTTTTTTAACTAACCTCTGCCCTCTGACCTCTAAATTTACGGGGTAAATTTATCGTGTTAGAGATTCGCAACCTGCACGCGACCGTCGAGGGCAAAGAGATTTTGCGCGGCCTCAGTCTGACGGTTAACAAAGGCGAAGTGCACGCCATCATGGGGCCGAACGGGTCGGGGAAATCTACGCTGGCGAAGGTGCTGGCGGGGCATCCGGCTTACGAAGTGACGGGCGGCGAAGTGCTCTACGAAGGCCGGAACCTGTTAGAACTTGAGCCGGACGAGCGCGCGCGTGAGGGCGTCTTTCTGGCGTTTCAATATCCGGTCGAAGTGCCGGGGGTGTCGAACGCGCAGTTCCTGCGCCTCGCCTACAACGAGAAGCGCAAGCACCTCGGCGAAGAGGAACTAGACCCGTTGGAGTTCAAAGACCTGCTCAGCGAGCGTGCGCGCATCGTCGAGATGGATGCGGGGCTGATGTCGCGTTCCGTCAACGAGGGCTTTTCCGGTGGCGAGAAGAAGCGCAACGAGATTTTGCAGATGGCCGTGCTCGAACCGAAACTCGCCGTGCTTGACGAAACCGATTCCGGCTTAGACATTGACGCGCTCCGCATCGTCGCCGCCGGTGTGAATCATCTGCGCACGCCGGAGAATGCCATCCTCCTCGTCACACACTACCAGCGCCTCCTGAACTACATCGTGCCCGACTTCGTCCACGTGCTCTATCGTGGGCGCATCGTGCGCTCAGGCGGCAAGGAGTTGGCGTTGGAACTCGAAGCGAAGGGCTACGACTGGCTCAAAGAGCAGGGCGCTGATACGGCCGCGACGGCCGTCGTGCAATAGACTGATAAAGTGATGGCACAGGCGATTCAAGAACAGAGCACATACGCTGCGGCGGCGCGCAGCCTACAGGAGACGACCGGGCGCGCAACGCCCGCGTGGCTTGCGCGCCTGCGCGCGGCTGCGCTCGCGCGTTTTGAACAGACAGGTTTCCCGACGACTGACGATGAAGACTGGAAGTACACGAACGTCGCGCCGCTTGCCCGCGCTGCGTTTGTGCCGTCCGTCGCCGCGCCGGCTAGCTCGCTCGAAGCGGACGCCGTTGCGCCTTTCATCTCGCAAGAGGCCCGGCAGCATAATCTCGTCTTCGTAGACGGCATCTATCAGCCGCAACTATCAACCTTGACCGGACTGCCGGACGGCATCGTTGTCACAAATCTGGCCGATGCGCTCGGCGGCGCACACGACGCTACGCTCCGCTCGTATCTGGCGCGCGCCGCCGTTGTGAACGAGCACGCGGACGGGTTCGCGGCGCTCAACACCGCCTTTGTCAATCAAGGCGCGTTCATACATCTACCGCCGGGCGCACGCTTGGCCGCGCCGCTGCAACTGCTGTTTCTGGCGACCGGCACGGGCGACCCGGCGGCGATTTTCCCGCGCGTGCTCGTCGTCGCCGAACGCGAGAGCGCCGCGACGATCATCGAGAGCTACGCGGCGACCGGCGACGCCGCCTATTTCACCAACGCGGTGGTCGAAGTCTTCGTCGGCGAGAACGCGCGTATCACGCATTACAAAGTGCAGCGCGAGAGCGAACAGGCGTATCACATCGCCACGACGCAGGCTGAACTCGAACGCAGCGCGGTCTACGATCTGACGACGATCACGCTCGGCGCGCGTCTGTCGCGGCACGGCATCCGCGTCCGCCTGGCCCACGCAGGCGCTGAGTGCGCCGTTGACGGCCTCTACTTAGTCGGCACGGGGCAGCACGCCGACACGCACTCGCTCATCGAACACGTCGCGCCGCATTGTACGAGCCGCCAAATCTACAAGGGCATTCTCGACGGTAAATCGCGCGCCGTTTTCAACGGCAAGGTCTTCGTCCACCGCGACGCGCAGCAGACCGACGCGCAGCAGACGAACAAGAATCTGCTGCTGTCGCCCAACGCGCGTGTGGACACCAAACCGCAACTAGAGATTTTCGCTGACGATGTGAAGTGCGCGCACGGCGCGACCGTCGGCCAGCTTGCCGAGGAAGAGTTGTTCTACCTGCTCAGCCGCGGCCTGCACATGGATTTAGCGCGCAACCTGCTGACCTACGGTTTTGCCGAAGAGTTGGTCGAAAAGATCAAGATCGAATCGATCAAGGCGCAACTGGACGAGGCCATTCTGCATCGGCTGCACGCGCGCCTTGAGGTTTGAGTTTAAAAGATGATTGCGACAGAGAAGACGATGGCGAAGGATGCGGCGGCCGGGGCTTGGGATGCTGGGCGTGTGCGGCAGGATTTTCCCGTGCTCGGTCAGAGCGTGAACGGCAAGCCGCTCATCTATCTGGATAATGCGGCCTCTTCGCAAGTGCCGCAGGTGGTGATTGACCGGGGCAGCCGCTATCTGCGCGAGGAACACTCGAACATACATCGCGGCGTGCATTATCTCAGCCAGCGCGCGACGACCGCCTACGAAGGCGCGCGCGAAAAGGTGCGCCGCTTCATCAACGCACGCGAAGCGCGCGAATGCATCTTCACGCGCGGCTCGACCGAAGGCATCAATCTCGTCATGCACGGTTATGGCCGCAAGTTCGTCACGGCGGGCGACGAGATCATCATCTCGGCGATGGAGCACCATGCGAACATCGTCCCCTGGCAGATGCTCTGCGGCGAGCGGGGCGCGACGCTGCGCGTGATCCCGATGAACGACGCGGGCGAACTGCTGCTCGACGAGTTTGACGCACTCTTAAACGAACGCACCAAACTGGTCGCCGTGATGCACGTCTCAAATGCGCTCGGCACGATCAATCCGATCAAGGAGATCGCCGCGCGCGCACATAAACAGGGCGTGCCGGTGCTGGTGGACGGGGCACAGGGCGCACCGCACTTGACTGTCGATGTGCAGGATTTGGATTGCGATTTCTACACCATCTCCGGGCACAAGATGTTCGCGCCGACGGGCAGCGGCGTCCTCTACGGCAAAGCCGAAATCCTCGAACGGATGAATCCGTTCATGGGCGGTGGCGACATGATCCGCACCGTCACCTTCGAGCAGACGACTTATGCCGGTCTGCCCAACAAGTTCGAGGCTGGCACGCCCGCCATCGCATCGCAGATCGGGCTGGGCGCGGCGATTGATTATCTCGCCAGCCTTGATCGCGCCGCCGCGCACCGTTATGAACAGGAATTGTTGGCCTACGCCACCGAAAAACTTTCGGCCATCGAGGGCGTCCGCATCATCGGCACGGCGCGCGCGAAGACGAGCGTGCTCGCCTTCGTGATTGACGACGTACACCCGCACGACGTGGGCACGATCCTCGATCAAGAGGGGATCGCTATTCGCGCTGGTCATCATTGCGCGCAGCCGACGATGAAGCGTTTCAACGTACCCGCGACCGCGCGCGCCTCGTTCGCCTTTTACAACACGAAGGCCGAGGCGGACAGGCTGGTCGCGGCCGTCGAGAAAGTGATCGAGGTGTTTAGTTAATCGTGTCGGAACTGAGCGAACTCTACCAGCAGGTCATACTCGACCATAACAAGAAGCCGCGCAACTTCCACAAACTCGAAGCGGCGAATCGCACGGCCGAAGGCCTCAACCCGCTCTGCGGCGATCAGCTAACCGTCTATCTGCAACTGGCCGGCGACGTGGTGGCCGATGTGAGTTTTGAGGGTTCGGGGTGCGCGATCTCGAAAGCGTCCGCGAGCATGATGACGCAGAGCGTGAAAGGCAAGACGCGCGCGGAAGCCGAGCGGCTGTTCGCTGAGTTTCATCGCATGGTGCTCGGCGAGTTGGATACGGAGCAGGAGCCGAACGATCTGGGGCGCTTGAAAATCTTCGCGGGCGTGCGCGAGTTTCCCGCACGCGTCAAATGCGCCAGCCTCTCATGGCACACGATGCACGCCGCGCTCAACGGTGAGGGCGCAACCACGACCGAAAACCTCGGCCCCGACATCACCACCGAACAAGTCTCCGGTTAAATTAAGCACGGGCGCGGCAGCAAAAGCGAGCAGTTGAACGCGGCCACGATGAACGGTTGTTAATTCATCTTGGCCGCGTTCGGCGTTCATCCGTCTCTTTGTGCCGCCTGTGCCTTTGTGGTTAAATTTCAGCGGGAGTCGCACAAGTTGCAGATCAGATCAATCGAGTTGCGGGAGATACGTCTGCCGCTCGTCCATTTCTTCGAGACCAGTTTCGGCCGCACCTACGAGCGTCGGATTCTGCTAGTGCGCGTGCGTGATGAGGACGGCGTTGAAGGTTGGGGCGAATGCACGGCGGGCGAAGGCCCTTTCTATTGCGAGGAGTGGACGGAGAGCGCGTGGGCCGTCATCGCTAATTATCTTGCGCCGATGCTGGCGGGCCACGAGTTCGCCGCGCCCGGCGAAGTGTGGGCGCGCCTGCGGCGTGTGCGGGGCAATCGCATGGCGAAGGCGGCGCTGGAAACGGCGTGCTGGGCTTTGGCCGCGCTGAAAGAGGGCGTCCCGCTCTGGCGCATGCTCGGCGGGACGCAAAGCGAGATCGCGTGCGGCGTCTCAATCGGCATACAGGACACGCCCGCAGCCTTGCTCGACAAGATCGAGCGCGAACTGGCGGCGGGCTATCAGCGCATCAAGATCAAGATCAAACCGGGTTGGGACGCGAGCGTGGTCGAGCGCGTACGTGCGCGCTTCCCCGACATACAGTTGATGGTGGACGCAAACTCTGCCTACACGCTCGCCGACGCGCCGCTCTTTCAAACGCTCGACCGGTTCAACCTGATGATGGTCGAACAGCCGCTCGCGCACGACGACATCTACGATCACGCTGCCTTGCAGCGCCAGATCAAAACGCCCGTCTGTCTGGACGAGTCGATCCATTCGAGCGCAGACGCGCGCGTGGCGCTTGAGTTGAACGCCTGCCGCATCGTCAACGTCAAACTGGGGCGCGTGGGCGGCCACGTCGAGGCGCAGCGTGTGGAAGAGGTCTGCCGCACGCATGGCGTGCCCGTCTGGTGCGGCGGCATGCTCGAATCAGGCATCGGGCGCGCACACAACATCGCTATGGCGACGCTCGCGGGCTTCACGCTGCCGGGCGACGTGTCGGCCAGCGCGCGCTATTGGGCCGAGGACATCATCGAGCCGCCCGTGACCGTCAGCGCGCATGGCACAATCGCCGCGCCGGCTGCGCCTGGTCTCGGCTTTGCCGTCAACGAGGCGCGCATCGAGCATCTGACCGTCCGGCGCGAAAACTTCACGGCCTAGTGTGACCTGAGCGCGGGGCCAGCCTTCTTATGACAGTCGAGTTCAATCAGGCGACAGCCGACGCATTGCGCACGCAACTTGTCGCGCGGCAAAACGAATTGCGCGCGCTCATGCGTGGCCTCGTCGAAACCGAATCGCCGTCCGGCGATCTGGCCGGCAGCCGCGCCGTCGGCACGTTGCTCGCCGATGCGGCGCGCAATCTGCCCGGCGTCAACAGCGTCGAGCGCATACCCGCCGCCGACTACGGCGAGCACTTACGCATACAACTCTATACGGACGACGCGCACGCCGCGCGCACGACGCTGCTCATCGGTCACACCGACACCGTCCACCCGCGCGGCTCGCTCGCCGCCCGGCCGTGGCGCGAAAGCGAAGGACGAATCTACGGCCCCGGCCTCTTCGACATGAAAGCCAACTGTGCGCTCGCGCTCGAGGCCCTGCGCGCCTGCGCGAGCGTAGGGTTAACACCGCCCCGGCCCGTCGTGCTGCTGCTCACCTGCGACGAGGAGACGGGCAGTCATAACGGGCGCGCGCTCGTCGAAGCAGAGGCGCGGCGCGCGGCGCAGGTGCTTGTGCTTGAACCGCCCGCTCCCGGCGGGCGCGTCAAGACCGGGCGCAAGGGCACAGGCATGTACACGCTCACGGTAATGGGCCGGGCCGCGCACGCCGGTCTCGATCCCGAAAAGGGTGCGAGCGCGATTCTTGAACTCGCGCGCCAGATCGAACGCCTGCACGCTTTGAATGAGCCGGCGACCGGCACGACCGTCAACGTCGGCGTCATCGGCGGCGGCACGCGCTCGAACGTCGTAGCGGCCGAAGCGCACGCCGAGATAGACGTGCGCTTCAACACGTCGGCCGCAGCCCTGCGGCTTGACGAAGCGATCAGGGGCTTGCGCCCACAGGACGAGCGCACACGGCTCACGATTGCGGGCGAAATCAACCGGCCGCCGCTTGAGCGCACGTCCGCAGTGGTCAGGCTCTATCAGCACGCGCGCCAACTGGCCGCCACGCTCGATTATGAACTCGGCGAAACGCAGGTCGGCGGCGCATCGGACGCCAACTTCGCCGCAGCCCTCTGTCCCGCAGTGCTCGACGGTCTCGGCGTTGCCGGTGACGGCGCGCACGCGGATCACGAACACATCATCGCCGCCGACCTTGTGCCGCGCGGCGCGTTGCTCGCCGCGCTCATCGGCACGCTCTGACGGAAATTGCGGCGGGCGCAAACTGCCGCCGGTCGGGCGCAGTCCGCGCCGCCCGCATCATTGATAAGGATGACCGCTATGTTACTTAAACGGGCCACACTTTTGCTGACCTTAGCGTTGCTGCTCGTCTTTTGGCCGTGCGTGCCGCTCATGCAGCCGGCGGGCGTTATGCCGACCGCGCGGGCTGCGACGCGTGCGCCCGTGCGTGCGCCGCACGGGATGGTGGCGACGGCAAATAAGCTTGCGTCGGAGGTTGGCGTGGACGTGCTGCGGCGCGGCGGGAACGCGGTTGATGCGGCGATTGCGGTGGCGTTCGCGCTCGCGGTCACTTACCCTTCGGCGGGCAATCTGGGCGGCGGCGGCTTCATGCTGCTGCGCCTGCGCGATGGGCGCACGACCGCGATTGACTACCGCGAGATGGCCCCGGCCGCCGCGACGCGGAACATCTATCTGGACGCGCAGGGCAAATTGATTGCGGGCGAAGGCTCGTCCACCATCGGCTACCGGGCGGCGGGTGTGCCGGGCACGGTCGCGGGGATGGCGCTCGCGCTCAAACGCTACGGGTCGGGTCGGCTGACGTGGGCGCAGTTGATCGAACCGGCGCGGCGGCTGGCGGCGAATGGCTATCCGGTCAGCTACGCGCTGGCGAACGGGCTGCGCGGCAAAGAGGAAGACTTCACGCCCTATGCCGACAGCCGCCGCATCTTTCTCAACAACGGCCGCTTCTACCGTGAGGGCGACGTGTTCCGGCAACCGGAATTGGCGGCGACCTTCAGCCGTTTGCAGCGGGGCGGTGCGCGCGAGTTCTACGAAGGTCTGACCGCCCGCCTGATCGCCGACGACATGAAACGCCACAACGGCCTGATGACGCTCGCAGACCTGCGCGGCTACGTGGCGAAGGAGCGCGTGCCCGTGCGGACGAGCTATCGCGGTAACGAGATCATCTCGATGCCGCCACCTTCGTCGGGCGGCGTGATCCTGATCGAGATGCTGAACATCCTCGAAGGCTACGACCTGCGCAAGATGGGCTGGTCGTCCGCCGACCGCTATCACGTCACGGCCGAGAGCATGCGCCGCGCCTACGCCGACCGCGCAGAGTATCTGGGCGATGCCGATTTCGCCAGCGTGCCCGTCGCCGGTTTGATTGATAAGGCTTACGCCGCCCGCCTGCGCGGCACGATCAACATGGAGCGTGCCTCTTCGAGCGACAAGGTGCGCGCCGGTCGCCCGGCCGGCGCAGAGTCCGCCGAGACCACGCACTTCACCATCGTGGACAGGGACGGCAACGCGGTCGCCAATACTTACACGCTCAATAGCTCTTACGGCGCGAAGGTCGTCGCGCACGGCACGGGCTTTCTGCTCAATAACGAGATGGACGACTTTGCGGCGAAGCCCGGCACGGCCAATCTCTACGGTTTGATTCAGGGCGAGCGCAACGCGGTCGCGCCGCACAAGCGTCCGCTCTCCGCGATGACGCCGACCATCGTGCTGCATCAGGACGGCACGCTCTGGTTCGCCGTCGGCTCGCCCGGCGGCTCGACCATCATCAACACAGTCATGCAGGTGATCACCAACGTGATCGATTTCGACATGAACATACAGCAGGCGATTGATGCGCCGCGCATACATCATCAATGGTATCCCGATGAGCTGGCTTACGAGCCTTACGGTCTATCCATTGACACGTTGCAGATACTCGAAGCGCGCGGGCACAAGCTATTCGTCCGGCCGAAAGCCGGTTGGACGACGGGCGGCGGTTATATGGGCGACGCACAGGGCGTCATGGTTGAACCGCAGACCGGCGTGCGCCTCGGCGCGAGTGATTCGCGGCACGAAGGCGTGGCGCTTGGCTATTAACGCGGCAGGACTCTTAATCGCGCGATGAATACTAAACGCATGCTGCGCCGGCTGCTGCCGTGCGCGCTCATGACAGTTAGCGCGTGCGCGCTCGTGTTGTGGCCGACGAGCGCGGCGGTTAGTCCGCCCACGCCGTTGATTAGCGTTGCGCCGGCCGCGCCAGTCGTTGACGAGGCGACGTGGCGCAGCGAACTTGCTGCGCGGCGTGCGCGTGTGGCGGAGCAGTTGGGGCCGAAGTCCGTGCTGGTGCTCTTTAGCGGCGAGCCGCGCGTCTACACGGGCGATACCGATTACGAGTTTCGGCAGGAGAACAATCTCTACTACCTGACGCGCATCAATCAGGAGAACGTGACGCTCGTCGTGCTGCCGGGCAACGCCCTGCACCCGGAGATACTTTTTCTGCCGCGCCGTCGCCCCGAAGCCGAGACGTGGACGGGGCACATGCTGAGCGCCGAAGAAGCCGAGCGCATCTCCGGCATCGGCAACATCTGGGACGCGAAAGAGTTCACCCCGTTCATGGAGGCGTTGCGTGCGCGGCGGGCTTACACGCCAAAGCCGGAAGCGATCTTTGCTTCAACCTATGCGCGCACGGCCACGGCGGCCGGCGGCGCACCGGACGAAGCCGCCAGCTACGATGCTCTGTTCAAAGCGATGCAGCAGGGCGAAGCGGCGCTCTACCTGTTGCGTCTGG
The DNA here is from genome assembly GCA_036389375.1 of Pyrinomonadaceae bacterium. Classification (GTDB taxonomy): domain Bacteria; phylum Acidobacteriota; class Blastocatellia; order Pyrinomonadales; family Pyrinomonadaceae; genus QHXQ01. The sequence continues at coordinate 2,097 of DASVQA010000244.1, read as the reverse complement.
CGGGCGGCGGCGAGAGCCGCGACCATCGGCGCGAGCAGTTGTTCGCGGCGGAAGCGGCGGGCGCTGGCGCTGGTCTGGTCGCGCGCAGCGCCGGCCCCGTCTTTGCTGACCTGCGCCTGCGCAAGTCGCCGTTGGAACTGCAACTGTTACAGCACGCGGTTGACATCAGCATCGAGGCGCACGAGCGCGCGCAGACTGTGGCGGCGCGCTCGGCTTGGGAATACGAGATCGAAGCGGAGGTTGATTACACCTTCAAACGCAGGCACGCGGACAACTGGGGTTATCCGAACATCGTCGGCTGCGGCGCGAATGCGACGACGCTCCATTACGATGCCGCGCAGGGGCGCTGCGCGCCGGGGCAACTGGTCTTGATGGACGTGGGCGCGGAGTATGAGCACTACTCGGCCGATGTGACGCGCACCTTCCCCGTCAACGGCCGGTTCAGTCCCGCGCAGGCGGAGGTTTACAACGCGGTGCTGGCCGCGCAGGAGAAGTCCATCAGTCTCGTGCGCCCGGGTACGCCTTTCTCAGAGTTGCATCATACGGCGGTCGAGACGCTCAAAGACGGGCTGCTCAAACTCGGTCTCATCACGGATCGAAATTCCAGCCAGTATTTCCTCTGGTACATGACCGGCACGTCGCACTTCATCGGCATGGACGTACATGACGTAGGTCGCCCCTTGAAGCTTGAGCCGAACATGATCTTCACCGTCGAGCCGGGCATCTACGTGCGCCCGGACGCGCTCGATAACCTGCCGGACACGGCGGAGAATCGCAAATTCAAGGATGCAGTGCGCCCCGCCTTCGAGAAGTATAAAGGCATCGGCGTCCGCATCGAGGACGACATACTCGTGACGGCGGACGGCTATCGCAACATGTCCGCCGCGCTCCCGCGCACCGTCGCCGACATTGAAAGCTTCCACACCCGCGCCGCCCGCGAACTGCGCAACACACCACCGCATTAAGGGGCAGGGCCGAAGGCTGAGGGAATGAGGGCTGAAGCAAAAGAAGTCTCACCCGATCTCATGCATCCTTCATCGCTCATCGCTCAGCCTTCAGCCTTCAGCCCTTGCCTTACTCGCCAGAGTTCCATTCGTTCTTTGTCGAAGCCTTTCAGGGCGGCTGCGACGGGTTCAAGGTGCAGGCCGAGCGCCGGATCGCTTAGCATGGCGGCCACTTTGGGGTCGTCGCGCACGTTGGCGGAAATGATAATGTCGCTGCCGTCGGAGAGCGGTTCGAGGCGGGCGGCGATGTTGACGTTCGAGCCGAAATAGTCGAGCCGGCCGTTGAGATTGACGGCGATGCAGTGGCCCGTGTGGATGCCGACTTTCAGGCGAAAGGGGCGCGCGTCGTCGGGCGGGTGGCCGAGGCGCTGTTGTGCTTTGAGCATTGCGCGCAAGGCGCTGGCGGGACGGCGGAAGACGGCCATGATCGCATCGCCGAGCGTCTTGACGAGCGCGCCATCCTCTTCGTCCACGCACGCGCGCAGTATGTCGAAGTGGCCCATCACTGCGCCGAAGGCAGGCGCATCGCCGATCTCGCGGTAGAGGCGCGTCGAGCCGCGCAGGTCTGTGAAGACGACGGTGAGACTGCCGACCGAAATCTGTTGGTGCGGTCTGAGCGCTTCGCTGGCGAAGAGGTCGCGGAAGATTTGCAGCGCCGTCACCTCGGCCGCCGTCACGGCCTGATCGCTCCACGCCAGTCGTTCAAGAATGAAAAGCTGTTCGGCGTCCGTCTCGTTCGCGTAAGTGAGCGCGGGTTGCGTGCTCAAGCGCAACTCGTCGCTCGTCCAGCCCTGCTCATCTGCGCTCAAGACCAGTTCGTGTGCGCCTTCGTCCGTCACAAGTAGCGCTTGTCCGCCGGGCTGTTTGAGCGTGCGCAGACGGTAGCGACCGGGTTCGAGCGCGAGTTGCAGTTGGCGGCGCGCGCCGGGCGCAAGTAGTTGCTGCGCGACGACGTGCGGCGTTACCTGCGGGCCGCCGACGCAGAAATCGCGCACTTCGACGAGCCGCACGGCCGGATTAGGACGGAAGGTCAACTCGACGGAGCGGTCGAAGTTGACCGTGAAATCTATGTTGCATGTATCGCAGTGGACGT
>DASVQA010000243.1:0-14191 GCA_036389375.1 Pyrinomonadaceae bacterium | reverse complement strand
TTGTCACTTGTCACTTGTCACTTGTCACTAAATTATCAGCATGCAGTCGCCGTAGCTATAGAAGCGATAGCGCGCGGCGACGGCGTGCGCGTAGGCGGCGAGCGTGAGGTCGCGCCCGGCGAACGTGGCGACGAGGACGAGCAGCGACGAGCGCGGCAGGTGAAAATTAGTGACGAGCGCACCGACGACCTTGAACTTGTAGCCGGGCGTGATCGTCAACTGCGCCGCGCGTGCGCCGGCCTGAATCTGCCCGGCTTCGTCAACCGCCGATTCGAGCGCGCGCACGCTCGTCGTGCCGACGGCGACGATGCGCCGCCCGCGCGCGCGCGCCTCGTTCAGACGCACGGCCGCTTCAGCACTGATCTCATACTGCTCCGGCGCGACCGTGTGCGCGCGCAAGTCCGCCACGCGCACGGGCGCAAACGTGCCATAGCCCACGTGCAAAGTTAGCTCCACGATCTCGACGCCGCGGGCGCGCAGATTGGCCAGCACGCGCGGCGTGAAGTGTAAACCGGCGGTCGGTGCGGCAATCGCGCCGCGCGCACGCGCATAGATCGTTTGATAACGTGCGCGGTCGGCCCTGCGTTGCGCGTCCACTTCCGTTGCCTCCGCGCGCTTGATGTAAGGCGGGAGCGGCGTCTGCCCCAACTCTTCGAGCAGCGCGTGAAAATCGTCGGCACACGCGAAGCGCACGACGCGCCGGCCGTCTCCCTGCGTGGCTAAAATCTCCGCCTGCAAACGCCCAGCGCCGAAGTTCAGACGCGCGCCCGTTTGCAGCCGGCGGGCGGGTCGCGCCAGCGCCTCCCACACGAGCGGCGCACGCTCCGCAATTAAAAACAGTTCGGCGCGCCCGCCCGTCGGCACACGCTCGCCCACGAGCCGCGCCGGAAAGACGCGCGTGTTGTTGACGACCAGCACGTCTTCGGCCGTGAGTTCGGCCGGCAACTCCGTAAAGCTGCTGTCGCGCCAAGCGCCGCGCGCGCGGTCGAGCACGAGCATACGCGCCGCATCACGCTCGGCGAGCGGCTGCTGCGCGATCAACTCTTCGGGCAACTCGTAATCGAATTCGGAGATCAACACGGGGAATTCAACTGCTTTACGGTGCGACGGGCGCTTGCGATGCGTGGATCAGTTCGCGCGCTTCGGACGTTTCCTGATGGAACACGACCGAGAGTTGCGCGCCAAAGAGCAGGATGAGGCTTGAGACGTAAGACCACGTGAGCACAGCGACGACGGCCCCGACCGAACCGTAAATCTGATCGTAGTGAAAGTAGTGCAGGCTCGACGCAAAGATGTACTTGGCGATCTCCCAGAGCAGCCCCGCCACGACCGCGCCCGGAATCGAATCGCGCAGCGTGACGCGCCCGCTCGGCGTGACGCGATAGACGAGCGTGAACAGTGTGATCGTGACCGCGACGCTGACCAGCGTAAAGATGAACTGCCAGAAAGCATTGCCCGCGACCGCGAGCATCGTCACACGCTCAAGCTGGCGCGGCGTCAGGCGCGACGCCATCTCGCGCAGCGCGACGAGTACGTAGGTCGAAAGCACAGAGGCAATGAGGAGCACGCCGATGCCGCCGATCAGCGCGAGCGTCAGACCGCGTCCGTGCAGGAACGTGCGCGGCTTAGTGCCCCACAGTCGGTTGATCGCGCGCTCGACGACGTTGAAGACCCACGAGCCGGCCCAGAGCGTGACGACGACGCAGGTGATGATGACGGTCGGGCCGACGTTCTCTAACGAGCGAATGGTCGTGGCCAGAAAATCGCGCGAGCCGGGATAGACATCGACGGCGCGGTTGAGCATCTCTTTGCCCACGTCGAAGTTGTTGCCGAGCGCGAGCAGCACGAGCAGCGCGGGGAAGAGTGTGAGCAGCCCGAAGTAGCTCATCGCGGCGGCCGGCGTGAACAGATCGTTTTCGTGAAACTGGTGGAAGGTGTGCCCTAAGATCGTCAACCACGGCGCGCGGTTGCGCACGCCGAACTGTTGCCGCGACCAAGATGTGAGCCAGCGTCGCATGCGTCTAATTAAACAGCCCCGGACTTGATGGCGGCGGCACGATCTGGAAGTGCTCGTAGGCGCGGCGCGTCGTCATGCGGCCGCGCGGGGTGCGGTTGAGAAAACCGATCTGGATGAGATAAGGCTCAATGATCTCTTCAATCGAATCCTTCTCTTCGTGAATCGAAGCGGAGATCGTGCCGAGTCCGACGGGGCCACCGTCAAACTTCTCGATGATCGTCAGGAGCAGTTTGCGATCCATCTCGTCGAGGCCGTAGGTGTCCACCTCCATGCGGTTGAGCGCGTCGCTGGCGACCGGCTGCGTGATCCGGCCTTCGTACTCGACCTGCGCGTAGTCGCGCACGCGGCGCAGGAGCCGGTTGGCGATACGGGGTGTGCCGCGAGCGCGGCGCGCGATCTCGCGTGCGCCGCCCTCGTCAATCTCGACGGCGAGAATGTCTGCCGAGCGGCGCACGATGAGTTCGAGTTCGTCGTGTTTGTAGAAATCGAGATTGAAGACGATGCCGAAGCGCCCGCGCAAGGGGGCGGTGATGAGACCGGCGCGCGTCGTAGCGCCGACCAAAGTAAATTTCGGCAGGTCTAACTTGATCGAGCGCGCGGCCGTGCCCTGCCCGATCATGATGTCGAGTTGATAGTCTTCAAGCGCGGGATACAAGACCTCTTCGATGGCGGGGTTGAGCCGGTGAATCTCGTCTATAAAGAGTACGTCGCCCTCCTGCAAGTTGGTCAGGAGCGCGACGAGGTCGCCGGGCTTTTCGATGACGGGGCCGGAGGTCGAGCGCATCTCCATCTGCATCTCGTTGGCGATGATGGTGGCGAGCGTCGTTTTGCCTAAGCCGGGCGGGCCCGTGAGCAGCACGTGGTCTAACGCCTCGCGGCGTTGCGTCGCCGCGCGCATGAAGACGCGCAGATTGTCCGTCGCCTTGCGTTGCCCGATGTACTCCGCGAGCCGCGTCGGGCGCAGCGACAACTCGAACTGCCGCTCCTCATCCATCAACGGGGCATTACGAATGCTGGTTGGTTCGAGTTCGTCAGACATGAAGGAAACGATAAATGATGAATGATGAACGCGGCCTGATGAACAGAAGAGGGGTTGTCTTTAACCTGTTCACGCCGCGCACATCTGCCATCGCTTGCGCGCTCATCCTTTCGACAGGTTTCGCAGACTGCGGCGCAGCAGCAATTCGACGGTTAAATCGCCACCGTCATGTAATGCCTGTGTGACCGCCTTTTCGGCGGCCGCCTTCTGGTAGCCGAGATTGACAAGCGCAGAGAGCGTGTCTTCGCGCAGCGTGTCTTCGGTCACGGCGGCCGATGCGCCGCCCGTCCGGGCCGCGAGTTGATCTTCCGGCTCGGGCGCGGAGAGCGCCGTCATCTTGTCGCGTAGTTCGATGACGAGCCGCTCGGCGGTCTTCTTGCCGACGCCGGGCGCGGAGGTCAACCGCGCAAGGTTGCTGGTGCGTATGGCGGCGATAATCTCGTCGGCGCTCATCCCTGACAGCATGGCGATGGCGGATTTCGGGCCGATGCCGCTGACGGAAATCAGCAGCATGAAGAGTTCGCGCTCGCGCGCCGTGTTGAAGCCGAAGAGTTGCAGCGCGTCCTCGCGCACGTGCGTGTAGATGCGCAGGGCGATTTGCGCGCCCGCCTCCGCCATGTCGTAAAAGGTCGTGACCGGAATGGTCACCTCATAGCCGACGCCGTTTACGTCGAGGATGACACTGGTGGCCTGTTTTTCGCGTAATGTGCCGGATAGATGCGCGATCATTAGTCGTTAAAATTCACGTCGAGAAAGGATTTCGGGAGCGCCTCGGTTGTGCAGATGAATTGTAGTTGATGCGCGCGGCGGCGGCAACGCGAAGGGCGGGCGCGAGGGGCGACCGGGCAGATCGTTTCGCGCGCCCTTCTTTCCGCTGCACGCCCGCGCGCGTTATACTGGCCGCGTAGGAACTTAAGGCACGAGATGAAGTCGGAGAAAATTTCGGAACTGACGACGAACCGGCTGAGCGTCTACCTGCGCTGCCTGCATCTGCTGGCGGACGCGGGTGTCAAGACCGTCTCATCGCAGGCGCTCGCCGATCAGTTCAACCTCAACTCGGCGCAGATCAGAAAAGACCTCGCCTATTTCGGCGAGTTCGGCACGCGCGGCGTCGGCTACTCGGTCGCGGAACTGCGCCGGCACATCACAGAGATTTTAGGCTTAGACACGTCGCATCGCGTCGGCATCGTCGGCGCAGGCAATCTCGGCACGGCGCTCGCCAACTACAACGGCTTCACGGCGTCGAACTTTACGGTCGTTGCGCTCTTTGATAACGACCGCGCGAAGATCGGGCAGCGCGTCGGCCGCGCCGAGATTCTTGTCCACGACGTGCGTCGCATCGCGCGCCTGGTGCGCGATGAACGGATCGACGTGGCGGTTGTGGCCGTACCGGCGCGCGTGGCGCAGCGCGTGTTGAATCAGATCATGTCGGCCGGCGTGCGCGCTGTGCTCAACTTCGCGCCCGTTCGTTTGCACGCGCGGCTCGGCGTCAAAGTTAAGACGGTTGACCTGAGCATCTCGCTCGAATCGCTCTCGTACTTTCTGGCGCGTCCGCCGGCGGCCGCCCTCACCAACCCGCGCAGCCGACAGCCTTACGAAGAGAGCGCGCCGCACGACGAGCACGAGTTGTAGCGCGCACCGAGAAAGGACAATCCTCATGAGCCGCGTGCTGAAAAATCTATACCTGCTCATGCTGGCGCTGGCCGTCAGCACGGGCGCGGCCCTGTGTCTGAAGGGGCTGGCACGCGCTGCGAGTTGGGCGGCGCACGCGAACCTCGCCGCGCGCCCGCTGCACACGCAAAGCGCGCCGCGCCTGCCGGATGCGCCACTGCTGATTACCTCTCAACCGCGCCCGGCGCGCACGACCGAGGCGATTAACAATAACGTCACGGGTGTCGTCAAACTTAACATGCTCCTGCTGGCGGACGGCACGGTTGGCGACATGAGGCCGGTGGAGGTATTGCCGGCGGGGCTGACCGAGCGCGCACTGGCGGCGGCGCTGAATATCAAATTTCGCCCCGCCGTTGTCGGCGGGCAATTCACAGATACATGGCAGGTGGTCGAGTTCGAATTCGACGCCGTAAACGATCTGCACGCGACAAGCGAACTTCTGCCGCCGACCCCGAATTAACGTGATGGATGAACAGACAGCGCGGCGCGAGATCGTGCGCGTCGGCCAGTTGCTATACGAGCGCAGTTACGTCGTCTCGTCGGACGGCAACGTGAGCGTGCGACTGGCCGACGGGCGCATCCTCGCCACGCCGACGCAGACGTGCAAGGGGCGCATGAGCGAAGAAATGCTCGCGCTGACAGACCTCGACGGCAAGGCGCTCAACGACCGCCGTGCATCGAGCGAACTGGCCATGCATCTGCTCATCTACCGCGAGCGCGCCGAAGTAAAGGCCGTCTGCCACGCGCACCCGCCACATGGTTCTGCGTTCGCCGTCGCAGGGCTGGCGATTGACCAGCCAATCCTGTCGGAAGTGATCTTAACGCTTGGTTGTGTGCCGCTTGCCGAGTACGGCACGCCTTCGACCGACGAGTTGACGACCGCCATGCGCCCGCTCGTCAAACATCACAACGCGCTCCTGATGGCGAATCACGGCGCGGTCGCCTACGGCACAGACCTCTGGCAAGCCTTCGACCGTTTGGAGACGTTGGAGCACACGGCCAAGATCGCCATTCTCGCGCGCGCGCTCGGCGGCGCACAGCATCTCTCGCCCGACGCGATTGAAAAACTGATCAACGTGCGCGAAGCGGCCGGTTATCTGGACGAACGCGCGCGCTGTCAGGCCTGCGGCTACCTGCACGAGACGCAGATCACTTGCCCGACAGGCGAGCGCGCCAGTGTCAGTGCGCCGGGTGCGACCGCGCGGCGCGCGGCGACGAATGGCGCGGGCAAGATCAGCCTGACGCGCGACGAGTTGATCGAGTTGCTGGCGCAGGCGACGCAATTAAGTTCCGGCAAGTAATGAGCGGCGCTTGCGGTTCGCCGCCGATTCACGCATGATCAATTAACAGCAAAGCTTTAAGATTCAGCGCAACGACAGGAGCGAGAGCGAATGGCACAAGAAGCACTCGGCATGGTGGAGACGAAGGGCCTCGTCGCAATGATCGAAGCGGCGGACGCGATGGTCAAAGCCGCGAACGTAACGCTCGTCGGTTACGAGAAGATCGGCGCGGGCTTTGTGACCGCGATTGTGCGCGGCGACGTGGCGGCGGTTAAAGCCGCGACGGACGCCGGTGCAGCCGCCGCGCGACGCGTGGGCGAACTCGTCAGCGTCCACGTCATCCCGCGCCCGCATGGCAGCGTGGACGACGCGCTGCCCGTCGGCCATGAAAGCTAAGCGCAGATGATCGTCGCGCGCATACTCGGCACGGTCGTCTCGACGCAGAAGGACGAACGGCTCAAGGGCAAGAAACTCTTGATCGTGCGCCCGCTCAATCTGGACGGCACAGAGGCGAGCGGTTACGTCGTCGCGGTTGACACGGTCGGCGCAGGCTTCCACGAGCGCGTCCTCGTCGTCGCCGGCTCAAGCGCGCGGCTCGCCGAAGGCCTGAAGGACGCCCCCGTTGACGCCGCCATCATCGGCGTCGTGGACACCGTTGATTTCATCAACGATTGAGTGGCGGGCTGATTGGTCAGGGTGTGGGCGTGAGGTAATCCTTCAGTAACAGAATTTCGATCTCGCCGAACTGTTTCCAGCGGCTATCATTCGTCACTAAAACTTCGGCTCCGCGCTCAAGTGCGGTTGCGATCTGAATAGCGTCGGGCGTGCGCAACCAATTGTGCTGCGCACGGAGGCGGGCGGCGCGTTCGCTGATGCCCGTGTCGAGCGCGTGAAGTTGTAAGTTCGTCGAGTTGGTAAGCAATCTTCGATAGGCGTCGGCCAGATCAATTCGCCCATCGCGCATAGGCTTGACGAGGACTTCCAACAATGTCAACACGCTCGTTAGGCCGCGCGTCTGACCTTGATCAATCGAGTCGAATAGTTCGTCGGCTAAAGTTAGATAGACGGGATGCGCTTCGATGTAGTAGATGAGGGGCGCACTGTCGAAAGCCACTATGCGGCCCGTGAGGAACGGCGTTAGTCGGCCCACGAATCACGCTCCGCGTCAACATACTCCTGCGCGTCGCGCTCCGCCCAGATTTCTTTGCCGAGACCACGCAATTCGGTGATGCGGTGTTGCGGAGTTGACGCTGCTTGCGTCAAAGCTGCCAGCAAACGTTGCCGATCTTCAGCAGATAGTGTCTTGGCAGCCTCTATCAGCCGCTCGACATCTTGTTGCATAAGTAGCTGTTCGTTCGCCTCCTGCAAAATAAGGATAGCACACTGTCGCATTGAATCGTTGCTGAGCCGCACGAGTTTTACCATCCGTTAACTTTAGCGTTAGAATGGCCGCGCTATGCAACTTGCGCGCGTGATCGGGACGGTCGTGGCGACGGTGAAGAACGATTCGCTGGAAGGGCGAAAGCTCTTAGTGGTGCAATCGCTCAACGCGCGGTTGCAGCCGCAAGGGTCGCCGCTCGTGGCGCTCGATGCGATTGGCGCGGGGGTGGGCGAACTCGTCTTCTGGTGTCGCGGCAAGGAGGCGAGCTTTCCGTTCAAGCGCGAAGATACACCGACCGATTGCACCATCGTCGGCATCGTGGATTCCGACCGCCACGTGACGCAGGGGCGCAGATGATCCTTGCGCGCGTCATCGGCAACGTCGTGGCCACGCAGAAGAATGAGCGCTACGCGAACGCGCGCCTGATGCTCTGTCAACCGTTGACATTGGAAGGCGCGGAGACCGGCGCGACCCTGCTGGCGCTCGATTCGGTGGACGCGGGCGTGGGCGACGTGGTCTTGATCGTGCAGGAGGGCTGGGGGGCATCGACGGCGGCGACGGGCGAGCCGGGCGCGGCGATTGATTCGGCGATAGTGGGCGTGGTGGATCAGATCGATCTGCTGGCGGAGGAGGCTGGATGAGTACAGAGCAGGATCAGGCGCGCGCGTTGGCGGAGCGCATCGCGGCTCGTCTTGCGCAGAGCGCGGAGCAAGCGCCTGCCGCCGCGTCCGCCGACGTGGAACGCGAACTGGCCGCCCTGCGCGCAAGCCTCGGCGAAATGCAACAGCGACTCGCACACATCGAGTCGCACGTCACACACGCGGACGACTGTGCGGACGAAGCACACGCACACGCGCCCACACAGTCGGCCACCGTGCCCACGCAAACAACACGTGCGGCCGCGCCACCACACTGGACGAGCAGCACGTACATTCCCGTCGTGCCGCATCCGAGTCAGGAGCGTTTCGGCATTGGCGAGGCCGTCTCCGAGTTGGTTGATTTCTTCGAGCGCGAGAAAGTCTGCAACGTCGAACCGGGCGGCAAGCCCTGCGACCACTGCGCCATGTGCAACTCGCGCGGGTTCTAAGCCGGCCGCCGAGCACAATTCGATTAGGTAGCCGTTGCGCTTGATGCGGAATGAAAAGAGGCCGCTACCCACTTGGGTTAGCGGCCTCTCTGTCTTTATCTGTAGCTTGCGCGCGTCGGGCCTAGCGCGAGTTTGTGTTGCCTTGATTGCGGCGCAGAGTGTCGGAGTTGATGGTCGGCGCTTGGCGGGCGCGGTCGTCGGCGGTGAAGAAGGGTTCTTCCCTGAAACCGTACATCTTGGCGAAGATGACGGTCGGGAAACTGCCGCGCGTTGTGTTGTAGTCCTGCACCGCGTTGTTGTAGTCGTTGCGCGCGGTGCTGATGCGATTCTCCGTGCCTTCGAGCGAGTCCTGAAACTTCAGGAAGCTTTCGCTCGAACGTAGCTGCGGATAATTCTCGACGAGCGACAGCAGCCGCCCAATCGTCCCGCCGAAGCTGTTATTGGCGGCGATGACCGCCTGCTTCTGTTCGGGCGACTTGTCGCCGTTCTCGCCCTGCGGTGCTGCGCCCGTCGCGTTGAGCAACTGCGAACGCGCCTGCGCGATCTGCCCGAACACTTCCTGCTCCTGCACGCCCGCGGCCTTGGCGGCCTCGAACAGGTTCGGGATCAAGTCGGCGCGGCGTTGCAACTGCGTCTCGATGCCCGCCCACTTGGCTTTCACATTCTGCTGCTTCGATTGCAGTGTGTTGTAGCCGCACCCGCTGGCGGTCGCAGCGATGAAAAGCACCGCCGCCAGCACTAGAAAACGCTTCTTGTTCATTGTCTCTCCTTCGGTTCAATCAAACGATAACAGGGAACGTAATAACGACAACGCTGACCGGGCGTGCATAGCGCGCGCCCGCGCTTACTCTTAAGCTCCGCCCGCGACGCTCATTTGATCGACGGCGGCGACGACGCGCTCGATCTGCGCGAGATACGCCGCGAACAGATCGTTGGCCTCCGCATCGGTCGCGGGGCGCGCGCCCGTCTCGCGTAAGCTGAAGATACGCTCGAACGGTGCGCCGTCGAGTCCGAGTTGCTGCACGGTTGCGCGCACCACGTCGCGCTTGACGATGGGCGGTTCTGCGCCGCCGAGTAGCAGCAACGGTGCGAACAGCGTGGCAAAGCTCGTCAGACTCTCGCTCATCAGATCGCACAGACGATCAATCGAGACCGACGCCGGGATGTAGAGTCGACGCAGTTGAATCAGTTTGCTGCGCAACTCGTACTCGGTCTGATGCCGCAGGTTCGCGTTCGACAGTTGCAGCGTCTCGAATGGATCGCTGCCGTAGAGCACGACGCGCGCGCGGCTCATCTGCTGAAACTCGATGGGAAACACGTCGGCCGCATCGTGCAACTCGGCCAGCGTGAAATAGACCGGCAGAGGATGGCCCAAACGCTGCCACTCACGCATCGGCGCTTGCGCCAGACGCAAATCTTCCGGCGTGATCCGGTGCAGCGCGATCAGCAGGTTGTAGTCCGAACTCTGCGCCACGTGGTCGCCTGCCGCCGCCGAACCATATAATAGGACGGCCGCCAGATTCTCTCCGTGCGTCGCCCGCAGATCACCGAGCAGATGATTAAACGCCTCGTGCGCGACCTGATTAGCCATCAAACCTCCAACCTGTCCTTTGTCCGCCGCCGCCGGACATCTCTACCAACTTCCACCTGAGCCGCCGCCGCCGAAATCGCCGCCGCCGCCAAAGCCACCAAACCCGCCACCGCCGCCACCGCTTGAGCCGCCCCAACCGCCGCCGCCCCAACCGCTTGAACTACGCCCGCCGCTACTGGCCGCGTTAAAGAGCGTGTTGAGCAGCAGCAAGTTCATGCAGCCGCTACCGCCGCCACCGCCGCGTCGCCGGTTCGCCAGGAAGAAGATGAGCACGATCAGGATAATGAACCCGATGGTACACGGCGAGAATCCTGTGCCGCCGCTCGTGCGCTGGCGCGGCCGGTAAGCGCGGTTCTGATCAATGCCGGCCACGCTGAAGCCACGTTTCTCGGCGAGCGTGGCCACGTAAGTCTCAACCGTGTCGGCAATGCCTTTCGCATAGTTACCCTGTTTGAAGGGTGGCACGAGCCGGTCACGCTGAATCTGGCCGACCAAGCCATCGGGCAGATCGCCTTCCAGATGACGACTGACCTGTGTGAAATACTTGCGGTCGTTAATGGCGACGAGCAGTAGCAGCCCGGCCTGATCGCCATCCTTCGGGCCGATGCCCCAGCCGCGCGCCACCGCCAGCGTATAGTCGAAGATGTCCTGATCGCCCGTCGTCGGCACGGTGACAACGGCAAATTCGATCTGGTGCTGGTCGCTCAGATTGGTCAGGATTGTTTCGAGCCGTGTCTTCGTCGCTTCGTCGAGCACGTTGGCATAATCGTTGACAAAGCCGGTGGGCGCAGGCAGTGGCGATTGGGTGGCCTGCCCGTGTGCGGCGTAGCCACAGAGCAGACAGAGAACTACACAGAGCAGCGGTCGGGTGAATGAGTATCGTTTCATCGAGTAGGCTGAATGATACAAGCAAAAAGCGAAAGGCAAAAGCGAAAAGTGCCTGCGCTATTCATAGTCCGGCCGCCCGATCCGGCCTTTGCGGCCGCCACGTTCAACCCTCAATCAAGCGGTGCATCACGTAAAAGAACGCCACGCCGGCAAAGACTACGAGCGAGACGAGCGGGTTCTTGCGTTCCATGTGATTGACCTCCGGAATCAGATCGCTCGCCGCCACGTACAACGTGACGCCGGCCGAGAAGGGCAGCGCGTAAGCGACCGCCGCACTCATGCGCGATTCCAGCAGCGCCACCGAGAGCACGCCCGCAAGCGTCGCCGCACCCACCACCAGCGTGGCCAGCAGGGCGCTGCGCGCCGTCCGTCCCGAAGCCAGCATGATCGAGGCGGCCGTAAAGCCCTCTGGCACTTTGTGCAGCAAAATCGCCACGAAGACCAGCAGCCCGACCTTGAAGTTGACGAGAAAAGCGGCCGCGACGGAGACGCCGTCAAAGAATGTGTGGATCGACAGCCCGCCAATCGCGGCGTAGGCGGCGGTGGGGCGGAGCATCGCCTCCGTGTGCGTCTCCGCGCCGAAATGGAAGTGGGGCGCGAGCGTGTGCTCGAACAGGTGTATGAGCAGATAGCCGACGAGCAGCAGCGTCATTGCGCCTAGCACGGCGTGTCCCACCTCGGCCCGCCGGCCCAGCCACAGACGCACGACTTCCGGCATGATCTCTATAAAGATCGCCGCCAACATGAAGCCCGCGCCCAAGGCGACCAGATAGCGCAGCAGATGCTCGTTGGGCATGGCCTTGTGCGGGCGGGCGAGCAGCAGGCCGCCCAAGACATTCGCCAGCGCCACCAGCGCGCCGAATAGTAGCAGCCCGCCAAAACTATTCATGCCGGGTCGTGAATTAGTCTCAATCGCTTGGAATATACGAGCTTCGGAAGCCTTACTATACAGGATGCGGCCGGAAAGCGACAGACAATGCCGAATCGCACCGGACTGCTTAAGCGGGGGCGAGGGGACACGGTTATTCTGCCCCGCTTAAGCAGAAATTCGCCTTCGGGCAGCATTTTCTGCACGATATGGTGCTTAAAATTCTCTGTTCGACATTGTTTTTATTCTTGACAGCCCTCTGCACGCGGGCGTACTATGCGCGGCGGGTGGGAAGAAGTGGCTCGAAGTGGACTCTTCAAAGCACTTGGCGCAAACCGTTTAAGTTCTACTTTAAGTTTTAAGCATTCCTCGCCCCAGCCGGCCCCCTTGAAACCCTATGTTAAGAGGGAATTACACGGCGCGCATTGACGTAAAGGGGCGACTGAAAGTACCCACCGTCTTCCGCCGCTTTATCCAAGACAACCAGGGGGCCGAGGTTTACGTGACCAGTCTGACCGGAGATAACGTGCGCATCTATCCGCTCAAGGAGTGGGAGAACATCGAGCAACGACTGGCGCTTTTGCCGTCCATGGATCCGGCCCGGCGCAAGTTCCTCGACCGCACCAATTACTACGGGCAGCAGACGGCGATGGACAATCAGGGGCGCATACTCATCCACCCGCTTCTGCGCAAGAGCGCCAGCGTCATGGGCGACGTGGCCGTGCTCGGCTACCTGACATATTTAGAGGTCTGGGAACTGGAACGCTTCCAACAGCGCCTGCTCTCCGACCCCTATACAGAAGATGACGAAGCCGCCATTGCGCGGCTAGGCATTTGAGAAAGCGATAAGCGACTGAGAAAGCGACGAGTGCCGAGTGTTGAGTGACAAGTTAAAAACTCTTTGCGGCCCGTCATTCGTCACTCGTCAGTCCTTACTGTTCTTTGACATCACGGGGCGGTGGTGATGCCTGCGCCCGGTGGGGGGCCGGACGCGCCCCATCGCCCCGTGTTACTGCACGAGACGGTGCAGTATCTAGCGCCCGCGCGCGGCGGGCTGTTCGTGGACGCAACGCTGGGTCTTGGCGGGCACAGCGAAGCGATCCTACAGGCTTCATCAGAGACGCGTGTGCTTGGCATTGACCGCGACCTCGAAGCACTGGAACACGCTCGCCGCCGGCTGGCGCATTTTGGTACGCGTTGCCGTCTCGTGCATGGAAATTTCCGTGAAATCGCGTGCCTCGTGGCGGAAACCGGTGCGCAGGTCGTGAACGGCGTGCTGGCCGATCTGGGCGTCTCGTCTTTGCAGTTTGATAGTCCGGCGCGCGGGTTCAGTTTCCGGCACGACGCGCCGCTCGACATGCGTATGGACGCGGGCGGCGACGAAGAGACGGCGGCCGAACTGCTCGACCGGCTTCCTGAAGAGGAGATCGCGCGCATCATCTTTGAATACGGCGAGGAGCGGCGGTCAAGGCGGATCGCCCGTTGGCTCGTTGAACGCCGCGAACAGGGGCGACCCGTGCGGACGACCGTCGAGTTGGCCGAACTGGTGGCGCGCGCCGTAGGGGCTAAGCGGACGGATCGGATTCACCCGGCGACGCGCACGTTTCAGGCGCTGCGGATCGCCGTCAATCGTGAGCTTGAAGGCTTGGCCGAGTTCGTTGAAACGGCCGTTGATCTTTTACAGCCACAGGGCCGCCTGTGCGTGATCAGTTTCCACTCGCTGGAAGACCGGATCGTGAAGCGCACGTTGCGCCGTCTGAGCGGGCAATGCGAATGCGACCGGCGCGCGCCCGCGTGCATGTGCGGCGCACGGCGGATCGTGGAAATACTGACGCGCCGGCCTGTGACGGCCGATGAACAGGAATTGACAGAGAACCCACGTGCCCGCAGCGCCAAACTGCGCGCGGCCCGGAAACTTGACCCGAGCGAAAAAGACCGATGAGGAGATTGCCCCAGCAACAACGTAATGCCAACGTGCTGCGCGAACGCGACCCGCGCGCGTTCCGCCGCCTGCTCGTTGTGCTCGCCGGTGGCCTGCTGCTGACCGGCGGTTTTGTGGTCGCCGTCGGCCAGCATTTCAAGGCGGTTGATTACGGTTACCGCAGCGAAACGCTCAGGCGCGAGCGCGAGCAACTGCTCGCCGAGCAACAGCGCTTGCAGCTTGCGCTCGACGAGGCGGCGTCGCCGGCCGCGCTCGCCCGCGCCGCCGCGCAGATCGGCATGCAACCTGCGCGGGCCGCGCAGATGACGACCGCGCCGCGCGCAGATGCCGCGCGCACTGTGCCGGGAACGCCCGCGTCGGCAGGGCCAGCCACAGCGCGCGCGTCTCGGCGCTGACGTAGATGTGTTTAGCGCGCCGGCCCTTACAG
>DASVQA010000242.1:0-5094 GCA_036389375.1 Pyrinomonadaceae bacterium | reverse complement strand
GCGCTCGACGGACGCACGGGGCAGGGCGGCGTGCCCATCATCCTCCGCAGCACGCGCGGCACGATAGACCTTGTCCCCGACGACCCGACGCGGCTGGCGCTCGCCAGCGGCCGCCCGGCCGAGGAGCTAACGCCCGTTGACGCGAACGCGATCAAGCTGGTGCAGACGGCCGGCGCGGGACCGGTCGCCGACGCCGCACCTGCGGGGCCGGCGGCTGAAGTTGAGCACGCTGCGACGGAGCCAAACAGCCCGTCGCCCGGCGCGGCGGGCGGCGCGGGCCTGATGCCCGGTGAAGAGGTCGTGAAGGTTAACGTCCGCACCGTTAATCTCAACGCCAAAGTCACGGACTTATCGGGCAAGCTCATCCCCGATCTGACGAAGGACGATTTTCTGGTGTTCGAGGATAACGTGGCACAGGAGGTCGTGCACTTCGAGCCGATCACCGCGCCCGTCAACGTCGTGCTGCTCCTTGATCTGAGCGGCAGCACGAAAGACCGCATGAAGATCATGAAGAAGGCCGCCAAGAAATTCATTGATTCGTTGAACCCGAACACGCGCATCGCCGCCGCCGCCTTCACGCGCCGCTTTATGCTCATCTCCGATTTCACGGCCGACCGTAAGCTGCTGAAAGACCGCATTGACGACGTGAAGAATTTCAACTCAGGCACGGCCTTCTACGATTCCATGTGGGCCACGCTCGATCTCTTCAAAGAGGTGCAGGAGCGACGCAAAGCCGTCGTCGTGCTCACGGACGGCGTTGATAATTCCATCTCGTCGGAGCAGTACGAAGTGCGCCACCCCTTCGACGAGTTGGTGGCGCGCATGGCGCAGGAGGACGTGACCATCTACCCGATCTATTTCGACACGGAGTACGAGGTGACGGTCAAACATCGTCAGGGGCAGGACTCGCACGAGTCTTACGTCACGGCCCGCAAACAGCTACAGCGCATCGCGGACGACACCGGCGGCACACTCTTCAAAGCTGAGCGGGCGGAAGACCTTGAAGGCGTCTATCAGCGCGTGGCTTCTGAACTACAGACCTTCTACAACGTGGCCTACAATCCGCAGGACACGAACTACGACGGCCGCTGGCGCAACGTCACCATACAGATCAAGGGCCGGCCGGCAGCCGTCAGAACCAAGC
The DNA here is from genome assembly GCA_036389375.1 of Pyrinomonadaceae bacterium. Lineage (GTDB taxonomy): Bacteria > Acidobacteriota > Blastocatellia > Pyrinomonadales > Pyrinomonadaceae > QHXQ01. Next base: position 3,950 of record DASVQA010000242.1, on the reverse strand, counting down.
GCGGGTTTTATGCGAAATAGCGGCGTTTAATTGGGCGAGTTGCGCGACGTGGGCGGCGCGGCGACGGGCACGAGGCGCAGGATGCGGTCGTCGTCGCGGGCGGGCCGGCCGCGCCCGTCGTGGTTTGAGGTGGCGAAGTAGAGCGCGCCGTCCGGGCCTTCCACGACCTCGCGGATGCGCCCGTATTGATGATCGAGCAGGCGCTCCTGACTGACGACGCGGCGACCGTCCAAGACGACGCGAATGATCGCCTCGCCCCGCAGGGCCGCGAAGAAGAAGTTGCCCTTGAACTGCGGGAAGCCGTTCGGGTTTGCTCCGCGATAGAACGTCGCGCCCGAAGGGGCGACGGCGGGCGTGTATTCGAGCAGCGGCGCTTCAAGCCCGGCGCGCGTCTGCGTGTGATGGATGAGCGGCCAGCCGTAATTATGCCCGCGCTCGACGATGTTGACTTCGTCGCCGCCGCCGGGCCCGTCGAAGCCGGACGGGCCGTGTTCCGTCTGGAACATCAGATTCGTGCCGGGTTGAAAGTCCATGCCTTGCGCGTTGCGGTGGCCGTAAGACCAGATTTCGGGGCGCGCGCCGGTTTGATTGACGAACGGATTATCGGGCGGCACTGTGCCGTCCTCATTTAAGCGCAGGGTCTTGCCGCCAAGCGAGTTCATCTGCTGCGCGATCTCGCGCGAGGTGGCATCGCCGGTGGTGATGTAGAGTTTGCCGTCCGCGCCGAAGCGCAGGCGCGTGCCGGCGTGGAACTGCGCGGCCGGCACGTCTTCGATAATCACTTTGCGGTCGGCGAGCGCGCTGCCGGTTTCGCGGAAGCGCACGACGCGCACGCGCTGGTCGCCGCTCGCGCCGCGATAGGCGTAGGCCAGATAGAGCAGATGATTCTGCGCGAACTGCGGGTGCAGCGCGAGGCCCATCAAACCGCTTTCGCCCGTCGGCTCGACATCGGGGATGGTGGTGAGCGGTTCGGGGCGCAGTTTGCCGCTTTCGTAGACGCGCACGCGCCCCGGTCGCTCCGTAAACAGCATGCGCCCGTCCGGCGTGAAGACGATGCTCCAAGGCACTTGCAGATCGCCGACGACCGTCTCGACGCGAAACTTAACCGCGCCCTTGTCGGCGCTGGCTAGCTCGCCCGCGCCGCGACCGGGCGGCGTCTGCCCGCAGGCAGACGTGAGCAGCGCGAACAGTAAGAGCGACCGGCCCAAGAGCATCTGCATAATTTGTCCGTAGCTTTGACGCACGCTGTTGGCCGTTTCTTCCCTGACAGCAGATGCAGCACAAGGCTCAAGGCAGACCGAAATCACATCTGCATGTACTCGTGCAGCAGCCGCAGCTCGTCGCCCTGCTCGCTCAATTCCACGCGCATGATGTCGCGGATCGAGAGCATGCCGACCCAACGGCCGCCACGCACGACGGGCAGATGGCGCGTGTTGTACTTCTCCATCCGTTCGAGCGCCTGATGCGGCGTGTCCTGACAGTCAATGACCACGTCTATCTCGCTCATCACGTCGCGGATCGACACGTCTGCAGCCTGTTTGCCGGGCACGACGATGCGGCGCACCAGATCGCGCTCCGAGAAGATGCCGCTTAGCTGCCCTTCGTTGTTGAGCACGCAGACCGCGCCGATGTTGCGGCTCGTCATGTACTCTGCCGCATCGAGCGCCGTCGCCGTGTCATGCACGAAGTACGGTTCGCGCTCTTGGATCACATCGCCGATGGTGATCATCAGTGCGCCCTCCAATCAGATGTGAACTAGTGTGGAGCTAATAACGCTTGGGGTTCGTGCGCCGAGAACGAGCGCCATTATAGGCCGGATGCGAAAAAATTTGGAACGGTTTTATTGTGCGCGCGCCGGCCCGTCAGGCGCACCGCCAGCTTAGTCGAAGAGTGAGCCTTGCGCGGTCGGGCGGCGAAAGGTGTTGTGCCGGTCGCCGGCGTAGGCGTGCTTATGCTCCTGATTGAAGCCGAGGCGCTGGCAATGCAGCCGGAAACTCTGTTCGATCATGCGCCAGTATTCGCCCTGCCCGCGCATGCGCGCGCCAAACTCGCTGTTGTTCAACTTGCCGCCGCGTAGCTCACGCAGACGATTCATGATGCGGTCGGCCTTCGTCGGCAAACGTTCGCGCAGGCGCTGCTCGAAGTACGGCGCGACGTTGCCCGGCAGGCGCAGCAGCGTCATGAAGGCTTTACGCGCGCCCGCCGCCCGCGCCCGCTGCAAGAGTTGCGGGATGTGCGGGTCGTTCAAGGTCGGGATGACGGGCGCGATGCCGATGCCGACCGGGATGCCTGCGTCGGCGAGCGCGCGCATCGCGTTGAAGCGGTGTTCGGGCGCGGGCGCGAAGGGTTCGAGCGCGCGGGCGGTCGCGGCGTCGTTAAACGGAATGGTGAAGAAGACTTCGACCGCCGCCTGCCGGTTCAGTTCGACCAGCAGATCGAGGTCGCGGCGGATGAGCGCCGACTTGGTGACGATATCGACGGGGTTGCGAAACTCCAGGCAGACCTCGAAGCAGCGACGTGTCAACTTGTAGTGCGCTTCGAGCGGCACGTAAGGATCGGACGTGAACGAGAAGACCAATCCGTCGCCGCGCCACGACGGGCGCAGCAACTCCTGGCGCAGCAGTTCCGCCGCGTGTACTTTGACGACAATCTTGCGCTCGAAATCCGTGCCTGCGCCGAAACCTAGATATTCATGCGTCGGACGTGAGAAGCAGTAGGTGCAGGCGTGCGTGCAGCCGCGATAGACGTTGACGCTATAGTCGAAACCTACGTCGGGGCTGTCGTTGTGCGTGATGATCGAGCGCGTCGCTTCCTCTTCAAACACTTCGAGCTTCGCTTCGGGCGGCTCACCGATCCATTCGACATGCGTCGAGAGCCAGGGGTTCGGCGGATTCGCCAGATAACGCATCGCAACCCTCTCGCTTCAGGGCCTGAATTTGATTCGGGAGTAAGACCGAGCAAAGGAACGGCTCGAAAATCTTGCGCCCATAATAACACCCGCGCGCAAACGGAAACAGGCCAGCCCTCGCGGGGCTGGCCTGTCGTCAAATCAAGCGCGCGGCGCAGGTGGCCGCCGGGTAATTTATGTGCAGGCTTGCATCTCAGGTTGCGCCTCGCGCAAGTATTCGATCAATAGGTTCAGCATCGCCTCTTCCTTGTCGGTCAGACTGGTGAAGCGCACGGCGAAGCCCATCTCGTTCACCTGATAGACCACCTCGCCCCACAGGTAGAGCAGCCCGCCCGTCGGCTTTACAAGCTCCATGCGGATCAACTCTTTCGGGCGCACCTGATCGGGCGTCAGGATGAAACAGCCGGCCGTGCTGAGGTCGATCACCGTGCCGGAGCATTGCGCCAGCACGCCCTCCCAATGCGCGTCTAAAGCGACTCTGACTCGTTCTGCGCGTCTGCGTTCGCTCATACCCCTTATCTCCTTATTTTACGCGACGAGCGCCGGGCGGATGGCCGGCTGCTCAGGCAGGCTCTCGGCCGGCTGCGCGTGCGTGTACGTGTCCGAAATAATCTTCTCCGCGCCGCCGACGCTAACCGGGCGCGAGAAGAAGTAGCCCTGTCCGTTCTCGCAGCCAAGTTTACGCAAGAGCGCCAACTGCTCTTTCGTCTCGACGCCTTCGGCGACCACGTCCATGCCGAGGTTTTGCGCCAGCATGACAATGGTGCGGACGATCTCTATGTTCTCGTTGTTGTCCACCATCTGCATGACGAACGAGCGGTCGATCTTCAGTGTATCAATCGGGAAGCGGTGCAGGTAGCTCAAGGACGAATAGCCCGTGCCGAAATCGTCAATCGAGAGTTGCACGCCGAGCGCGCGCAGTTGGCGCAGCATCTCGGTCGCCGTATCTATGTTCTCCATGACGACCGATTCCGTGATCTCAAGCTTCAGGCTGCGCGGGTCAAGTTTCGTCTCCGCGAGGATTGATCAGACCTGTTCGATC
>DASVQA010000241.1:0-8376 GCA_036389375.1 Pyrinomonadaceae bacterium | reverse complement strand
GTCGGGCGCACTGCCTGCGTTGTGCGCGGCGGTATAGACGTAGAGCATGAAGCGCAGTCGCGCGTCACGCGCGAAGCGCCGGTCGGCGCTGACGCGGATGCCGGCCGGCGCGGCCCCCTCGCCTGCTTGGTCGCGCGGCGCATCGTCGGGCGTGCCGATGAAGATGCTGCTCAAGGCGAAGTGGCCGGGCGAGGTGTCGGGGATTTCAAGCCACGCGAGCGCGCTGCCAGTCCGGCCGCTCTGCACGTCGCGCGCCGCCACGCGCACCTGATACAGACCGGGCGCAAGTGGAATGAGACCGCTGTAACCGAGCGGCGGCGCGGGTGCGTCCGGCTCGCTCTCGGCCGGCGCGTCGGCGGGCACGGTTAATTTCCGCCGGAAGCTACCGACGCCTTTCCCGTCCGCATCGAGCACCAGGCCGGCCAGTTCGACCATGCCTCCGGCCGTTGCGTCGTCGCCCTGCGCCAACTCCGCGCGCGCGATCTGCAAAGAGACTGTGGCCTGCGCGCCCTGCGCGCCAGAGCGCAAGTAGCCGACGTAGAGCGCCACGGGCAAACTCTGCCCGGCGCTGTTCGCGCTGAGCGCCGCGATGAGTTCGTCCGGCTTCGGCGCAGACGACCCGGCGGCGGCGTGGGGCGTGTTCGTCTTAGCCTTGACGATGCTGTTGGCGCGCGCAGGCTGAGCGGTTGCCGGATCGAAGAAGCCCTGACGCACGCGCAGCGTTAGCTCCGGGTGATCTTTAATCCGCACGCGCAGCCGTTTGAACTTGCCTTTCGACTCGTCGCCGCCCGCAGGTTGCCACGCGATCAGATAGTAACGCGCCGTCTCTGCGACGACGGAGGTGAGCGCCGCGTCGAGCGCGTTGGTGTTGCGCAGCGCGCGCCCGCCCGTGTCAACGGCGATGGCGTTGAGCGCGTCCTGCCGTTGCAGCGACTGGCTGAAGCCGGCGCGCGCGTGTGTGCCGAACGGATCGGCGGGCGCATCGCTCGCCGCATCGGGCAGCCCGACCTCAAGCCCGCGCGCGTCGAGCGTGTAGAAGATGACGCCCGCGCGGGCGGCCGTATCGGTGACGCGGCGCAGGCGGGTGAAGGCGTCCGAGTTGTGCTCATCGAGCATGAAGCCGTCGGAGATGAAGAAGGCCAATTTCTGGCCGGGCGCGTCCGCCAGCGAGGCGACGAAACTGCGCAGCGCCGCGAGCGTCGCGTTCGACAGCGAAGCCGACTGCGCGACAAGCTGCGTAGCGCGTTGCCGGACGTACACTTCAGCGCCCACCTTGTCGGGGTTGCGCGCAAACATGGGATCGCTGGCGAGCGTCATGGTGACGAAATAGCTGACCATGTCGCGGTCGTTCTGATCGATGGCGTAAGCCTCGTAGTCGGTCATCGGCGGGCGACCCGGATCGCGCACAGCGCCGTGCCGGTAAGCGAGCCGTGCGAGCGCCGCGCGCAGCACGGCCTTGTTGTCCGTCACCTGTTGCAGAAAGCCAGGCTGATTGGAGGTCGAGAAGACGGCGGCCTGATCGTTCTCGCCCATTTCATGTTCGACGAAACTCAGCACGGCCTTGCGTGCGCGCACAAGGCTGTCCGGCTCAAGATGCAGATCGTCAATGAAGAAAAGCGTGGTGCGCCCGCGCGTCTCAGGCAGGACGCGACTCGGCGGCGGCGTGGCGGCGGCGCTGGATTTGCCCGTGCGCGCTGCCGCCAGTTGGGCGGCCTCCGTTGCGCTGCCCGCCTGCACGAGTTCGAGGAAGGCGACGGGCAGCGGCGTGCCGTCAACGGTTAACTCGAAATCTTCGCGTTTGAGATTATCCACGAAGCGACCCTTGCGGTCGTAGACGCGCACGTCCGTCTGCACGAGCACAGAGCGTACGCGCAGCACTTCGTCGTCGGCGGGCACAGGCGTCTGCGTCTGCGCGACGCCGGATTGAACAGCGCAGGCGAGACAGAACAGACCGGCCAGCAGGTGATTACGCGGCATGAACATCCTTGTAAGCGGGCGGTGTGCGCGGGCGTCCTGTATTATTCACCCTAGACGCGCCGCGCACAAATGATAATAATGCCTGCGGACAGACGAAGCCGGCGAACCTTTGCTGACGACGTTGCGCTCTAAGCTGAGCAGGGCGTGCGCCGAGGCCGTCGTTTCATCTGAGCCGCAGGTTAGCAGCCGGCGCGCTCGGCCGTTGATCGAACCAACAGTTAAGGAGCAGCTAAACATGAGTGTGGCGTTTGATGAGACGGGCGCGAGCCGCGTTGAGGCAGCGGATACGGGCGGGCTGGGCGGTCACCCGCGCGGGCTGACGACCCTCTTCTTCACAGAGATGTGGGAGCGCTTCAGCTACTACGGCATGCGCGCCATCCTGCTCCTTTACATGGTTACGCCGCTGGCGGGCGGCGGTCTCGCCTTAGACCGCAAGTTCGCCGCGCTCGTCTATGGCACTTATGTTTCGTCCGTCTACTGGATGCCGCTCATCGGCGGTTGGCTGGCGGACAAGGTCTTCGGCGCGCGCCGCGCAGTGCTGCTCGGCGGCATCATCATCGCGTCCGGCCACTTCTCGATGGTCTTTCCTTCCATCGTGACCTTCTATCTCGGTCTATGTCTGATCGCCGTCGGCACGGGCTTGCTCAAGCCGAACATCAGCACGATGGTGGGCGACCTCTACAGCGAGGGCGACACGCGCCGCGATGCCGGTTTCTCGATCTTCTACATGGGCATCAACATCGGCGCGATGACCGCGCCGCTCGTGTGCGGCTTCCTCGCGCAGCAGGAGTGGTTCAGAAATAAGATCGCCGCGCTGGGGTTTGATCCCGCGAGTAGTTGGCACTGGGGCTTCGGTGCAGCGGGCGTCGGCATGACGCTCGGCATCGTGCAATACGTACTTGGCGGCGGCCGCTTGCGCGGCGTCGGGCAGAAGCCGCAACCGAAACGCGAGCCGGACATTGATCAGGTCAAGGCGGGCAAGGGCGAAGGCTTCGACATGGTGACGCTGGCGCTCTCCATCATCTGCGGTGTGGTGGGCGCAGCCGTTGGGGTGTACTTTGGCGAAGCGGCCGTTTCGGCGCTCTTTCCCGGCGTGGTCGGTTTCTTCGTCGGCTATCTCATCGGCACGGCGCGGCAGTTGTCGGGCGACGAGTTGAAGCGCGTGCTCGTCATCTTCATCCTGTTCCTGTTCTCCGTCATGTTCTGGATGACGTTCGAGCAGGCGGGTTCGAGTTTGACGCTCTTTGCCGACAAGCTGACGCGCAATAACATCTTCGGTTGGGAATTTCCGTCAAGCTGGTTTCAGTCCGTGCAGCCGACGTTTGTGATCCTGCTTGCGCCTGTGTTCGCCGGTCTCTGGATGAAACTCGGCCGCAAACAGCCGACGAGTCCGGGCAAGTTTGCGCTTGGGTTGCTGTTCGCCGGGCTTGCGTTCGCGCTCGTCGCCCTGGCCTCGACGCTGACGGGCGGCGGGCGCGTCAGTCCGTGGTGGCTTGTGCTCGTCTATCTGATTCAGACCTTTGGTGAACTGTGTCTGAGTCCGGTGGGCCTGAGCACCGTGACGAAACTCTCGCCCGCGCGCATGGTCGGCTTGATGATGGGCGTGTGGTTTTTGTCCATCTCCATCGGCAGCTTCATCGCGGGCCTCGCCGCCGGTCTCTTCAACGAGAACGCGGAGGGCGCGCTGTTTCGTCTGTTCGGCATCTTCGCGCTCATCTCGCTGGCCGCCGCCGGGTTGCTCGCGCTCCTGACGCCCGCCATTAAACGCATGACGCCGCGCACGAGTTAGACTGCTCAGCCACTCTCTAGCGCAGTTGCACGCAACCCTTTCGCCCGCTCAAGCCTGTCGCGCTTGGGCGGGCGAAATAACATTTGTTTTGTCTTATCATCGTAAAAAATAAGAACGCGCGGTTCTATTCCTCATAGCCGCGCGGGCTGACCCCGCCGCCCGCCGTCCAAAAAACGCACAAACAAAGGTCTTCGCTGAAGTTGCCCGACGCGCGGCATACACGTTGCCACCTGCCCGAGCGCGGCTGTGCGTTGGCATGACCTTCGATTTGCAGGCCGTCGGACTAACAGACCTGACGACCGGCCGTCGAGCGCCTTTGATCAAGAGATCACGTGGCCGGCGCAGCCATTAACTAACCAGTTTGAGTTCATGTTGGAGGATTAAGATGAAACGATCTCTATGCAGGAGCATGACTGCGCTTCTCCTACTGGCGCTCGCGTCTCTCAGCGCGTTCGCGCAGGGCGCGTCCAGCGGCTCGCTGGCCGGGACGGTGACTGACCCGTCCGGTGCGGTCGTGGCGAACGCCAGCGTCGTCGTGCGCAGCAACGCGACAAATCAGGAGTTCACCGCACAGACGGCCGACAACGGCACGTTCAATGTGCCATCGCTCGCCAGCGGCATGTACACCGTGACCGTGACGGCGCAAGGGTTCAAACAAGCCGTCGTGCAAAACGTCAAAGTGGACGTGGGCACGCCGTCGAGCATCAATCTCGCGCTCGAAGTCGGCGCGGTCAACGACACGGTTACCATCACGGCGGCCGGCGGCGAGTTACTGCAAACTCAGACCGCCACCGTCGGCACGACCATTACGGGCCGCCAGATCGTCGAGCAGCCGCAGTCGTCGCGCGATGCGCTCGATCTGGTCACGCTCCTGCCGGGCGTGCAGAGTACGGGTCGCCCGCGGCAATCGTCTGTGAACGGGCTGCCCAAGGGCGCGCTCAATATCACCATCGACGGCGTCAACGTGCAGGACAATCTGATCAAGTCGCAGGACGGTTTCTTTACCTACGTGCGCCCGCGCATTGACGCGATTGACGAGGTAACGGTCTCGACCGCGACACCCGGCGCAGAGAGCGCCGCCGAGGGTGCGGTGCAGATCAAGTTCATCACCCGGAGCGGCACGAACGATCTGCGCGGCTCGCTCTACTGGTATCACCGTGAGCCGACGCTCTCGGCCAACTACTGGTTCCAGAACTTGCAGCCGGCCGATCCGCGCACGGGCAAAGCGCCGCGCTTGCGTGTGCTGCTGAATCAATTCGGCGGGCGCGCTGGCGGCCCCATCATGATCCCGAAGGTCTTCGACGGGCGCAACAAGGCCTTCTTCTTCGTCAACTACGAAGAGTATCACTTACCCGAACAGCAGTTGCGCAATCGCAATATCTTCAACGCAAACATCTTCGGCGGCGCGACGCCGGGCAACTTCCAGTACACCACCGCGTCGGGCACGACGAACACCGTGAACCTGCTGGCGGTGGCGGGCGCGCGCGGTTTGACGAACACAGTCGATCCGACCATCGGCGGTCTGCTCGGCGCGATTCGTGGCACGACGGCGCAGGGCAGTCTGCGCGCGATCACGGGGCAGCCGAACTTCCAGCAGTTCAGCTTCGTGGCCACCAACCTTCAGAATCGCAAGTTCCCGACCGTGCGGCTGGACTACAACATCACGAAGAATCATCACATCGAAAACATCTGGAACTACCAGCAGTTCCGCAGCCCGATTGACTTCCTGAACAACCTCGATCCGTCTTTCCCCGGTTTCACCAACACCGCCGGGCAGAACTCGAATCGGTTCTCGAACACGACGGCGTTGCGCTCGACCTTGACGGCGAGCCTCGTCAACGAAGCGCGGCTCGGCTTTGCGGGCGGCAACAGCTTCAGCGTCGTCGGGCGGGATCAGTTCGCCAATCAGGGCGGCTTCGATCTGGCCTTCAGCGATAGCGTCAACCAGAGCGTCGTCCTAAGCGACGTGACCGCGAACAACTTCCCGAATCAGGGCGCGCTCGGTCTATTTGGCAATCAGTCGAGCCGCCGCAACACGCCGTACACCACGTTCACCGACAACCTGACGTGGGTCAAAGGCAAACACACCTTTAACTTCGGCGGCGATTACACGACGGTGAAATCATTCCAAATCAACACGCCGGAAGTTGCGCCCACGGCCTTCTTCGGCATCGCGGGCGGCGACCCGGCCGAAGACCTCTTCTTCGACCCCGCCACCGCCGCCAGCATCTTCCCCGGCGCAAGCGACGTGCAACTCAACGAGGCCGCGCAGATCTACGCGCTGCTGACCGGGCGGCTCGTCAACATCACGCAGAACGCCTATCTAAACGAGGATGGCAAGTACAATTTGCTCGGCGCGCAGACCACGCGGTTCAAGCAAAAACAGTATGGCCTCTACGTGCAGGACTCGTGGCGCTTCCGCCCGAACCTGACGCTCAACTACGGGCTGCGCTGGGAACCGCAGGAAGCGCCCGTCTCGCAGAACAACGTCTATGCCAAGACGGACGTGGCCGGCGTGTTCGGCGTCTCCGGCACGGGTCGCCTGTTCCAGCCCGGCGTTCAGCCCGGCGCGCGCCCCGCACAGTACACGGCGCTGCGACCCGGCGAGCAACTCTACAAGACCGACTGGAACAACTTAGCGCCGAGTGCCGGCATCGCCTATCAACCCGAGTTCAAGAGTCACCTGCTCGGGCGGCTGTTCGGCCAACCCGGTCAGAGCGTGCTGCGCGCCGGCTATTCCATCGCCTACGTGCGCGAAGGTCTCTCGCTCGTCATCCAGCCGGTGCAGGGGCATCCCGGCGGGCTAGCGCCGGTGATTCTGAACGCCGGCTCCGACTTCGCGCCGGGCACGCTGTTCCGCAACCGCGCGAGCCTCGTGCTGCCCAGTTTCCCCGCGTCGCCGACTTATCCCATCACGGGCACGTTCAGCGACTTCGCCACGCCCTCGGCCTTCGACCCGAACCTCAAGACCGGCTACGTGCAATCGTGGACGGCCGGCTTCCAGCGCGAGTTGACGCGCGACACGGTGTTTGAGGCGCGCTACGTCGGCACGCGCGGCATCAAGCTGGCGCGCCGTTACAACATCAACGAGGTAAACACCATCGAGAACGGCTTCGCCACCGAGTTTGCGCTCGCACAGCGGAACCTGATCGCAAACCGCGCGGCGGGGCGCGGCAACAACTTCCGCTACTTCGGCCCCGGCACGAACACAAACCCGCTGCCGATTCTCTACTCGTTCTTTACGGGCCAGAACGGCGCGAACGCGAGCGCCTGCGGCGGCGCGGGCCAGCCCACCTGTGCTTCGGTCTATAGTTCGAGCAGCTTCGCCAACGCCACGTTCATCACCAACCTGCTGCCGAACAACAATAACGTGGTCGGTTTCGCCAACACGCTCAGCGCGGGCGGCGGCGTCTCGCCGACGACCGGCGACTTCTACTTCAACAACGGCATCGCCTCAGGGCTGCCGGCGAACTTCTTCGTCGCCAACCCGGACGCGATTCTCGCGGGCGCGGCCCTGACAGACAACGGGCAGAAGACTTGGTACGACGGGCTGACGCTGGAAGTGCGGCGGCGGATGTCGCAGGGGCTGTTGCTGCAAGCCAACTACACCTTCTCGAAGTCGTTCACAAACTTCTTCGCTTCGAGCCAGACGAACCTGAACAGCTACGTGACGCTGCGCGACTTCAGCCTGAGCAAACGCTACTCGCCCTATGATCAGCGCCATGCCTTCAAGGTCAACTGGATTTACGAGTTGCCCGTCGGGCGCGGCAAACTGATCGGCGGCGAGTCGAACGGGCTGGTTGATCGGTTGATCGGCGGCTGGGAAGTGCATGGCACGGCGCGCGTGCAATCTGGGCGCGCCTTCCGGCTCGGCAACGTGCAACTCGTCGGCATGACGGCGCAGGACTTGCAGCATGCCATCGAGATTCGCAAAGACCCGAGCGGGATCGTCTTCTTCCTGCCGGACGACATCATCACGAACACGCGCCGCGCGTTCACCTTCTCGTCCGCCTCGAACGCGACGACCATCGCCACCGGCGGCTACGCCACGCCGCCCACGGGTCGCTTCATCGCGCCGCCGGGCTACGGCGGTTGCGTGCAGCGCTACGTCGGGCAGTGCGGCTTCAGCGATTTGGTGCTGCATGGCCCGCGCTTCGTGCGCGTGGACATGAGCGTGGTCAAGAAGATCAAGTTCACGGAGCGCACCAACCTTGAACTGCGGGGCGAGTTCCTGAACGCCATCAACAACCAGAACTTCTTCGTCGGCGGCAGCGCCTCGGTGGACGCCGCGGCCGTGACGAATTTCGGGGCCGGGGCGTTCGGGCAGACGAACACCGCTTATCAGGACATCTCGACGACCAACGATCCGGGCGGACGGCAAGTGCAGTTCGTCATCCGGTTCAACTTCTAACCGCTCGCCAAATTCGACAGGGTGCGGGATCGCAAACGATCCCGCACCCTTTTTTTGTGCGTGCGCGCCGCTTAAAAAGTGGCCCGGACGGCGGCGCGCTCGATCTTCTGGTTGAAGTGGTAGCGTGCGAGAAACTGTTGATAGCGCGGGTCGGCGCGCAAATTATCGAAGCGCGGATCGAAGAGGAGCGGAAAGGGCG
>DASVQA010000240.1:0-4469 GCA_036389375.1 Pyrinomonadaceae bacterium | reverse complement strand
CAGGTGGATTGAGCACCGCCGCTTCTTAACCACGCGCCAGCCGGCGACACAGGCGGCGGCGCTCCCCGCCAGTGAAGCGCAACGCCTCGCCGCGCTCGCGCCCGCCGACGCGCCTTACTACAAGGTGCGCGCGCTCGCGGGCGCAGACGGCGCGGCGGCCCTCGTGCGCGACACGCTGCTTGAGCGCGCGCCTGAGGATGACGCGGGCGGCAGCGGCGCGAACTGGCGCTGGCAGGCTTACGATGATTCGGACTTCTCGGCGGACGCCGACCGCGATACCTGCTACGGCAGTTGTTATGACTCGCTCGATGAGAGTTACGACCGGCTGGTGGACGACGCCGTTGACGCGCGCCTGCAAGCCAACGACACGCTCTACGACGGCGAGTTGCGCGCAGGCGTAGAACAACACGCCGTCGCGGCTCTTGAACGCGCGCTCGCGCCCGCGCGCCCGGTCTACGCGACGACCGCCGCCAACCCGCAGACGAATACCGGGCCACTCTTCGTCGAGTTTCAGAGCGCCGCCGCGCTGACGCTCGCCGCACCCGCACAACTCGAACGCCCAACCTTCGAGCGGGCGCTCGCCGACCTTGCGCAGAGTCGTCTGACCATTGCCGGCGTGTCCTCTGAAATCACTTGGACGGACGGCGCGGGCGGCGGCCATTCGTGGCGCACGTTTAATCTGCCCCTGCTCGGCCGCCAACTCTGCTACGCGCTCGCCGGGCGCGAGCTTGTCGTCACCAACAACGCGACGCTGCTGCAAGCGATCCTCACGACACGCACGCAACCGAGCTCCACCATGGCCGCACAGGTCGAACCGCGCGCCGCCGATGTACTCGAAGAGTTGACCGTCATACGCCTCGACCAGCGCCGGCAAGCCTTCGATCAGGTCTTCGCACGGCTCGACGCCGAACGCATCAAAACCTACTGGCAGGAGCGACACGGCTCGCAAGCCGACGATGCGCCGCCCGACAAGTCGCAGGAATTCTTCTCCGGCAACGTCGCCAGCCTGCTCGACGTGGCCGCGCGCGTTCGCACCGTCCGCATCACACGCAGCCGCCAGCCCGGCCGCCTGCGCGAAGAACTGGAATTCATCATGCAGCACGATTGACGGGTGCAGCCGTTAACCATTGATCGAATTGGCCTCATGTGCAGGCGTGAAAATGGCGCTTGCGCGGGCGCTGGTGTGGGTTACGATAACCGTGAGCTGAAAGCTGCGGGGCTCTACGAGCGCCGCTCGATCCTGTTACGCGGAGACATAATTCTATGGCGTTGGAGATGAGAGACAGTTGCGAGCGTTGCGGGCGGGCGGTCACGCGCGAGGCGGAAGCGTTCATCTGCATCTACGAATGCACGTTCTGTCCCGATTGCACGACGCAGATGAGCGCAGCGTGTCCGAACTGCGGCGGCGAGTTGGTGCGCCGCCCGCGCGCCAGCGTCGGCGGTGTTGAGGCCCAGTGCGGGCCGGCTTGTGCCACGACCGGCGCGCGGCCCGCACCGCAGTTGTCTAGCGAGTGAGCGCGCGGACAACGTCCAGCGGGGATGATGATGGCACGCATCGCAGGTGTTGACGTGGGACAGGCAACCGGCTACGTCAAGCAGGTCTTGGCGGCGCAGGCGCGACAGTGGGGCGCACCGCTCTTGAATCATCTGCTGTATGCGCGTCGCCCCTCGATCTTTCGCGGCGCGCGGGCGATGTGGCAGGGCTTGGACGAGTCCGGCCTGATCGACGCGCGCTTGCAGGCGCTCGTCAACCGGCGCGTGGCGGCGCTGAACGGCTGCGAGTTTTGACAGGACATTAACGCTGCCGTGGGCAGCGCGCTCGGCCTCTCGACCGAAAAGATTCTGGCCCTCGCCGCTTACGCCGACAGCCCGCTCTATGCCGAGGCTGAGCGCGTCGCGCTTGAGTACGCCGACGCGATGACGATCACCGGGCGCGACGTGAGCGACGAACTGTTCGCCCGCTTGCGCGAGTTCTATAACGACGACGAGATCATCGAACTCACCGCTTTGATCGCGTGGGAAAACTCGTCCAGCAAATTCAATCGAGCGCTGCGCGTGCCGGCGCAGAAGTTGTGGCGGCCGGCGGATTAAATCAGCGTGCGCAAGGCTGTGGCGAGTTGGCGCATGCCGGTGCGAATCTGGCGCTCGTCGTAGGCGGCGTAGCCGAGCAGAAGACCGCCGCGCCCGCCGCGTTTGAGGCGGAAGGACGAGAGCGCCTGCACGTCTATGTTGTGCGCGGCGGCGGCGCGCGAAGCCGCCTCGTCGTTTATGCCTGCGGGCAGACGCCCGACGAGGTGTATGCCGGCCGGGTCGGGTTGGAGTTGGAGCAGACCGGGCAGTTCACGCGCGGCGGCGTCGAGCAGGAGCGACTGGCGTTCGGCGTAGAGAGAGCGCATGCGGCGTATGTGCCGGGCGAAATGGCCTTCGTTGATGAAGTCTGCCAGCACGGCCTGTTCAATGGTTGGCGAGAAGCGGCTCGCAAGTCCACGCGCGTTCGTAAAGACCTCGATTAGATCGGGCGGCACAACCATGTAGCCGAGCCGTAGGGCAGGGAACAAGACCTTGCTGAACGTGCCGAGATAGATCACGCGCCCTTCCGCATCCAACCCCTGCAAGGCCGCGAGCGGGCGGCCCGCATAGCGATACTCGCTGTCGTAATCGTCTTCCAAGACCCACGCGCCCGTGCGGTTCGCCCATTCGAGCAGCGCGAGCCTGCGCGCCAGCGTCATCGTCACGCCCATCGGATACTGGTGCGACGGCGTCACGTAAACCAAGCGCGCGGCCGGCGCGGCCGCCGCGCCTGCTTGCACGTCTAATCCTTCATCGTCCACCGGCACGGGCACGATGCGCGCGCCACCACCGGCAAAGGCCGCGCGTGCGCCCACGTAACCGGGGTCTTCAATCCACACCGCGTCGCCTTCGTCCACGAGCAGCCGCGTGACCAGATCGAAGGCCTGCTGTGTGCCGCCGACGACGATCACCTGCGCCGCCTCGCAGCGCACCGCGCGCGCCGCGCCTAGATAAGCGGCGATGGCTTCGCGCAAAGGCCGATAACCGGCCGATTCCGTGTAGCCGAGCAGATCGCGCGTGGGTCTGCGCCAACGGCGCGCGAGCATACGCGCCCAGAGCGTGTGCGGAAAGAGGTCGAGCGCGGGCGTGCCCGGCCGGAAGGGGCGCGTGTGCGACGGATTGCGCGAGACGTTCACGCTGATGTCCGCATAGATGGCGGCGCGGCGCGAGAGCACACGCCCTTTGCGTGGCGGCGCGGTCGTGCGCGTCTGCTGCGCGCGCGCGTGCAGCAGTTCATCGGGCAGCGCGCGCGAGACATAAGTGCCCGACCCAACCTGACCCTCGACGTAGCCTTCGGCGAGCAACTGCTCGAAGGCATTGAGCACGGTGTTGCGCGAAACCGATAGCTCGGCGGCCAGTTCGCGCGTTGACGGCAGCCGCGTGCCCGCGCGCAACTGCCCGGTCAGAATGGCCGTGCGCAGTTCATCGTAGAGTTGGCGGTAGAGCGGCGCTCCGTGCGCGCCATCGAGGTTGATGAATGCGTAGGGCATGGTGGTCGAGCGTTTGGCCATGACAAATTCTCCCGCCGGGGCGATTGATAATTGGCTCTCCTAGACCCGGCTAAATGGTACTTGTTTTCCGGCCAATCCCTGCTAGAGTCAAGTGCGGAACAATGATCGGTAAGGAGCGCGAAGGCGGAGATGGAGACATACACACAGACCGAACGCAGCACCCTCAGGCGTCTGCCGCAACGCGGCCATTACGAGCGGGCGCTGATTAACGCGATTCTCGACGAAGGTTTTATCTGTCACGTCGGCTTCATACTCGACGGGCAGCCGTTCGTGATCCCGACGGGTTACGCGCGCCTTGACGAGACGTTGTACCTGCACGGTTCGCGCGCCAGCCGGATGTTGCAGGCTCTGCGCGCGGGCGTTGATGTCTGCGTGACGGTGACGCTCGTGGACGCGCTGGTGCTCGCGCGTTCGGCGTTTCATCATTCGATCAACTACCGCTCGGTCGTTGTGTTCGGCCGCGCCCGTGCCGTCGAAGATGAGACGGAGAAGCTGACGGCGCTCCACGCGTTCACGGAGCACGTTGCGCCGGGGCGCTGGGCGGAAGTGCGCCAGCCGACCAGTAACGAGTTGAAGGCAACGGCGGTGCTGGCGCTGCCGCTGGCGGAAGGATCGGCGAAAGTGCGGACGGGGCCGCCGCTGGATGATGAAGCGGATTACGCGCTGCCGATCTGGGCGGGCGAGTTGCCGCTGCGATTGGCGACGGGCGAGCCGGTCGCCGACCCGCGCCTGCCCGCCGGGCTTGAGCCGCCCGCCTACCTCGCGCACTACGAACGCATGCGCCGGGGTTAATCAGCTACGATTGCAAACTCATCTGCGGGCGGCCAAGCACATAAACAGCAAGCGCCCAAACGGGGCGCGGCGGAGTTGAGATTTCAACTTTGAAAT
>DASVQA010000239.1:0-11382 GCA_036389375.1 Pyrinomonadaceae bacterium | reverse complement strand
GGCGACGCGAGGCCAACAGAACAGCGCAGGCAGACACAAAGACAGGCACAAACGATCATTCGTGCCTGTCTTTTCTTTGTCGCGAGTATCTGATCAGCGCGCCGCGTCTCGCTCTGCTCGGCCGCGCCGTTATTGCTTACTGAAGATGATCGCCTGCTTATCTTCATAGACCTTCGTCCAGCCCGGCTCTTGCTTGAGCAGGCTGGCGAGCGGCGCGCGTGGATTGAGCATAACTGTACGCACATCGTAACGTTCAAGCGGCGCACGCCATTCCGGCTCGCCGCCTTCGGCTTGCAGGTAAGCCTCGATGAAGCGGTCGCCGTACACATCCGCGCGCCCGTCAATGAAGACGCGCTGCTGCGGATAGAGTTGCCAGATGAGATAGCCGCCCCAACCGTAGCCATTGAAGATGCGACCGTTCGTCGGATGTGCGCGCAGGTACGCGACCGCCGCCGCCGGATACTTCTCTGCTTCAATCGCGGGCTGACGCGCAACGACGCGCCGCACATTCGTGGCATACAACCCGACCGGCACACAGACGAGCAACGCCACGTTGAGCGCGACCTGCCACGCCGGCTGCGTGCCAGCCGCGCGCTGCTCCGGCGCGGTCAGCCAACGGCCCCAGCTTCTACTCGTCGCAAAGGCCCAGGCGTGTTCAGCCATGATCGGCATAGCGACGAGCGCGCAGAACGGCATGTTGCGCCATGCGCGCAGGGCCGCGTAGGTGGACACACACAACAGCAATAGCTCGCTCAGGCGCGGGCGCTGCGGCGAGAGCGCGAGCAGCACGAAAGTGGCAATGAGCAACAGGGCGAACGGCTGCGCGATGAGCAGGTGAAAGTCGGGCGAGCGCCACTCGTCTATGTAGGCGTGCATCGCGTGCGAGTTGAGCGTCTCCAACGGGTAGGTGAACAGCCGCACGCCGTTTGGGTTCAACGGCACGACCAGCACACAGGCTGCGAGCACTAAGCAGAGCGGGCGCACGCGCGCCCAGATACGACGCGGCGGCGAGCCTTGCGCCAACTCGTCCAACACAACGCCGACGCCGCCGAGCGCAAGCAACACCAACCCCAGCGCAAAACCGCCGTGCATATTCGCCCACAGCAGCATCAGCGGCGCGAGCCACCACAGCGCGCGGCTGCGTGCGCGCCGCACATAATCGTCCAGCGCGGCGAGATAGACGCTCGTCAGCAGGAACGAGATCATCTGCGGGCGCACGCCCCACGTCGGCGCGGTCGCCAGTGCGCCGACGAGTACGACGAGGCCCGCGACGAACGGATGCGGCGCGCGTGCCATGCAACGCCGGTACACAATGCAGAACGCGCCCGTCATGACGAGCGAAAAGAGCACGATCAGCCCGCCCCAACCCGCGCAGCGATAGGCAGTCGCCATCAGCACTTCCGTCAGCCACTCGTGCGTGACCCATTCCCAGCCGGCGGCAGTGTAAGAGAAGAGATCAACGTGCGGAATCGCGCGGGTTTGGAGGATGAGTTCGCCCGTGCGCAGATGCCACCAGAAGTCCGGGTCTGTGATCGGCTCAACCGTCATCGTGCCGATAGCGGCGAGCAGCACGAAGCCGAGCAGACGCCGCGCGCTTAAGCGCACACCGCGCACGCCCTGCGCCACACGCGCAGGC
The DNA here is from genome assembly GCA_036389375.1 of Pyrinomonadaceae bacterium. Taxonomy (GTDB): domain Bacteria; phylum Acidobacteriota; class Blastocatellia; order Pyrinomonadales; family Pyrinomonadaceae; genus QHXQ01. Next base: position 9,746 of record DASVQA010000239.1, on the reverse strand, counting down.
GCGAGCGGTGCAGCAGCAGCAACGTCAGCGAACTCTTCCATCATGCCAATTCTGCCCTTGCGAAGCGGCCGACTCACATGAAGCGCCACGCCTGCGCGACGACGAGCGCGAGACTAAGGCCGCCACCGGCCAAGGTGAACGTCCATTCGACAAACGGGCTACGCCGTTTCAGCAGCGCGCGCACCAGCACCATGCCGCACTTCCAACCGTCCTGTTGATAGAACGGGAGCAGGTTCGTCGCCGCCAGCAGCAGATTCATCGCGCCGAACAGCGTCTCGCCCGCCACCGCCGCCGCGCACAGATTCACGATCACGCCCGCCAGCAGCACGAGCACCTGCTGACTCAACGGGCGCGTCTGCAACGTCCGCATGTCGAGCCGCACGTATGCGCCCAACGGCAGCGCGTGCAGGTTGAATTCGACATCCTTACAACGCACGCTGCACAGGCGCGGCCCCCAACCGATGCCCAACTCGTGCGCCGGTACTTGGCACGCACGCGCCGCGAGCAGATGACCAAACTCGTGCAGCAGCATGGCGCAGGCGATGTAGCAGACGGAGGCGAGGAACATGTTCTTTAACTACGCACGCGCAGTTGGATGCCGGGTTGATGATCGTCCTGTAGGAAATCGCCGACGTTGATGGCGAGGCGCTTCAATTTTTTGTAGAGCGTCTGGCGCGAGCCAAGCCCGAGCGCGGTCGCCGCGCGCGCCACGTTGTAGTCGTGCAGCCGCAACGTCTCGGTGATAATGCGGCGCTCAAAATCGTCGAGCATGTGTTCAAGCGGCGCGCTCCGGCCTTCGTCGCCCGGGTCGCTCATCGCGGTCTGCGGGTTGATACGTGGATTGAGTTGCGCGCAATCTATGACCGCGCCTTCGTCTGCGTAGAGCACGAGCCGCTCGATCTCTGCGCTCAACTCGCGCACGTTGCCCGGCCACGAATACTTTTGCAGCATCTGGATCGCCTCCGCCGTGATGCCGGCGACGGCGCGGTCGTTGCGCCGGGCAAAGTGCGTCAGGAAATGCGAGATAAGTGCGGCCGTGTCTTCGGGCCGCTCGCGCAGAGGCGGCACGTGCAGCGCGAGTGCGGCGACGCGGTAGTACAAGTCTTCGCGGAAACGATCAGCCTGCACGGCGCGCTCTAAATCTTTATGCGTCGCCGCCAACACGCGCACGTTGACTTTGCGCGGCGTGCGCTCGCCGAGCGTGTGCACCTCGCCCTCTTGTAGAAAGCGGAGCAGTTTGGGTTGGAGCGCGAGCGGCAGGTCGCCCATCTCATCCAGAAAGAGCGTTCCGCCTTCGGCCGCGCGGATCAGGCCTTCGTGATCTGCGTGCGCGCCGGTGAACGCCCCCTTGCGATGGCCAAAGAGCAGACTCTCGATCAGTTCGGCGGGCGCGGCCGTGCAGTTAAACGGGATGAACGGCGCGTGCGCGCGCCGGCTCAAACGGTGAATCGAGCGCGCCACGAGTTCCTTGCCCGTGCCCGACTCGCCCGTGATGAGCACCGTCGAATCAGAGTCTTTAATGCGCTCGACTGCGCGCGCAAGCGTGGCCATGGCGCGACTGACGAAGATCATGCCGGGCAACGTCGTCGCGGCGACGGCTGGTGTTGGCATGACGGCCGCGCGCGGTTGCTGTACGGTCTCGCGCATTTGCGCGTGCGCGTGCGCCAGTTGCGCCACGTCCGAGAGAATGCGCAATTCTTTCGCCTGCCGTGCCGATAACGGGCGCACGCAACGGCCATAGATGGCCGCGCCCTCGCGTTGCGGCGTCGGCAACGCGAGCACCAGACAGAGCGCATGCTCGCCGGCCTGCGGCTCAGGGGCGGCGTCTGAGCGCGCGAGCGTCGCAGACACTAACGCTTCCGCCTCTGCGAGTTCGTCCGGCTCAAGTCCTTCAACCCACTTGAGGCGCAGGCGCTCGCCGTCCTGCTGCGCGAACGTGGCCAGCCCGTAGGTCTGGGCCGTGGCGTCAACCATCAACGCCAGCTTGAGCATCACGTCGTAGAGGATGTCCGCCCCGTCAGTCGCGGCGCGGCACAGGGCGCGCACCATCGCGGCCAGCGGTAGTTGTAGAGCACCCGTGTTGTTTTGGTCTGAGCTATCCGGATCGAACAGGAACGGCGAAACCGGCATATATCTTTGCGACCCTTCTGGCGAAATACTGCACTCCACAGGCACAAATAGGCCCGCGCACACATTTCACGTTTTCCGGGGCAAGATAATGACGACGAGGTTAAAGCTGGGAGTGACTCGCCGGGGTCGAAGAACTTGCGAGGCGCTTCGACTCAAACTGTGTTCGAGTCTAGCGAGCGGCCCGGCGACTGTCAACATAATTAACTGCGCCGGGCCGCATGCCTAGAATTGCTAAGACTTGTTAGGAATTCTCGGACGGGATGGACAATTCCTGCCCGACCTGAATCTTGTCCGGGTCTTTCAGCTTGTCGCGGTTGGCGTAGAAGATACGCATGTACTCGTTGGAGTCGCCGTAGAACTCCTTGCTGATCTTGGACAGCGTGTCGCCCGACTTGACGGTGTAGGTCTTGCCACCTTGCCCGCCGCCGCCGCCCGCCGCCGCGCCCATCGCCTGCCCCTGCGCTACGTTGATATCGGCGGTAATATCGTCCAGATTCGGATTGACGAGTTTGATCTGATCCCAGAACTTGTTCTTCGCGTCCTCCGACGGCGCGGTGGCGCGGATGAACAACTTATCATCCTGCACGTGCAGATTATGAAACTGTAAGTGCTGCTGATCCGCCATGTTTAGTACTGACTGGTATTTTTGCTTCAACTGCTCAAAACGCTGCATCGCGTTTGGCTGCTGCTGCGCTTCCGTCGCACCCTGCCCGAACATCTTGTCAAAGAGTCCCATTAACTACTTCCTCCCTTTTCCATGAACGATTTTCTGACACCCAAACGGTGTTCACATCTGTGTTCAGCAATGTTCATACCAATATTTCGGGCCGGCCCGCAGGACGCAGCAAACGCCGCACAGAGCCGTTCCTTTATGGGCCTTTAAGCGCGCGGCGCGTCTATTGCTTGATTCATAAACGCAACCCCGGGGCGGACAAGAAAATCGTACAGTCAGCGCCCTCAGCGACGATTGCCGGCGGATTATCCGGCTTACTATGAACCTTTAAGGAGAAAAAAAAGATGAGCATTATTGCTGCGATTATCATCGGTTTGATCGTCGGCGCACTGGCGAAGGCGATCATGCCGGGCAAAGACCCGGGCGGGATCATCGTGACCATTCTGATTGGTATTGTCGGTAGCATTATCGGTCACTTTATCGCCGCCGCCATCTATCCGGCGGAAGCCGGGCCCGGCTTTATCATGCGGCTGGTATTAGCGGTTATCGGCGCGCTTATCCTGCTTGGCGGCTACCGGCTCATTACGGGCCGTTCGGCGCGCGCCTAGATCGATCTACCGCAGTTGGAAATTTCTCATAAGAGGAGGCGCGGCTCGCGTGTGCCCATGCGAGCCGTGCCTCCTCTATTATCTTTTTCCACACCTGTGCGCCCGCCCAGCCCTCCTTATCTCGCTGTCCCGTAACGCTCTTTTACTGCCCTGCCCAACTGGCGGATTTTCGTTCGCCGCCTGTTCGCCACCTTAAGCGCTTAAGCGCCCTTACCTCAAGTAAATGTTCAACTTAGCCGCCTAAACCGTTGCAAAGAAATGTCTTTACATGCCTAACCTCGCATGCTACAGTCCCGCCACTTTATCGCTAAGTCATTGCGCGATAAAGGAATGAATTGAAGCCAGCGCGATTTTACTCTTGCCGATGGCTCCGTTCGCTTTCTCAAGTTTCTTCGCTTAATCAAGCAAGCGAGACCCGATCACAATGGCTATCAGATTCGGTACATCAGGCTGGCGTGCCATCATCGCGGACGAGTTCACGTTCGCCAACGTCCGCCGTGTAACCCAAGCCATTTGCAGGTACTTAGAGGCTTCCGGCGCGGCTCGTGGCGCGGCGCTGGTGGTGAGCTATGACACGCGTTTTCTGGGCGAAAAATTCGCTGAACAGTGTGTCGGCGAAGTCGCCGCCGCAGGCTATAGAGCGATCTTCTGCGACCATGCGACGCCGACGCCGACTATTTCGCACACTATCCGCGACCGGGGCGCGGCCGGCGGCATCAACTTCACCGCTTCGCATAACCCGCCTGAATACAACGGGATGAAGTTTTCTACCGCAGACGGTGCGCCCGCCTTGCCGGAGGCGACGCGGCAGGTTGAACAGTTCATCAGCGAGATTCCTGAGTTTGGCGGACAGACCAGCGCGCCAGCAAGCGCAGACAACGTGGAAGAGTATGACCCGCGCCCGGCTTACATGACCGATCTCGCGCGGAAGATTCGTTTCGACGTAATTGCAAGTGCTGGCGGCAGTTACGCTTACGATCCGCTGTGGGGCACGGGGCGCGGTTATCTCGATCAGGCCTTGCGTGATAATGGCTTGGAAGTTGAGACCATACACGATTGGCGCGACGTGCTGTTCGGCGGGCGCTCGCCGGAACCCGACGATCATCATCTGGACGAGTTGCGCGCGGCGATGCAGCGGCGCGGCTGCGTGCTCGGGCTGGCGACTGATGGCGACGGCGACCGCTTCGGCGTACTCGACGCCGACGGCACGTTCATTACGCCTAACCGATTGATTCCGCTGCTCTTCGACTATCTCGCGGAGTCGCGTGGCTGGACGGACGGCGTCGCGCGCTCGGTGGCGACTTCGCATCTGGTTGACCGCGTCGCCAAGTTGCGCGGGCTGCCGGTCTATGAAACGCCGGTCGGCTTTAAGTTCATCGGCGAACTCATCAATCAGGACAAGATCATTCTGGGCGGCGAGGAATCGGCCGGGCTTTCGATTCGCGGGCACTACCCGGAGAAGGACGGCATTCTCGCCTGCCTGCTCGCGGCCGAGGCGGTCGCGGCGCGTGGGACGAGTTTGCAGGCGCAGCTGGAAGAACTCTACGGCCGCGTGGGTCGGTTGGAGGCAGGGCGCATCGGCGTGCGTCTGACCCCTGCGGTGCAGGCGGCGCTGGCAGAAAAATTGAAACAAGACCCGGCGGAGATCGGCGGTCGGCGCATCGCGCACACGAATCGTGCGGACGGCGTGAAGTTCATCTTCGATGATGGCTCATGGCTGCTGCTGCGCCCGTCGGGCACGGAACCGTTAGTTCGCATTTACGCCGAAACAGAATCGGCGCAAGATCTGGAGGTGTTACTTGAACAAGGCCGCAAATACTTATTGGACTGACTCTCGACTCGCCGCGCAGCGTCCCATCGCCCGCGCCCTCCCCTTGCCCGCGCAGGTCGGTGAACTGACGCGCGAAATTGTCGGCACGCGCACCGAAGTCCGGCGGCGCGGCGGGCTGATCCCGTCGTGGGCCGTCTTCTGCATGATCATGCTGGCGACATTTGCGCTCTGCGTGACCGTGACGATGCGGACGCACGCGGAGTTGCGCGCCGCCGCACAGCGCCACGAGCAGATGCACTCTGCCAACGAGACGCTGCGCAACACGAACGACTCGCTGCGCCGCGAAGTGCAGCGCCTGCGCTCAGACCCGCATGCCATCGAGGCGGCGGCGCGCACGCGGCTCAACATGGTGCGCGCCAACGAACTCGTCGTGCCCGTCGAATGATCGTCGCGCGGCCCGTCGTGTGGCGGGTCGGCTCTTGCCGGTTTTCGTTTTACCCGACGCCTGCTGGATTAGCCGCTTAACACCTACTTGACGCTGCCCCTTGTTTGCTCCTGCCTGAACACTGCGCGGTCGGCCGGTTCGCCGGCGACCGCGCAGCCTTTTCCGCGCTGATTCCGCGCCCCTACGGCGTCAAGTTCAAGTGGTTGACACTCTGCGGAAGCGTCAACTAATATCGAATTCTGTTTATCACGTTATAAATTCGATTGAACTTGCCGCATGCCGCCGCGCCTGCGAGTGGAGTCGAGAGCTATGCCTGAGACCAAAGAATTGACGACGCCGGAGCAAGCGGAGGTCGAGCGCTGGGCGGAACAGACGCTTGCGCCTGCGCTCAAGCGGCGACCGGAACGCAAGCAGAAGTTCGAGACCGTGTCGCTCGATTCGGTGGAGCGCCTCTACACGCCGGCCGATCTGGCGGACGTTGACTTCGCGCGCGACACGGCTTTTCCCGGCGAGTTTCCTTACACGCGCGGCATACATCCGACCGGCTATCGCGGCAAGCTCTGGACGATGCGCCAGTTCGCCGGCTTCGGCACGCCCGAAGAGACGAACGCGCGTTTCAAGTATCTGCTGGAACACGGGCAGACGGGTCTCTCCGTCGCCTATGACCTGCCGACGCTGATGGGCTACGACGCGGATTCGGCGCTGTCAGAGGGCGAAGTCGGTAAGTGCGGCGTCGCTGTCTCGAGCCTCGCGGATATGGAGGTCTTGTTCGACGGCATTCCGCTCGAAGAGGTCACAGTTTCGCAGACGATCAATGCGCCCGCGTCCGTGCTGCTGGCCATGTATTTCGTCGTGGCCGAGAAACAGGGCGCAGATTTCAGGAAAATCTCCGGCACGCTGCAAAACGACATTCTCAAGGAATATATCGCGCAGAAGGAATGGATTTACCCGATCCGCCCCGCGATGAAGCTGGTCGTTGATACGTTCGAGTTTTGCACGCGCCACGTGCCGAAATATAACCCGATCTCGGTTAGCGGCTATCACATCCGCGAAGCGGGCGCGACCGCGTTGCAGGAGCTTGCGTTCACATTGCGCGACGGCATCGAATACGTGCAATGGGGCGTTGATGCCGGTCTCGACATTGACGAGTTCGTGCCGCGCATCTCCTTCTTCTTTAACGCGCACAACGATTTCTTCGAAGAGATCGCCAAGTATCGCGCGGCCCGCCGCATCTGGGCGCGCGCCATGCGTGAACGCTTCGGCTCGAACAATCCGCGCACGCTGCAACTACGTTTTCACACGCAGACCGCAGGCGTCTCGCTCACCGTGCAGCAGCCGCTCAACAACATCGTCCGCGTCGCCATACAGGCGCTTGCCGGTGTGCTCGGCGGCACGCAGAGTCTGCACACGGATGCTTACGACGAAGCTCTCGCGCTGCCGACCGATCAGGCGGCGCTCATTGCGCTACGCACGCAGCAGATCATCGCCGAAGAGACGGGCGTCGTGAACACGGTCGATCCGCTCGGCGGCTCTTACTTCATCGAGGCGCTAACGAAGAAGATGGAAGACGGTGCGCTCGATTACTTCAACAAGATCGACGCGCTCGGCGGCATGGTCGAAGCGGTCGAGAAGGGCTTCCCGCAACGCGAGATTCAAGAGTCCGCTTATCAGTATCAGAAGTCGGTCGAACGCGGCGAGCAGACTATCGTGGGCGTCAATAAATACGCGATGGAAGGCGAGCAGGGTAAGATCGACATTCTCGTCATAGACGAGACGGTGCGCGACCGCCAGCTTGAGCGCCTGCAACGAACGAAAGCGCGCCGCGACGCCGGGGCAGTCGCCAACGCATTAGAAAAGCTCAAACAGGCCGCACGCACAGGCGACAACACCATGCCCGCGACCATCGAAGCCGTCCGCGCCTACGCCACGCTCGGCGAAATCTGCGACGCGTTACGCGACGTGTATGGTCTCTACGAAGAACCGGCATTTTGAAAGCAGCAGTCAGTCGTCAGCAGCCGGTAGCCAGTAGCAAAACATGGCTGACCTTGAAGCTGCTGACGAGGGCAACGCGGCGACGCACCAGAAATCTACTGACTACTGGCTATTGACTACTTTCTTATGGAACGAAAAATCCGCGTCCTTGTTGCCAAGCCGGGTCTCGACGGTCATGATCGCGGGGCGAAGGTGATCGCGCGTGCGTTGCGCGACGCGGGGATGGAAGTGATCTACACGGGTCTGCGGCAGACGCCGGAGATGATCGCGGCCGCCGCACTGCAAGAGGATGTGGACGCGGTTGGCGTCTCGATTCTCTCAGGCGCGCACAATACGCTCTGCCCGCGCATCGTCGAACTATTGCGCGCGCGCGGCATGAATGATTGTCTGGTACTCGTCGGCGGCATCGTGCCGAAGGAAGATATTGCCCGTTTGAAAGAGCAGGGCGTGTCAGAAATTTTCCTGCCAGGCACGTCCACCGAAGATATCGTCAGCTTCCTGCGTGCCAGCGTGCGTCCGCGCACATGAACGACGCTCCGCCCGACAAGCCATGTGCGGCGCAGGCTGCGCCGACAGATGCGCTCGCTATCGAAGAACGCGAACGCGTCGCCATCGTCCGCTTCAACCGTCCTGCCGCACGTAATTCCCTATCCAGTCAGACGCTAGCCGAGTTAGGCGCGGTCATCGCCGCGCTCGCCGCGCGCCAGAGTATCGCCGCCATCATCTTTACGGGCACGGACGACATCTTCGCATCCGGCGCGGACATACGCGAACTGCGCGCGCTCACGCCCGACGCGGCGCTCGCTTTCGCCCGACGCGGGCAAGCGTTGATGCAACAGATTGCCGCCGCGCGGCAGTTGACCATCGCCGCCGTGAACGGCTACTGCATGGGTGGCGGACTCGATCTTGCGCTCGCCTGCGATCTGCGCTGTGCCGCGCCCGCCGCCGTGTTCGCGCATCCGGGCGCGCGGCTCGGCATCATCACCGGCTGGGGCGGCACGCAGCGTCTGCCGCGTCTCATCGGCCAAGCGCGTGCGTTGGAGATGTTCCTGACCGCGCGGCGCGTGTCGAGCGAAGAGGCGCTGGCGCTCGGTCTGGTCAACCGCGTCGGCACGCCCGTGCTCGACTGCGCGCTCGAACTCGCCGCGCGCCGTGTTTAAGTTTTTTTGAGGAAGCGGGCGATGCCGGCGCGGCAGTCTTCGGTCATGCGCGCGATGGTGTTGATGTCAACCCCGGCTTCGAGCGCGTTGGCGAAGTTCATGCCGTCCATGTGATAGAGCAGACGCTTCGAGAGCATGACGGCGGAGCGACTAACGCGCTCGAAGCCGGCCACGTAGCGTTCAACCTCGGTCTCGAATGCGTCGTCGGCAAAGACGTGGTTGATGAGGCCGATGCGCTCGGCTTCGCTGGCGCTCAATTCCGCGCCGCGCGTGATCAACTCGAACGCGCGTTTCTCCGAGACGTTGCGCCGCAGGATCGCCATCACCATCGCGGGCACGAAGCCGATCTTCACTTCCGGGTAGCCGAAGCGCGCCGACTCGGCGGCCAACACTATGTCGCACGCGGTCGCCAGCCCGCACCCGCCCGCCAGCGCCCGCCCGCGCACCGCCGCCACGACCGGCACACGTACCTGCCGCACCAGCGCGAACAACTCCATCAACGAGCGCGCATCGTCCAGATTTTCCGCGACCGAACTGGCGGCGATCTTTTGCAGCGCGGCCAGATCAGCCCCCGAACAGAAGTCCGCGCCCGCGCCCATCAACAGAACGACGCGCACCGCTTCGTCCGCGTCGGCCGCGTGCAGAGACGCCTTCAGCCCGGCGATGACCGCATCGTTCAGCGCGTTGCGTTTCTCAGGCCGATTGAGCGTCACGAGCGCGACCGCGCCCGCCACCGTGTAGAGCACAGCTTCGTTGTCCATAGAAAGCTACGCCGCCAAGCGCCCCGACCAACTCGCTCAGCGTCCCCGCCGCGACTTGGCGACGAGACCTATGCCGATGATCAGCAGGATCGGCGCGAGCCAGAACGTGCCCGCATTGGCCACCCGCTTCAGATTAAGGATCGCCAAGACAGCCGCCGAGACAGCTAACAAGATGCCGAGCAGACGCAGAGTTGTGGATGACACGG
>DASVQA010000238.1:0-4931 GCA_036389375.1 Pyrinomonadaceae bacterium | reverse complement strand
CGCTTCTTGGCCGCGCCTTTGGTCGAGCCGCCACCGCCCTGACCGCCACTCGTGCCGCCGCCTTGATTCTTTCTGCCGGCCGCGCCGCCGCGTCTTTCCTCGTTGCCAGCACCAGCGCCACTGCCACCGCCGCCACTACGGCCGCCGCCAGCACCACTGCCGCCGCCACCTGTGCCGCCACTTGTGCCGCCACTTGTGCCGCCGGTTTGGCCGCCGCGTTCACCGCCGCTGCCGCTCTCATCGTCGCCCGCGCCGCCGCCACCAGCCGTGACGCCGGTGGCGCGGCCGATGGCCTGCCCGCCGTGGCTTCCGTTACCTTCAGCATCATCATTGTCGCCGGACGAACCTGCGTCCGCCGCGCCTGCGCCGACCGAACCACTGCCCGCGCCGCCAGTTGTCACGTCGTCTCTGTCGTTACCGTTTCCTTGTTCAGGCATCGCGCTGCTCCTTAGAAAGTGTCTAGAGATGCGACCTCGCATTCTATGTGAGGCCGGTTAAAGATTCCGCCGTCGCGGCCCAAGGAGAAAGAATGATGATTGCTAATTTGCGCGGAGCATAACACAACTTACACGCGCGCGATCCACACTTTCTGCCGCGCCGCGCCAAAATAGTTTGCGCGTGGGCCGCGCTTGCCCGCGCCGTCTGACGGGCGTTATAACTAACCACGACACGGCACACGTTAGCAGCGCCGCTTCCGGGTCGCTCAGAGGAACTGCCAAACTCGTGGACGCACTTTCGTCAGCACTCGCCGTCTTAACGGCTATGATCACGCCCGCCGTGCTGATCTCGGCGTGCGGCGCGCTCATCCTGTCCACGTCCACACGGCTCGGGCGCGTCGTGGATCGCGTCCGCGCGCTCTCGGATCGCTTCGAGGAGTTGGCCCATAGCGCGGAGGAGTTGGCGCTCGCCGAAGATCGCCGCGCCGTCTTCTTCGACCAACTCGATAAACTGACGAGCCGCGCCCGCATCCTGCAACGCAGCATGACGGTCTTCTATACCGCGCTCGGTTTCTTCGTCGCCACGAGCGTCGCCATCGGGCTGGTCGCTTATGCCGGGCCGCGCATCAGTTGGCTGCCCGTTCTACTGGGTCTCGTCGGCGCATCGTTTCTCTTCTACGGCAGCGTGATCCTGATCATCGAAGCGCGGCTCGCCTTTAGCACGCTCACCTCCGAGATGGATTTCATCTGGCGGCTGAGCAAGCACGTCGCGCCGGCCGAACTGGCCGAACGCCACAGCCCACACTACCGGCTGCGGATCAAGCCGACGCTCAAACGACGCAATGGCTGACACGTACACCGACACAGACGCGCCCGGCTACCTCGCGCTCCATGCGGCGGGCGAACTCGTGCGCCGCGTCGAAGCATTGGAGCAACTGCTGGCGCGCTGCACGGTCTGCCCGCGCGACTGTCTGAACAATCGCCTGCAAGACGAGTTGGCCGCGTGCTATTCGGGCCGCCGCCCCATCGTCTCGTCCTACACGCCGCACTTCGGCGAAGAACCCGCGCTCGTCGGCACACACGGCGCGGGCAACATCTTTTTCGGCAACTGCAACCTGCGCTGCGTCTATTGCCAGAACTACCAGATTTCGCAGACGCACAAAGCGCAGCGCAAAAACGAGGTCACGCACGCGCGGCTCGCGCAGATGATGCTCGAACTGCAAGCGCGCGGCTGTCACAACATCAACTTTGTCTCGCCCACGCATTTCGCGCCGCAGATGGCGCGCGCCCTCCTCATCGCCGCCGAACAGGGCTTGCGCCTGCCCGTTGTCTACAACACGAACGCTTATGACTCGGTGGAAGTCCTGCGCCTGCTCGATGGCATCGTGGACGTTTATCTGCCCGATCTGAAATATGCCGATTCGGCGGACGGCTACACCTACTCGAAAGTCCACGACTACACCGCGCACGCGCGCCGCGCGCTCACCGAGATGTACCGGCAAACCGGCGACGAGTTGAGCTTCAATGCGGACGGCTTGCTCCGGCGCGGCCTCGTCGTCCGCCTGCTCGTGCTGCCAAACGACATCGCGGGCGTGCGCGAATCGCTTGAATGGATTAAAACGGACTTGAGTCCGCGCGTGGCCGTCTCGCTCATGGCGCAGTATTATGCGACGAACCGCGCGGCGACCGACGAGCGTTATGCGCTGCTCTCGCGCCGCATCACCGAGTCCGAGTGGTGGCGGGCCGTATCGCTCTTGGACGAGCTAGGCATGCAGGAGGGCTGGATGCAGGAGTACGACGGCGCGGCCCATTATTACCGGCCCAACTTCGACGATGCGGCGACGCCCTTCAAAGACATCAGGGACTTTCAAGAGCAGTGACGAGTGACAAGACCAAGGGCTTGACGGTGGGCACGCCTGCGCCTGACTTCGCTTTGCCGGACGGCGAGGGGCGCGCGTGGCATCTGGCAGATCAACGCGGCAAGGTCGTCGTGCTGCTCTTTTATCCGGGCGACGAGACGCCCGTGTGTACGAAGCAGATGTGCTCCGTGCGCGATCATTGGGCTGAATACGTGGCGACGGGCGCGGAGGTCGTCGGCATCTCGACCAACTCGGTCGAATCGCACCGGCAGTTTGCCGCGCATCACGGGCTGCCTTTGCGGCTGCTCGCGGACGTGGACGGGCGCGTGCGCGCGTTGTACGGCGCGTTGTCGCTTTTGCCGGGGCGCACCGCGCGCGCCGTCTTCGTGATCAATGCCGACGGCGCGCTCAGTTACCGCGACGTGCGCCCGGTCGGCCTCTTTCGGCCGCGCGACGAGCAGATCATCGCCGCGATCCGGCAAGCGCAAGGAGTCAGTTGATCGGGCGGCAACGCAGTTATAATTTCGAGCCTGAAGGAGATTTCATTCAATGGCTGACAACATCACATGCAAGCACTGCGGGCAGCAGCGGCCGGCGCTCGGCTACGCGCCGTTTCCGAACGAACTGGGCGCGCGCGTGGCCCGCGAAATCTGTAACCCCTGCTGGCAGGAATGGCTCAAGAAGCAATCCATGATCATCAACCACTACGGGCTTGACCTCGCTAACCCCGACGCACAGAACTTCCTGTTCGACAATCTCAAGGGCTTCCTCTTCAACGAAGCCGCCCCGACCGTCCAGATCGACACGACGAAGGAAGGCACGATCAAGTGGTAGGGCCGACGGATGCGGGCTGAGGGATGAAAGTTTGAGCGCTCAAGTTGCGGCGTTTTTTTCATCCCTCAGCCCGTCGCCTTCGTCCCTTCCCTCTCCGCCTTCATCCTTTTCTTTCCCTTCCCTCATTTCGCGCATCAGGAAATAGTTGAGACCCGTGCGGATGACGGCGATTGCGCCGAGTTTGCCGATCTGATCCCAACTTGGCGCAATCGCGGTTGAGAGGATGTCTGCGCCGAGTTGGAATTCGAGCGCGAGCGCCAGATAGCGCGCGAGCGTGAGCCGGATGGAGTTGTAATCTTCGCCGCGCCGCCGGAGCGTGCGCGCAAACTGATAGGCGGCCGTCACCATGCCTAACGCGATGACGAGCGCGCCCAGCGTCTCGACCGCGAGCCTGAGCCATTGCACGGCGTTGATGACGCTCGCTTCGACCGTGCCGTTCTGCGGCGTAGCGATGAACGCCCGCGCTCCTTCCTCAAGCATGAGTGTGATGGCTAAGAGCGACACACGCCCCTCCCCGTCCGCGCCGAATGTAAGACCGCGCCTGAATCTATCACACGCGCGCGCCTTTCAACCGACCCGGCGCGCGAACACACTTGCCCTGCGCCCGGCAAGTGAGTAAGATGGCGCAGCTTTTATCCCCGTTCCCGCTAATTTAATTCGTTCGTCTCGGCGCTCGTTCTGACGCTACCGGTCGGCGCATCAGGTGTCAGATTGCAGTTGGAGGCCATGATCCCGTTACGTTCGATTCATTCACCGCACAGGAGACATCAGAGCATGAAGAAACTTGGAGCTATCGTCGCGGGCGCGGCGCTCGCAGCCTTTGCTGCTGCCTGCACCACTGACACGACCAACACCAACGCCGTCAGCGAGAATCGCACGGTCACAACCAACACCACGACCAGCACGAACACCAACACCAACGTCAACGCCACCGCCGCCAACGCCAACACGAACACGCGGCGCACCTACAACGCCAACATCTCCGAAGAGGAGTACAGCAAGGACAAGGAGCGTTACGGGCAGGAGGCCAAGCAGGGCGGCGAGACGATTGGGGCGGGCCTGAAGGACGGCTGGCTGTGGGTCAAGGTCAAGGGCGCGCTCGCCACCGTTGACGACCTGCGCGATTCGACGATCAACGTGGACTTAAACGATGCCGTCGCCACCTTGCGCGGCACGGTCGCCAGCGCCGCGCAGAAGACCAAAGCCGAGCAGACCGCCAAGGGCGTCTCCGGTATCAAGAGCGTGAAGAACGAACTGAAGGTCGATCCGAACGCGGGCGTCATCGTCAACTCGAACAACGCGAACGCGAACACCGCGAATCATAATGCGGCGAACCACAACAAGTAAGCGTTAAGGGGACGCGGGCGCGCGGCCCGCTGTTTCTGCCGCGCGCCCCGCAAGTTTCGTGGCCCTTAGTTTGGGCCGCCCCGATATTCCAAACTCAGATCACTTCAAGGCTGAAAACCACCATGCCAACACGTCTCTTGCGGCTCCTGTGCGCGGGGTGCGCGGCGCTGGCGCTCGCCTGCACGCTTGCGCCGCACCTCAGGCGCGTCCACGCGCAGAACACGCCGGCCCAGCGCGGCGCAGGCACAGACATCTACGCCATCACGAACGCGCGCATCGTGCCCGTCGCGGGGCCGGAAATTCCGCGCGGCACGGTCGTCATACGCAATGGCCTCATCGCCGCCGTCGGCGCGAACACGAACGCGCCGCCCGACGCGCGCGTGATCGACGGCACGGGGCTGACCGTCTATCCCGGTCTGATCGATGCCAACAGCACGCTCGGCATGCCGCAGCC
>DASVQA010000237.1:0-31854 GCA_036389375.1 Pyrinomonadaceae bacterium | reverse complement strand
TCAGGGCGCACTTCCAGAAGGGCGGTGCGGCGCGGGTCAAATTCGTGCGGGCTCTCGCCGCGTATTCTTCTTAGTGCTTCTTCGCCGTCTACGGCTTCCGCTTCTGCGACTAGCCATGCGCGGGGACAGGCGCGCAGGTTGTGCAGGATGAGCGTCGTGTTCTGTTCATAGACCGGCTGCCATACGTTGGAATAAGGGACGGCGAGCGGGATGCTGCGCTGCGTCTGGGCCTCCACGAACGTCGCTTCGTAGATGCCGAGGCGCGCAGCCTCCGAGACGTTCGTGATCTCGACTCTGCGCACGCGCACAGAGCCGTCGAGCGCGAGCGACGTTTGATAGCGGTGCGCGGCGTAACCGTCTGCACCGCCGACCGGCGTGCTGTCGTAGACGGGCGCAAGCTTGTGTTTGATGAACGGGCGCACGTCCGCGCGTTCATGCGCCCACTCGGCCGTGTCGCGCCCCGCCTGCAACTCGCGCTCAAGCACCCGGCCGTCTTCCGCGTAGATGCGCAGGCGTGCGACCACCTGCCCGTCTGTCACCGCCAGCGAGTTCGAGAGCGAAGTGATTAGACGCAGCGCGGCCGCTTTGACCGGCGGCGCGTTGAGCGTCAGCGTCGCCTGCGGCGCGACTTCCCCGCCCGTCTCGACAGCGGCCGGGCGCGGCATTAAACCGATGCCCGTTTCCAGATTCGGATAAGAGACGACGTAAGTGTTATTGAGTATGTCGAGCACGTGCGAGCGCGCGGTCAAAAGCGAGCTATCGGGGTAGCCGCTGGGCAGCGTGTGGACGCTGTCGAGCCAGACGCCGCCGAGCGCGCGGCTGTAACGTTCGAGGATGAGCGGTTCGTAGCCCGCGAGGTCGTGCAGCCCGTAGAGCGCCGCGTGGTTTGCGGCATCAAAGCGCGGCGGCACGCCGTATTGCTCGGTCATCAGCCCGACGCGCGTGTAGATGCGATTCTGTTCCGGCGGAAACTGTTGCAGGAAACGGGTCGCGGGCGAGACGGCGGCGAACCGCGCGGCGCTGAAGCCGCCCCACCAGCGCGCGACAAGAATGGCCGGCTCGACGTAACAGAGGACGAGCAGCGTCGTGAGCAGCAGAGCGTAGCGCCAGCGCCTTTGCGCGCTCAGGCTTGCGCGCCAGAGCGCGGCGAGCGTCAACAGCACGAACGCGATTTTCCAGAGCAGATAGATGGTGATGTGGCGCGCCGCATGGGCGCTGCCGGGCTGCAAGCTCATCGCCTTCAGATACCAGAGCACGCCGACGGTGGCGCTCAAAGCAAGCAGCGCGAGCGCCGCGTAGCGCGTCGCAGCCGGCGCGAGCGTGCGCGCCGCCCGTCGTTTGCCAAGCCATGCGCCGACGATGTCCCAACCGTAAGCGGCGAGGACGGCGACGGCGAACGTCCACTCGAAGGTGTGGCGCGAGGGCACGCGGAAGCGGTTCAGGAGCGGCAGGTGATAGACGATGCGATAAAACGGCGTGAACTGGCCCATCATCAGCAGGAGCGCAATGAGCGCCACCACGAGCCAGAAGAGGATGCGCGGGTCGCGTTCAGTTCTTTTAGTGCGCTTGTACATGACGCCAGCGACGATTGCGAGCGCAGCCGCGAGCGGCGGCACGTAGGTCGTCATGTCAATGACGTAAAAGAGCGGGGTCGTGAGCGAGCGCCACAGATCAAACGGCCGGAAAGAGCCTTGCGTAAAAATCTCGTAGCTCAGGCTGCTGCGCACGCTGCGGCGCACGACGCGCGCCGTCTCCAGGATTTGAAATGCCGCCACACCAATCGCCAACAGCCCCGCACCGCCCGTCACCAACAGCGGTCGCCAAGCACGCACGGACTTGAGCCGCGCGCTTAAGGAAGTCCCTTCGGCCGCGTCGTCCGTCATCAGCACGAGGCAGAGGGCGTAAGCCGCCGCGAGCAGCCCGATGTAGAGGAAGCCCTGCCCGTAGCCGGTCAGCACGGACATGGCGTAAGCGAACGTGGCGAGCAGCAAGCAAGGGACGAATGGGCGACGGCGCGCGCGTTCGATGGCAACCAGCATGAGCGGCAGCCACATGACGGCGTTCGGCATCAGCCCGTTGTTGGCGAGCGGGCTGGCCATCATGCCGCCATAGCCGAAGGTCAACCCCGCGAGCAGCGCCGCGAGCGGCGTCCGGCCCAGTTCGCGCAGGTAGAGACAGGTGAACGCGGGCGCGAGCAGGAAGGGCGCGAGCACGTAAATCTGTTCGGCCACGTAGCCGGGCAGGCACAGGTAGCCCCACGTCAAGGGGTAGCCAAGCCCGATCTGCGCCATCGAAAGCAGCGGGTAACCGGACATCAGGTAGGGCGTCCAGAGCGGCAGCGTGCCGGCGCGGAGCATGCGCCACGCGACCATGCGCAGCGGATAGGAATAGAAAAAGGCGTCGCCCGCGAGCGGATACCAGCCGCCAAAGAGCGCGTGTGGGAAGAAGGCGATGAAGAAGAGTAAGAGGCTACCGAGCACGCACGCGTCCGCGCCGCGCCGCTGCCACCACCCGGAATTGAAGAATCGCCGCATCAAAGCTCTCATTTTCCGCCCTGAAGCGCGCGCCTAAATCTGCACGGACAACGCGCCGCCCGCCCCTCGTCATCTCTTCTGCCGACCGCTTTTTGCGCCCCCAGACGCGAATTTTGTTAACCACTTGCAGCCTGCGCGCGTCTAACCAAGCGGCTGAAAGCCAAGTTGTTGACAAAGTTCGCGCGGGCACGATAGAGTAAAGCTTGTTGGGCTTTAGCCCACTTTAGTTCGTGCAGTTGCCCGGCTCTCCAAACGGGTCGAAGACACTACAAGCTTAACAGTCCCACCGCTTTTAAGAGTACCGGGAGTTAACCATCATGCGAAAGATCGCCATTGCTTTTACGCTGCTGACCCTGCTGACCCTGAGCGCCTTCGCGCAAGGGCAGACCGCGCCCACGCTGCGCATCGTGACCGACGACCCGACGCTGCCGTCCGAACTCTTCTACGGCAACATCAAGGTCAAGCCGCTGCGCCTGCGCCCCGGCACAAACACGCGCATCACGATTGATGATAGCGACTTCTTCGTCCAGCAGCACTACATTGATTTCCTCAGCCGCTTTCCCGAAGCGGCCGGGTTCGGTGCGTGGATGAACTTCATCGGTAACTGCCAGAGCGGCGACGCCGTCTGCCTGCACGAGAACCGCATCACCACGTCTTACTCGTTCTTCGGCTCGCAGGAGTTCCAACTCAAAGGCGGCTACGTCTTCCGCTTCTACAAGGCTTCGCTGGCCCGGCTGCCAACTTACAACGAGATGGTCGCAGGCATGCGCGACGTAACGGGGACGAGCGCCGACGATACCTTCGCCCGCCGGACGGCCTTTGCCAACAACTGGGTCACGCGCGGCGACTTCCTCGCGCTCTATCCGCGCGGCATGGCCGCTGCCGCTTACGTGGATGCGATTCTGCAACAGGCCGGCATCACGGTCTCGAACCGCAACCAGATCGTGAGCGATCTGGCGGCGAACAACACGGACGCGGGTCGCGCGGCGGCGCTCAAAGCTATCGTCGAAAGTTCGGAAGAATCGAGCAAAGAGTATAACTCGTCGTTCGTCTATATGCAGTACGTCGGTTATCTGCGCCGCGCGCCGGAGCCGGCCGGCTATCAGGCGTGGCTCAACTTCCTGAACGCCAACCCGACCAACTTCCGCGAGATGGTGCGCGGCTTCATGGACTCGCAGGAGTATCGCAACCGCTTCTAACGCGCTGCCCACATTGCAAAGCTGCAAAAGGCCGGTGACTCGCAAAGAGTCGCCGGCCTTTCGTTTGTGCGCTCTTATTGCTGCCCGCCTGCGCCCGCGCCCGCCGCTTGCCCCAACACCGCGCGATAAACTTCGAGCGTCTGCGCGGCTGTGCGCTCCCACGTAAACGCGGCGGCGCGGCGACGACCGGCCGCCGCGAAGTGCGCGCGTGCGCCTTCGTCCGTGAGCAGTTCGACGAGCGCGGCGGTTAGCTCTTGCACATCGGTCGGCGCAACGAGGCGCGCGGCGTCGGCAACCGTCTCCATGATGACGGGGATGCGGCTCGTGATGACGGGTGCACCGCACGCCATCGCTTCGAGCGGCGGCAGCCCGAAGCCCTCGTAGAGCGACGGATAGATCGAGACGCGGCACGCAGAATAGAGCGCCGCGAGGTCTTCGTCCGTGACATAGCCGGTGAACAGAATGCGCTCCTTGAGCGTGGCGGACTGCTCGACGTGGGCGAATAGTTCGTCCGTCAGCCAGCCCTTCTGCCCGGCGATGACGAGTTGCGGGCGCGCTTCGGTCGTGCGCAGCAACTCGGCGAAGGCGCGCATGAGCGTCAGCAGGTTCTTGCGCGGTTCGACCGTGCCGACGAACAGGATGAACTCGTCTTCCACGCCGAGTTGTCGGCACGCTGTGCGCGCTTCGATTGAGGGTACGGGTTGGAACGCGCGGCGCGGCGCGAGCGCAACGGCCGTGATCTTCGTGGGCGGCACGTTCAGGTGCTCGCTGATCTCGCGTTTGACGCTCTCCGAGTCGGTGATGATGTGCGCGGCGATGCGCGTCATCGTGGGCAGCCGGCGGCGCGCGCGGCGCACAAGGTCTTCGCGGTGCGTGGCGGCGTGCAGCAGAAGCGACAGGTCGTGGATGGTGACGACGGTCGGGCAGCGTTGCCAGAGCGGGACGTTGTAGTTCGTGCCGTGAAAGAGTGCCGGCCTGTTCTGCCGGACGTAGAGCGGCAAGCCGATTGTCCACCAACGCCGCCGCAGCGCGTTGACGGGGACGTGTACCGCGCGCAGGTTCGGCGGAAGTTCGGTCGGCGCGTCGCCCGCGTCTAACGCCAACGGTACGGGCGCGACCAACTCAAACTCATCTGCGGGCGCGAGCCGCGCGAGACCTTGCGCCAACTCGAAAGTGTAATGCCCAATGCCCGTCTTGGGCGTGGCGAGCGGGATGCCGTCAATCGCTATACGCATAGGGTCGGCGCGGTGTGAAGGTAGACGCGGGCGGCGGCGCGCGTTGCGGCAAACAATTTGCCGGGCACAAAAGCCGTTCGCTTGCTCAGGCGAGCAGCACAGCTTTCGTGCCCGGCAGATGCATCTCGCGCGTGCGGCGCGCGCCTTACGGGTTCGGCGCGATGCTGAAGCGCGGCGCGGTGTCGGCCGGCCGGCTCTGGTTGCCGCTCGCAATAACGATGACCGCCACATCGCCCGCGCCCGCCAGCGACGTGGGCAAGAGGAAGTCGAGTTGGAAGACGCCCGGCATGTCGGTCGCCGCGAGCGCGAGCACATCATTGCCGGAAATGTCCGTCACCGAGTTGTCGCTCAGTTTCACCAGCCGGACTGTGATCTGGCTCGCCGTCTGCCCGCGCACGCCGGTCAGCAGCAGGCGCAACTTCGTCCGCTCCGTCACGCTCTGCCCGGCCCCGTTCGTGTAGGTCGTCATCACGGTGAACGGCTCGGGCGAGCCTGTCGCCAGAAGCGGATTGGTCACGTTCGAGACGACGGCGCGCCCATCGGGGCCGTTCGCCGAAGTGAAGATGTCGGGCTGCGTGGCGACGATCTGCAAGAGGCTGCGCACGGTGCGGACGCCTGTGGCCGTGCGTATGTTGATAACGACCGGCACGGTGTTCGTGCCCGTCGTCGGCCCAAGCCCGCGCGGCACTTCAAACACGATCTCGTTCGGGCTGACGAAGTAGAGACCCGCCGCCGCGTTGGCGATTGACAGCGAGACACCGTTCAACTCGAACGGGAGCGGCGGCCGGCGGTGCGACTCTGAAGCGGCGTCGCAGTTTGCGCCGGCGGGCGTGCAGCCGACCGTCGCGGGCGACGGTGCGAACGTGACGCTGCCTGATTGCGCGGTCGTGTCCACGATGGCGATCATGCCGGGCGAGAGACCGGGCAGCGGCGTCGTGGCGGGCGTGGGCGAAGGCGTGGGCGTCGGTGAAGCTGTCGCCGTCGCCACCGGGCGGCGGCTCGCGCCCGTGAAGAAGGCGAGCGCGCTGGCGGTCGCGGCCGTATCGGTCGCGCCGGCTGCGGGCGGCAGGATGTTGTAATAAGCCTGCACGGCCGCCGCGCCTGCGCCGCTGCCTAATTCCGTAGCGATGCTGAAGGCGACGCGCTCGATGGTGTTGCTGAGCGCGAATTGCAGCGACGTTTGCCCCTGAATGTTGGTTAAGCGGACGACCGCAAGCGGCGTCGAAGCGGCTGCCGGCACGTTGACGACGAAGAGGTTCACATCGCGGAACGGGTTAAGCCCCGTGTTGTCGTTGATGTCCACGCGCGTGCCGTCGGGCTTCAGATTCAGGGTCGAAGCGAAGACGAGTTGCGTGCTGTCGCCCGTGAAGGTCGGCTGGCGCAGCAGGTCGGACTCCGTATCGGAGGGGCGCGCGACGACGCTGACAAACGTGTTGGCCGCGAGGTTGTAGATGAAGACGGCTTCGCCCGTCTTGAGCGTGTTGTTGTTGGCGTTCGGGTCGTCGGCGAGCGACTCGAAGGCGATCAGATTGCCGTTGCGACTGACGCGCCGGCCGAAGGTCAGCAGGTTGACCGTCAGCGCGAAGCTGGTGGTCTTGGTGCGCGTCACTTCGCGCAGGGCCGTGACGGTCGCGCCGTTGTAGGTGGCGGCGAAGACTTCGCCGTTGCCGTCGGCGTTGTCGGCCGCGGCGTTCGCGCCGCTCGCGTCGGGCAGCGTCTTGGCGTTCGAGTAGAAGGCGATGGTCGAGTTCGGACTCTCGCCCACCACGTCGTCGCTCGTGCCGCCGGAGATCGAGGGCGTGTCGTTGAAGATAAACTGCCCGCTCGTCACCGTGATCTGCGTGAAGCCGCCACCTGCGCCGCGTCGCCAAGCGAAAATTTCCGGGTTGGCGTCGCTGTTGCAGCGCGTGGGGTTCGTCGCCTGATTGCAGGGCGTCAGGTCGCGCGTCGAGACGAAGGCGATGCGCGTGCCGGTGTCGTTGATGGTGGCGTAGCGGTTGTCGTCGGCGACGAAGGGGCCGCTGTTTGCGCCGCCCGCGCGCGGCAGGGCGCTGGCGGGCGTATTGGTGACGCGCGTGAAATTGTTCGGATTGCTCAGTTCGATGTAGCCGGGATCAGTGCCGGAGGTTAGATCAACGGCGGCCACGTCGGGAATCTGGTAGAGGAAAATCTCCTGATTGCCGTCGGCTTGCAGCGCCGCCTTGTTGTCGGCGGTCGTGCCGTCGAAGTTGCCGGGCGTCGGCGCATTTGAACTGAAGACGATGAAGCGTCCGTCGCGGCTGATCTGCGGCCGGTTGTTGCTGACCTCGACCGCGATGTTCGCGGCATCAATCGAGGCTTTGGTCGGATCGACGAGCGCGCTCTTGGTGTTGGTGATCTGGAAGATGCGGCGCTGGGCTGCGTCCCAGAGGAAGATTTCGCGGTTGCCGTCGGCATTGCCGGGCGTGCGCGCGGTCTGGCCCGGCGCGAGCGTCGCCAGATCGCCGCGCGACTCGAAGACCACGAAGCGGCCATTGCCGTTGATGTCGCCGACGAAGGAGTTTATGTCGAACGACCCGACGGGCGTGGCGCTGGGCGAGGGCGACGGCACGGGCGGCGGGGTCGCCGCCGTAATGGGCACGACGAACGGGTCGGGCGTCGGCGTAGCGGTCGGCGTCGGCGTCGGCGTCTGCGCCGCAGCCCAGACACACGTCAGGCAGACGAGCGCGAAACACAGACCAGACAAGCGGAAAAGATATTTCACCGGGACAATCTCCAAATGAGGCCCTGTTGGGATTTAAGCAATATTCTCGTGAATGTGCTGTTAGATGAACGCGGTCACAAGCTGCGCGCTTCGCGTGCATAACCCGCGCCAACGAAGCGACCGGGAACGGGCATTCTAAGCGTTAAGCCTGCGCCAGAGCAAGTGACTGCAACCTCTTCTCAGATGTACGCTTGCCGCCCGCGCGTTGGCTGAAGAGGAAAGGGCTGAAGGCTAAGGACTGGGGCGTGAAAAGTTCAACCGGGTTCAGTTGTCCTTTTCAACTCTCAGCCCTTAGCCTTCAGCCTGCTCTTTACTGTATCAGCCCGAATCTGAGCCGGTACTCCTGCGAATTCATAAAGCCGTTGACCATGGTGCGGAAGTCCGTCGGATGCTCGTTCAGGAACGTGAGCCAAGCATTGTAGCCGCCGGTCTCGGGCGTCCGGCGCAGATAACCGTAATACTGCATGGCCACGTAGGCTTTGTTGAACTCGGCGTTAAAGACCTCGTCCGAATCCGCAATGGCGCGTAAGACCTGCGCCCGCGTCAGATTGTTGGTGTTGAGTTGCGTCGTCAGGTCGTTGCTGGTCAGCGTGACTTTCGCCGTGCCGTCGGGCGCGTTGGGGTCGGGCGTTGTGATTTGCGTCAGATTGTAGCGACCGAGGAGCGCCGCGACGAACTGCCCGTTCGTCAGCCCGCTGAAGATATCGGTGAACTCCTGTCGCTGCGCGAACGCGTTGGCGAACGCCGCCTTCTTCTGGAAGACCTCCGCGCCCGTGCTGCCTGTGACGGCACGCATGTCGGGCACGATCTCGGCGTATTGCGGCAGACGGTTGAAGGCGACCTTGTAGAAGCGGAAGACGTAAAGCCCCTTCAACTGAAACTCCTGCGAGCCGAAGAACGAGTTTGAGACGGCGATGCGGTCGCAGCCGGCGGACGCCGCGTTTGGATCAAGATTGTTCACGTCCGGGCAGCCGTTCATCAGGTTGAGATAGGCATTGAGACCCGGTGCGTCGGGTTCGCGCGAGAGGAAATCGAGATACTGCTGGCGGATAAAGAAGGTGTAACCCGCCGTGTTGTTGAGCAGGATCGGGTTCGGCGTGGTGGCCGTATCGTTGTCGGTGATCGTGACGGTTGCGATGGCGGGCGTGTTGAGCGCGAGGCCCACGCTTGCGCCTGAGAGCGCGACCTGAAAGCTTTCGGTGATCTCGAAATGCCCGTCGTCAATGATCGGGATGGTCAGCGTGCGCGATGCCTGACCGGGGGCGAAAGTGAGCGTGTCAACGCCGGTCGCGTAGTCGCAGCGGGCATAGGCGGCGCTGTGGTTATTGGTCTGATCGCCGCACGAGACGGCGGCGGGATCGTCAATCGTCTGATAGCTGACGGTCGCCGCCGTTGAAAGATCGCCCGTGCGCGTGATGGTCAGCGTCACCTTGCCGTCGCCTTCATTAACGTTATAGCTCGTCGCGCTGAACTGCACGGTCGGCGTCGAGCCGCTGCGCGGCGCGAAGGTGACGGTCGGCGCGTTGGTCAGATTGATCGGCGCAAGCTGCGTGCTGCGGTCGCGCGTGTGCGAGGCGACGACGTAAGCGTCGGGCGAGCCGCCGGAGATGCCGACCACAGGATTGAGATTCGTGTTCAAGCCGGACGTGCCGCTGCCGTAGCGCACCTGACTCGTCCCGTCGCTGCGCAACTCGATCTCGAACTTATAGGGGAAGCCCGCTTCGGCCGAATCGCCGTTGTAGGTTCTCCCTTCCCAACGGAAGATGATGCGGGTCGGGTCGGGCTGGACAACGAACACGTCGCCGCCCGCGCTATCCGTGCGCAGGTCGTCCCACATGCCGGCGATGGCGGCGACGCTGTCGAGCGACGAGACGAGGCTCGGCACGTCGTTGTCGGCGGGGATGCCGTTGAAGTAGATGATGCCGTTCGTCGAAAGGACAACGGACGTGTAGGTCTGCCCGTAGAAGGGGAAGCTGAAACCGTTGGGGAAATTGTAAGTGCGATAGGCGTCGTCGGCGCGGAAGCCTAATGCGCCGCTCGTGTCGGTCGTAAGCGGCGCGGCGGCCGTCTCGGCGGGCACGTACGGATCGGCCGTCGCGGGGTTGAGCGTGACCGTGACGTTCGCCAGTTGGCTCTCGTTCCCGACGTTGTCAATCGCCTTGATGCTGACGACGCCCGCGATGTGCCGATAAGGCAGCGTGACGTTGGCGAACTCGTCCGTGCCGGCCGTCTGCGGCAGCTTCGTGCCGAGGAAGATGCGGCGGCTCGTGCCGGGGTCGTTGAAACTCAACTCGTAGAGCGCGGCCTGGCCGGTGTTGGCATCGTCGCCGGGCGCAGTCCACGCGAGCGAGACGGTGCGGCCGTTCTGCGCCGTCACGCGCAGGCTGGCGGGCGCGGCGGGCGCGGTCGTGTCGCCCTCGGTCGCGGCCAAGACGGCCTTGTATGCGTTCAGACGGCGCTGCGTGTAGGTCTTCGCGCCGGCCGCTGTGGTCGCGTCGCCGCTGTAGAGCAGCGCGCCGCGCAGGCGAGCGGTCGAGATGTTCGGATTCGCGGCGACGACGAGCGCGGCCGTGCCGACGACGTGCGGCGTCGCCATCGAAGTGCCGTCGTAGAAATCATAAGTGCCGTCGGGCGTGGTGCTCAGGATCAACTCGCCGGGCGCGGCGAGGTGGACGGTGTGCCGGCCGAAATTGGAGAAGCCGGCGACGCCTTCGGTGCGGTTCGACGCGGCGACCGAGATCAGGTTCGGCACGTCGTAGTTCGACGGATAGTTCGGAAACTTGTCATTGTCGTCGGCGGCGTTGCCGGCGGCAGCGACAAAGAGAATCTTGGGGTTGAGCGAGCGGATGCCGTCGAGTTCCGAGAAGGCGAAGGAGGGGCCGCCGTAAGAGTTATTGAGCACGCGGATGTTCGCGCCCTTCGCGCCGTTGGAGGAATCCCAGAGGTCGCGCATCTTCTTGGCGTAGGCGTAGGCGTTGATGATGGCAGAGGTGGTGGTGCTGGGGCCGAAGATTTTGATCGACATCAGGCTGACCTGCCAGTTGATGCCGACCGAGCCGACGCCGTTGTTGCCGACCGCGCCGATTGTGCCGGCGACGTGTGTGCCGTGATCGTCGGTCGGGTCGGTGGGATAAGTTTGCGGATTCGCGTCGCCGCCGAAGACCTTGTTGTTGCCGCAGGCCACGCCGGCCGCCTGATTGGTGCAGGGGCTAAAGTTCCAGCCGTTTACGTCGTCCACGAAGCCGTTGCCGTCGTCGTCTATGCCGTTGCCGGGCACTTCGCCGGGATTCTGCCAGATGTTGGCGGCGAGGTCGGGGTGGTTGATGTCTATGCCGGTGTCAATGATGCCGACGACGACGTTGCGACTGCCGGTTGTGATGTCCCAAGCCTGCGGGGCGTTGATGTCAGCGCCGGGCGTGCCGGCGGCGAAGGTGCAGGGCGGGCCCGGATGACCGAAGGAGGGGCACAGCCCCGCGCTGTTGTAGTTGACGACGACGGGCTGCCCCGTGTTCTTGAGGCCCCAGAGGTTTGTAAATTCCGGTTCGCTCGGCGTGCGGTCGAGATAGCGCACGTAGTTCGGCTCGGCGTAGAGCACGTCGGGGCGGGCATTGAGGGCCGCGACCGCCGCCAACGTCTGATCCGGTTCCACATGGACGAGGCGCAAGCCTTTGATGAGTTCCGAGCCGACAAACTTCTCGACGCGCGCGCCCGTCTCACCACCGTCTTCGAGCTTCAAGGCCGCGATGCCGCGTTCCGCCGTCACGGCCGCCGCGTCCGTGCGAAAGCGCACGATGACGCTGCCGGGCAGGAAATCGGCCTTGTGGCGCGTCTGCCATGCAGGATGCGCGGCGCTGGGCTGTTTGGCTTCATCGGCGTTGGAGGTTTGTTGCCCGTGCGTGATGAAAGGCAGGCTGGCGGCGGCGATAACGAGCAGACTCAGCCAGAGCGTGAGCCGCCGCGCAACACGAGCACGCTGCGGCGCGTGCCGAACCGGGGAAACTGACTTCATCTTCAACTCCTGCCCAACTAGGGGGCGTTTGGCTAAACAGATGACCAGATATGAGAGGAATTATTGACGCTCAACTCGTCTGAGGTGATCGCGCTGACAGGCGCGCTTGTCTGGCACGAATGCACGCCGCCGCCCTGCCGCAACCGTCTGGGGGGAATAAATGCGAAACTGAAATGACACCAATCAACCAAACTTCAGATGCTCCGGCGCATGCGCCAGATGTACGCACGCCTGCGCTTTTTCAGATGTTTTTCAGGCAGTCGAAGCGTTCGGGCGCGCGCCGGGTCTGGCAGTTTGCCAGTCAGATGGCGGCGGCAGACGCGGGCACAGGAGTATAAGGGCGGCGCGGGCGACGCACCAAATGCGCAGGGGCGGAGTTTTAGCGGAAGTTCTGCCCGATCTGTTCCGTGCCGAACGTGCCGATGCCGTTCAGGCGGAAACTGAAGACGACGCGGTTCTCGTTGCGGAAGCCGACGTTGTAGCTGAAGTCCTGCGCCGTGATGGCGCAGCAGTCCCACGTGTAGCCGAGCGTCCAGACGGAACTGATGAGCGGCGAGTTTTTGCCCGGCCGGTTCTGGAAATCGAAGAAGAAGGCCGCGCCGCCGAAGAGGCCGCGCGAGATGTTGCCGACGAAGATGGACGGACTCCACTGTGCGCCCTTCAAAGTGCCCGGCTCTTTGCCGCGCGCATCGGCAAACTGCTGCAAGCTGGGCGCGAGGTTTAAGGCGCGCGTGTAATAAAAGGTCTGAAACGCCTGTATGAGCGGCTTATTAATGCCGTAGCTGACGGCGAGGTTACGCACGCCCGCGTGCTGCACGTCGAAATCCGTCCGCACGTCAAAGGACATCTGCGGGCCCGGCCGGTAACGCGCTTCGATGTTGAGCGGCGAGAAGCGGCGCGGCACACCGGCATAGGAGAAGCCGGAGAAGGTGTTGACCGGATAAAACTGGTTGCGCCGGCCCGGTTGGAGCGCGCCGCCGAAATATGGATCGAAGAAATACTTGCCGCGCACCGTCAGCGAAAAGACCTCGTAAGGCTGGCTCGTCAAAGGTGCTGCTTTCGCGCCCTGCGCTGAAGCTGCGCGCCCGCCCACGCGCTCGGTCGAGCGGCGCGTGAAGAAGCGGTTCGTCAGCCCATACTCGATCTCGCTCGTGTTGGCGATGGCATCCGTATAGTCGAAGCGAATGATCTGCTCGAAGTTCGAGATGCCGCCGATCTTGCGATAGACGACGTAAGGCTCGATGACGTGGCGGAACATGAATTTGTCGCCGCGATAGAAGTTGCGCGCCAGCGCGGGCGGGCGCAGGTCGAACTCAAATTCGCCGTAGCTGCGCGTGCGGTCGCGGCCGAGCACGAGGCGCGTCAGCGGATCGAGCGAGTTCGAGTAGAAGGTCGAGCGCACGCCGCCCAGCACGGTCGCAGACCAGCCGCCGCCCAAGGGCACGGGCAGCGTGAAGCGTGGGTGAAAATCCAGCCGCTGCACGACCGACGGCGTGATGATCGGATTGGCGTTGCCGGCGGCCTGAAAAGCGGCCAGATCGTCCACCGTCTCTTTGCGGCTCATGCCGGAGACGCCGCCCTCGAACGAGAAATAGACTTTCAGTTTTTCGACGAACGGCAAAAGGGCCGGGCGCTTGTCCAATTCGATGGACGGCAGTTGGCGGATGCGCTCGCGCACGCTGGCCAGCGACGTGACCTGATTGCGGATCAGGAAGTTGAAGCTGTAGTCGCCGCCGTTTTTGTTGACGAAGACCTGCGAGCGTTCTTCGGGAGAGATGGCGCGCTGAATTGAATCGGAGAAGATTTGCCGGAACGCGAGGTTCGACGTGACGTTTACGTCCGCCGCGGCGAGGAAGCCGTTCGGGAAATAATGCACGCCGTCCATGTAGAAGGTCGAGCCGCCCTGATCCGGGTGCGCGGCGTCCGCTTTGGGCCCGAAGATGCGATCCTTGACGGTGTAGAAGCCGAGATTGAAATAGGAGCGCGAGTTGGCGCGCGTGCGCAGGTCTGCGCCGAAGCCTAACCCCCGCGCACTGAAGATGTCGCTGCGGAAAGTTACGTCGGCGCTCCGCCCTAAGGTCTGGAAATAGGCGTTCGAGATGCGAAAGCCCTTGAGCTTCGAGCCGCTGAAGGTCGGCGTCAGCAAACCCGACGCGCGGTCGCGCTTTTTGATCGAGACGGAGACGAAGGGCAGATAAAAGACGGGCACGTTTTTGATGCGAAACGTCGATCCCTTCGCGCGAAAGCGGTCGTTCAATTTGATCTCGGCGCGCTTCGCTTTGAAACTCCACTTCGGCACATCCTCGTCGCAGGCGGTGATCGTGCCGTTGATGATAACGACCTTGTTGGCGGCGACCTTCTCGACCTGATCGGCCGTGAAGTACATGACCGTGCCATCTTCGGTGCGGCTGGTGAAGCCGGTGGAGTTGACGAAGTAGCCGAGTTTGGTGCGGTAGTTCCAGTCGGCGCGCGTGCCCGTGATGCGCTGCTGATCGCCCTGATCAAAGACGACGTTGCCTTCGGCAAGGACGCGATTCGACGACTCGTAAACCGTCACCTTGTCCGCCTGCAAGCGATAGACGCCGACGCGCGCATCAACGTTTCCCTCATAGACGAAGATGCGCTCCGGCGACTTGCCACTAATGGTCTGCCGGTCGGTATCAACCTCGAACGATTCGGTCGAGGCGGGCGTCACCTGCCCCTGCGTCGTCGTCTGACGCGGACGGACGGGCTGCTCCTGCTGTAACGGATTAACGTTCGGTGTGTCCGTGACGGGGTTCGTCACCTGTCGCTCGACCGGATTCGTCTGCTGCGCGCGCACCGGCGGCGCGCTCGCCCACAGGCACACGCACGCCAGCCACGCGGCAGAGCGCAGCGCGCTGATTAACCTTGCCTTGTGCGCGGATGACAGAACGCGGGCGCGCAGAGCCGCAGACCTCCGTTGTCTGAGCGATAAAGCGCGCCGATGCTAGCACGCGCCGGAGACGAGCGACAAGCAAGCACCAAAATTTTAGCCAAGCCTAGACAGCAGCCCGCAAAAGAGCCGGCGCGGCGTGCTCTAAAGTTGCGAGCACGCCGCGCCGGTTGTTGTTGGCCGAGTCTTGCCGGCGTTTAAGTTGTCGCCGCCGCACGCGGCTTATGGTTCAAAGAAGAACGAGATCGGCAAGGCGCTCTCGCCACCGATCTGACCGCCGCCTGTGTGCCGTCGCGACTGCGCGCGCAGGATGACGGTGTAGGTGCATTTGTGCATCGGGCCCGGCAGGTTCAGGTCGGGCCGGTTGATGTTGTCTATGGCCGGATTGGTGTTGCCGCTGAGCGGGAGGCGTTGGGGCGGCGGGCCCGGCGGCTCCGGATCGTTCAGGTTGTGGTTGTAGGACAGGTTGTTGCTGTAGATCTGTATGCTGGCCGCTTGCAGGTGCGGGTGATAGACGGTGTAGGCGACGTGTGCGCTCGTGTGGATGACGCCGCAGAAGTCGCCGCTGTCGAGGTGCTCCTTCATCGCCACCTTGAGGAAGATGGGATTGTTGTTGACGATCATCGCGTTGAGCGTCTTGCCGCTACCGGCGAGCGGCAGATGCGTCGTGGCGTCGCGCGTCTCGAAGCGGAGCGACATCTTCTCGATGGGGATGCGGTCTGCGGGCGGCACGGGCTGGCCCGGCCCGGCCACACCGTTCGCTACGTCCGGCGCAGTCGGCAGCGCCGCCGTGTCGATCTTCATCATGTCGCCGGTCGGAATCCAACTGGTAAAGAGCGCGATGTCGGCCGGGTCGCGTCCCGCGTCTATGAAGCGGTTGACGATGACCTGATTGATGTCGAGCCAGCCCTCGGGACTGAGGTCGGACTGGATGGCGGAGATCGTCACGGTCTCGGTCACGTAGGGCGAGAAGGTGACGACGCGCCACAGGTCGCCCATTTCGGTCGTCACGAACAGGTTCTTATCAGCGAGGGGGCCTGCGCCGACGACGCGGGTGAAGTGGCTCACGTCGAGCGGGGCGGCGTTGTTCGCGGCCGTCGTGTTGCCGACGAGGAAGCGAAACTCGATGGGATTACCGCCCGCCGTCTTACGCGGCACGCCGCCGCGCATGGCGGGTGCGCCGGTCAGGACGAACTTGGCGGCCGGGCCGGCATAGCCCTCGGCGTCGAAGTTGTTCAGGGCTGCGGGCGAGTCGGGTATCTTGAAGGCCGTG
The DNA here is from genome assembly GCA_036389375.1 of Pyrinomonadaceae bacterium. GTDB lineage: Bacteria > Acidobacteriota > Blastocatellia > Pyrinomonadales > Pyrinomonadaceae > QHXQ01. Next base: position 15,947 of record DASVQA010000237.1, on the reverse strand, counting down.
CCGACACGAATCCACGCGCTCGGCAGATCGCCCTCGCCGGGGTCGCCGGGCAGAGGCACGCACAGCCGGACGCACTTGCACGGGCCGCTGTCGCAGCGCCCCGGTTTGCGCCCCTGCTTGCGATCCTCGGCTAAGAGCGTCGTGCCGCCCGCGTCCTGCACCTCGAAGAAGATGTCGGGCCCGCCGAAGAGTTCCACGTCAATGATTGTGCCCTGCCGGAAGGCTGCGCCGGGATAGTCTATGCGGAAGATGCCGAGACTGTTGGTGAAGGCTTGGCCGAGCAGGTCGTCCTGCGTAACGTCAACGTCGCGCGCGATGACCTTGACGTGGCCGAGCGGATGGTCGCCCTCGCACGTGGCGACGCGCCCCGCCACCGTCCACACGTCCGCGCGCCGCTTGAGCGCGCACCAGATGGATTGCGGAATGAAGAGGCGCAGATGCCACGAGTCTTGGCCCCGGCGCGGATCGTACGTGCCGAGAAAGAGGCAGACGCGCGGGTTGAGCGGGCGCGTCTCAGGCCGCTCGCCCGTGAGCGGCACGGAGTTGAGGCAGACGTAGATGTCGAGCAGGCCGCCCTCGTAACTTCGGTCGGTCAGACAGAAGAAGCCGCGCTCGTCCGTCCGCCCCTCGATCACGCCTTGCGCCGAAGTGGTGCGCTTCAGTTCATCTTCGGCGACGGTGCGGATGACCAGTTTGGCATCGCCGCGCTCCTCTTCCGTCGCGTTGGCTGTGGGTTCTTTTTGCCGGGAACGCACGGCGTAGATTTCGGCCCCGCCGATGCGGTCGTAGATGCCGAACTCGGCACAGATGATTCCGTAGAGATAACCCCTGATCGTACAATGTTGAAGTCTTTGGCTCATGTCACTTTCTCCTCGCGCTGTTAAGCTACTGCCGCGCCCACGCACGTGTGTGTACGTCGCGGCGTCGTGCAGGCACAAAGCGGGTGCGTCGCGCGAACTGTTCGCGCCCGCCGCTTAAATCAGATCGGTGTCTGCGCTAACTTGCGCGCACACTCCGATCAACCAACGACCCATGTTCGCTGAAGCTTGTCCGGCGCAGTCCTTACAAGGTGGATTTGCGTGGAAGCAAGCGGGGCTGCTTAAAGGCCCGGTGGACACGCGGTGAAAGCTATGCACGCCGCGCGGGCGTGCTGGCTAAGCTTGCGGAGTGAGGTCTCAATCAGCACACGCGGATCAGGGGCAACTGACGTACCGCGCAACCACCATCCAAGCCGGACACGATAATGACCGTAACAAACGGCGTGTACACGCGCGCCCGCATGCGCGCTTGTCAACTACTGCGGACACAGACAGGCTTGGCTGTACACATTTGTTCGCACCGCACACGCTGTTCGCGCACGACCAACGCCTGACACGTCATCTGCTGCCGCCGCGCCGACTCCTGTATGATTCAACACATGACAGCCCCCGTCAGAGAGCCAGTGCGGTTGATGATCGTCGCGGGTGAGGCGTCGGGTGATGCACACGCGGCGGCGCTGGTGCGCGCGCTCTGTGCGCGTGCGCCGGACGTGCGTTTTGAGTTCTTCGGCGCGACCGGGCGCGAGTTGCGCGCGGCGGGCGTTGAGACGATTGTGGAGATCGATCAGCTTGCGATTGTCGGGCTGCTTGAGATCGGGCGGGCGCTGCCCCGTTTCTGGCGCGCGTTCGGCGCACTCAAAGCGGCCGCCCGCGCGCGCCGCCCACACGCGGTTATTCTGGTTGACTGGCCCGACTTTAACTTCCGCCTCGCGCGCGCGCTCCACCGGCGCGGCGTGCGCGTCATCTATTACATCAGCCCGCAACTCTGGGCATGGCGCGCGCACCGCGTCCGGCAGGTGCAGCGCGACGTTGATCTGCTGCTCGCTATTCTGCCGTTCGAGCCGGCGTGGTATGCAGCGCGCGGCGTGCGCCACGTCGAGTTCGTCGGTCATCCGCTCGCGGGCGCGGTCGTGCCGCGCTATGACCGCGCGGAGTTCTGTCGCCGGCACGCGCTCGACCCTGCGCGCCCCATCGTCGCGCTCCTACCCGGTAGCCGGCACAAAGAGCTAACGCGCATCCTGCCGCCCATGCTCGCCGCCGCGCGCCTCATCGCGCAGGCGCAAACCGGCGTGCAATTAGTCGTCGCGCTCGCGCCGAACCGCGCGCCGGCCGAAGCCGCGCCGCTCATCGCCGCCGCGCGCGCGCTGGCCGACGCCGCTTTCAGTCACTCGCTCCGCGTCGTCGAACACGAGACGCGCGAGGCGCTGGCGGCGGCTGATGTGGCGGCGGTCGCCAGCGGCACGGCCACGCTTGAGACGGCGCTCGTCGGCACGCCGCTCGTCGTCGTCTACAAAGAGTCTGCGCTCAACTGGCACACGCTCGGCCGGCTCATCAACACGGCGCACTTCGGTCTCATCAACCTGATCGCCGGTGAACGTCTCGCGCCCGAACTGATGCAGAACGACTTCACCGCTGCGCGCCTCGCCGCCGAGTTACTGCGCCTGCTCGAAAAGGACGAGAACGAGGCGATGCGCGCACGCCTGCGCGCGGCGACGGCGCAACTCGGCGCGGGCGGCGCATCCTTGCGCGCAGCCGACGCCGTGCTGCACGCGCTCAACGAATGGCGCGCGCCGCGCTGAAGCCGTGAAGCGCGGTTGCGGCAGAACACAAAGCCCGGCCCGTTCGTATTGCTGGCTAAACGAGACGCCGCCGCCAATGTTCCGGCCAACTGCCTCAGCAGGAGAGATGTCTATGCAATGGTTTTATCTGATCGCAGCGATCCTGGGCGCGCTGCTGCCGCTCTCGCAGCTTTACCCGTTCGTTGCGGCGCATGGCTTGGACGTGCCGTTGCTGTTCAAGGAGTTGTTTCAAACCAATGTCGCGGCCTTCTTCGGCATGGACGTGATCGTGTCGTCCGTCGTGCTGTGGGTGTTTGTCTTCACGGAAGGTCGGCGGCGCGGCATGCGCCACCTGTGGCTCTACGTCATCTGCAATCTGGCGGTCGGCGTCTCGCTTGCGCTGCCGCTGTTTCTCTTCTTTCGGGCGCGCACACTGAAGCCTGCGAACTAAGTTGGTCGCGCGCACGCCGGCCGGAAACATGCACATGAAACCAAACCACATACGCCCCATCGCCATCTGCCTGTTTCGCCATGCCGGCCGCATACTTGTCTCCGAAGGCTACGACACGAGTAAACAGGCCTACTATGCCCGCCCACTTGGTGGTGGCATCGAGTTTGGCGAGACGAGCCGCGCCGCCGTCACGCGTGAGATCGCGGAAGAGTTGAGCGCCCGCGTCGAGCGGCTACAGTTGCTCGGCGTGTTGGAGAACATTTTCAACTACGAGGGCCAACCGGGGCATGAGATCGTCTTTGTTTATGACGCGGAGTTGGCCGATCAGGCGTTGTACGAGCGCGCCGAGTTGCCCATACAAGAGGAGTGTGTGGCCGAGCACTTAGCCGCCCGTTGGCGCACGCCCGCCGAACTGGCGCAAGCTAACATCAGGCTCGTACCTGAAGGCTTGCTCGACTTAATCGCAAACATCGAATAGCGCGGGCGCGGCACAGCAGGGCTGGCTGGAACTAACGACGGCCTTCTTTCATCAGGGCCACGGCTGGGCCGTCAACGGTTGCATTCAGGCGTGAGGGCCAACGTTCATTCCGTTTTCGTTGCCAGGAGCGCCGCGAGTTCCGTCACGCGGCGGCGCAACTCGTCCAACTCCGCGCGCATCTGCGGCAAGCGCCCGAAGTGCGCGTTCAATTTTTTGTACTCGGCGAGCGGTCGCACGGGCACGCCCCACACGACCGCGCCCGCGCGCACGATCTTGCCCGGCAGAATCCCCGCCTTCGAGCCGACCACCGCGCCCGCCTGCACGCGCGCGTGATCGCCCATACCCACCTGCCCGCCGATCACGGCATCATCCTCTATGATCGTGCTGCCAGAGATGCCGGTCTGCGCCGCGATGACGACACGCGCACCGATCTGTACGTTGTGCCCGACCTGCACGAGGTTGTCGAGTTTCGTCCCGCGCCCGATGCGCGTCACGCCAAGCGCCGCGCGATCCACACACGTGTGCGCGCCGAGTTCCACGTCGTCCTCTATGACGACCGTCCCGATCTGCGGAAACTTGTGATAGCCCGCTTCCGCCCGCACGTAGCCAAAGCCGTCCGCGCCGATGACCACGCCCGCGTGCAGGATGACGCGCTCGCCCAACGTCACGCCGTCGTACAACACCACGTTCGGGTGCAGCACACACCCGCGCCCGACACGCACGTCGTCGCCGATGACCACGCCCGCGCGCAACTGTGTGTCCGCACCGATGACCGCCCGCTCGCCGACCACGCACCCCGCCCCGACCGCCACGCTCGCATCAACCTGCGCGCTGGCGGCGACAACGGCCGTCTCATGCACGCCCGCAGCACAACGCCGCGCCGGATGCAGCACCTCCGCGATGAGCGCGAACGCCAGTTTCGGCCGCGCCACTTCAATCAGCACCGGCCCCACCGGCCCGCGCTCAGCATCTTCAACCGCACCCAACGGCACGAGCAGACAACTCGCGCGGCTACCGAGCGCACGGGCCAACAGTTTCGCATCTTCGACGAACGCGATGGCGCCCGTCTCTGCCTGTGTCAGTTCAGCGACGCGCGCGATCAGCACGCCGCCGTCGCCCAGCACGCGCCCGCCGACCAGCGCCGCCAGCGCGGCGACCGTCCTGCCTTCACTTTGTCCGCTCATAAAATTTAGCCGCGCTCAAAGCTCGCGCTCCGTCGCCGCCGCAGCCGCGCGCTCACGTCCGCCGGCCGACGTGAAGCCGCGTTTCGAGTTGCGTATGAAATTGACGAGATGGCGCACGTGTTCGTCGTCCACGTCTGCGAGTTCGGCGAGCACGTCGGCGCGCGGCAGGTGCGCGCGGCAGAGTAGTTGATAGGCGCGCTTGAGTGCGCGGCGCGACTCTGGCGCGAAGCCCGCGCGCCTGAGGCCCACGCTGTTTAGCCCGCGCACACGCGCCGGATTACCGTCCGTCGTGAAGAACGGCAACACGTCCTGCACGATCTTCGACTTGCCGCCCACCATCGCGTAGCGCCCCAGCCGGACGAACTGATGGCAACCCACGTTCGACGACAGAAAGACGTGATCCTCAACCTCTATGTGCCCGGCGAGCGCCGCGCCGTTAGCGAAGATGTTATCGTCGCCCAACACGCAGTTGTGCGCCACGTGTACGCCGACCATCAGGAAGTTGCGATGGCCCACGCGCGTCGCCTGATCTGCGCCGCTCGCACGATGGAGCGTCACGTACTCGCGGATCAGATTGTCGTCGCCCACAAGCAAACGCGACGCCTCGCCCCGAAACTTCACGTCCTGCGGCTCGCCGCCTAAAGTCGCATGCTCAAACACGCGGTTGCGCGCGCCAAGCGTCGTGTAGCGTTTGACGACCGCGTGCGCGCCGATCTCGCAGTCCGCGCCGATTTGCACGTCCGCTTCGATGATAGCGTAAGGGCCGACGCGCACGCCCGCCGCGATCTCCGCGCGCGGACTGACAACGGCCGTGGGGTGTATGCTGGTTCGCTCGCTCGCGCTGTGCATGCCGCGCGGATGGTACAACCGGCGCGCGCGCATCTGCAACGACCGCGCGCAGACGTGGCGTTATGCCTTGTCTTTGCACGCAGATGCCGTTATCATGTCGCGGCGTCGGAGTGTATCTACCGGCGCGTGCAAGGGGTATTCCGGTATGAACTTCAGGGCCGTTTTTAAGCTTAGCCCGAAGGAGACTGTCTAGTGTTTAGCGATCAATTTCGCCGCAACGAATCGGTGCGCGGCAAGTTCAGCGGCGTGCGTAGCTCGAAGCTGCTCTCGAATCTGGCGGACGTGTCATGGAAAGTCTTTCAGGCCGTTAATACGGCGCTGCCGGAGGGCGAGGCCGTGCGGCCTAAGTGGGCTCCGGGGCCGCTCTTGAAGTCTTACGAGCGCACCAGTCCGCCGCTCGGCTTCCCGCGCGAGACTGATTCGCTGTGCCCGCGCTGCGTCAAGGAAGTGCGCGAGGCGGTCATCACGGGCGAGACGACGCTTGAGACGCTGATGCACCAGCATCCCGGCGAGATCAAGGCGCAGATCGTGGAAGAGGATGGGCGCATCCTGATGCGCAAGGACTGTCCGAAGCATGGCCGCTTCGAGGACGTGCTGGCGACCGACCCGGCGTTTCTGCGGCGCATCGAATCGCTCTTTTTCGGGCGCGACTTCCGCGCCGCCGAAGATGCGGCCGTCCACCGGCACGGCACTTCCAATATCAAGTTCGGGCGCGGCGCGGTGTTGACCGTCGATCTCACCAATCGCTGTAACATGATGTGCAACCCGTGCTTCATGGACGCCAATCAGGTCGGCTACGTCCACGAACCGACGTTTGAGGACACGAAAGCCATCCTTGATCGCGCCGTCTCGTTCAAGCCGAAGCGGCAGGTCATCATTCTCTTCTCCGGCGGCGAGCCGACGCTGTCGCCCCACTTCCTCGATGCGGTGGCTTATGCCAAACAGATCGGCTTCTATCGCATCCTCGCCGCCACGAACGGCATCCGCTACGCCGAAGACATAGAGTTCTGCAAGGCGGCGAAGGCGGCCGGGCAGCACGGCGTCTATTTGCAGTTCGACGGCGTCTCGGAAGAGAAGAACAAACATCGCGGCGTCGGCAATCTGTTCGACGTGAAACTGCGCGCGATTGAAAATCTGGCGAGCGTCGGCATCAAAGTCACGCTGGTCGTGACCATCGTCAACACGATCAATAATGACGCCATCGGGCAGATCGTCGAGTTCGCCGCGAAGAATATCGACAAGGTGCAGACCATCGCGTTCCAGCCCGTCTCGTTCACGGGGCGCGACGAGGACGTGCCGGACGACGTGCGCCTACAGCAGCGTTACACGCTCGCTGACATGGCGGGCGATCTGCAAAATCAACTTGGCGGTGATTTGCAGGCGCTGCGCGACTGGTATCCGCTCTCGTCGTATTCGGCCTTCACGTCTGTGATGGATATGCTGCAAGGCGCGGACGCGCCGTGGGGCTGGTCGAGTTGCAACTGCCATCCGAACTGCGGTGTGTTCACCCTGATGGTCGTCAACCGCCACACCGGCGAGTGGACACCGCTCTTTAAGTTCTTCGACTACGAGCGCTTCATGCGCGACGTGTCGCTCATCACCGACACCGCGCGCGGGCAAAAATTAACGATGGCGCAGTTGGGCATGGCCATCATGCGCAACTACGATCCGGCCAAAGCGCCCGCCGGGTTCCCCATCTCGCAGATCATCAATCTCTTCAAGCCCTCGTCCGCCAACGCCAACTCGGATCGCAACGACCGCATGAAGACGCAACATGGCGCGGACGATCCCAATGATCAATGGCGCGTGCTCTGCGTCGAAGGCATGTGGTTTCAGGACTTGTTCAACTACGATTTCCGCCGCACCGAGATGTGCGTCATCCCTTACGGCACGCAGGAAGGCGAGATCAGTTTCTGCGCCTACAACACGGGCGTCGGCTGGCGGCAGATCATCGAGAACATGCACAAGACGGCGAATCTGGGCGACTGGTATCAGGAGCATGGCCGCCACGCCGTCTACGCCAAAGGCAAACCCGTCCCCGGCATCCAGAAAACGCGCACGCTCAGTCTGCCCATCGTGCAGGCGATCCTCGCCGAGGACGCAGACGCGACAGATCGGTCTGCGACCCCGTATCTGGTTGAAGAGACCGAAGAAGCTATCGTGTAACTTAACTGCTTTCCGGCATAGCCTGCCGCCCCCCCCGCGCAGGCTATGTCCCTAAAGTCTTACCCAATCAACCCCGCAACCATGTCCGCTGCCCGGCGGACTTAGAGGCCAAACTCTTATGTACAAAATGAACCTCGCAGTCGCTCTCTGTCTTGTCGCGGCGCTGACGCTCTGCGCGCAGGGGCAGACTAAACCGGCCCAATCCTACACGAACAAGTATCAGAACATCGAAATCACCCGCTTCGATGTCAAAGCGGGCATCGATTTCCCGCCGGAATATCTGACCGAGATGATGAAAGACATAGCGAACCAGTTGCAGGACACGCACAAGTTCAAACAAGTAGCCCGCCCCGGCGAGACCTTAACCGACACGAACGCGCCGACCATCCGGCTTATGGGCACGGTCATAAAGTACCAGAAGGGCAGCCGCACCAAGCGCTGGTTAGCCGGCCCCTTCGGCGGCAAAACCAAGATCGTCGCGCACATTAAGTTTCTTGACGCGGCCACGGGCGCGGTATTGTTGGAGAAGGACGTGGACGGCAAGGTTATCATCGGCGTCTTGGGCGGGGAATCGGAAGGGGCGACCAACGGCGTAGCCAAAGAGATCGCCAAAGAGACCAAGAAAGCGTTTTTCTAAATCTGCGCGGTTGACAACCAACAGCGTGCTTCGTAAATTCTAAGGGCGCTCGTTGGGAGGTCGTCCAATGGTAGGACTCCAGACTCTGGATCTGGCTATCGGGGTTCGAGTCCCTGCCTCCCAGTTCAATCTACGTAAACACCTGCGGGCAGCCTTGATTCAGGGCTGCCCGTTTTGTGTGCCTAGAGGCTGCCAACTCCAGGGCCTTCATTCTCTATCTAAGATTTAGTGAACGCCCGAAAAGGATGCTATGGCGAACAATGGATTCAACAATGAGTTGACTATCAGGCTCGTCAACTTCCTGCTCGAAATAGGTCTGGAAGTTGAAGCAGCAGCATTGAGTGATGAGACTTTTCTGCCCGGCATTTCGGTCAGGCGCGGAGTAATTCTGATTGATGAGAGTAAGTTGAAATATCCCGGAGATTTACTGCATGAGGCGGGGCATCTCGCGGTCGTCTCTGCGCGCAGACGGCAGCAGCTTGAGAAAGATGTCGGGAACAAAGCCGGGGAAGAGTTGATGGCTATCGCCTGGTCATATGCGGCGCTCGTGCATCTTCAGTTAGAGCCGGCGGTGGTATTTCATGTTGAGGGTTATCGCGGTGGCTCGGAATCTCTCATAGAGAACTTCACGCAAGGTCGTTACTTCGGAGTCCCGACGCTACAGTGGATTGGCCTGACCGCAGATAATGCGCGGGCCAATGAGATGAGCATTGAGCCTTATCCAAATATGATTAAATGGCTACGCGATTAAGCTGTGGGTTCGGGTTGACGATGGCACGCGCATCTAACGACTTTTTCCAACCCGCCGCCTCAAGAGCGTCTCTTTCATCGTTATTTGCTTGCTTCATCTTAACTGGTTCATGCGCGGCGCGGGTTAATTCAAGCGTTAGGTTGCTTTCTCGGAGAACTTCATGCGACTTCTCTTAATTGCATCAATGGCTCTCATGCTAAGTACGATGACCTATGGTCAAGAACCAAAGACAAGACTCCCTCACCCGGTCACACGAGCGGACATCCTTGCGCTCCCGCGCAGGGACTCTGCGCCCCGCCTCACGCTCCAGCGCGCGTTGCAGATAGCCGAGACTTTCATCAAGAAGGAACGAATTGCTATCTCATCCTGTTACCTGTTCCAAGCAAGATGGGTGGCTTACGACACCGACCCCGAATCCGGCGCATGGGAATTCTGGTGGGTCAGTACCAAGCCTGATGCTGACGACGTTCGCATCGCCGTCCCATTAGCTGGCAGAGCGCGGAGACTACCAAGCCCAACGCCGGATGCGGCTATCGGGATTCGCGTCCCTGCCTCCCGCTAACACATGCTCAAAGCACGAAGGGCAGCCTCATCGGGGCTGCCCTTCGTGCTTTGACGCGCGCTATTAAATCACGGCCGCGCACTCGCCACGACGCGCAGCCCGATGACGAAGCCGTGCCGGTTGGGCGCGAGCCAGTCGCGGCTGGCCGCTCGGCAGAGGTCGGCGTTGTTGTACCACGAGCCACCGCGCATCACGCGTGATTTTGGCGTGCCGCCGGTTAACCATGCGCTGCCGTCCGTCGGCGCGCCCGCGTAAGTGTCGTGATAAAAGTCCGCGCACCACTCCCAGACGTTGCCGTGCATGTCATATAGGCCGAAGGCATTGGGCAGCTTGCGCCCGACCGGATGCGTCTCTGAGCCTGAGTTGCCGCCATACCACGCCAGCGCTTCCAGTTCGCCCGCGTAGTCGCCGGTTGTGCCCGCCCGCGCCGCATATTCCCACTCGGCCTCCGTTGGCAGACGATACGTGTAGCCGTCATGCTGCGCGTTCAAGCGCGCGATGAAAGCGACCGCATCGGCCCAAGACACCTGCTCCACCGGAAAGTTAGTGCCCTTGAAGCTCGACGGGTTACTGCCCATCAACCCTTGCCACTGTGCCTGCGTGACCTCGTAGCGTCCCATGTAGAAACCTTCACGGATCGACACCTCATGCACGGGGCGCTCATTACTGTTGCCATTGGCCGAACCCATGGCGAAACTGCCCGGCGGAATCCACACCAACTCGATGCCGGCCTGATTCGTCAGCACCGGACGTGACGGGCTAAGCGGGCGGCTGACGCTCGGCGCTGGTGCGGCAGCACTACTCTCCGTCGGCTTCGGCGGTGGCGGCTTAACGATGCTGCTCAACATCGCTATCCGCCGGCGCGCGATGCCTGCGTACAGCCCGTTCGGATACTTGAGCAGGTAATCCTTAAAATCGTCCGGGTCGGCGCTGTTCTGAATCGCGCTCCAGAAGGCAAGTTCCTGCTGCGCCGGGTCGACGCGCACGGGCGGCGTGGGCGTGGGCGGCGCGCGGCGCACCGCGTTGTTAGGCGCGATTACAGGCGGCGCGGGGGCCGGCGCGGGCGGCAGGACAAATACGAAGTCGCCCTTGTCGAGATTTGGATTTCTGATCTTACCGTACTGTGGGTGCTGCGCATTGTGCGTGTAGTTCACCACGCGGTCTTGCAGGAAGTCGCCCAACTCGCTGCCCGTCACGTAGCCATCGTGGTTGTTGTCCGCCGCGCCTTCGAGGGCCGCGATGAACTGCTCGCGGAAGATGCTGCGGTCAGGCACTTGTTCGTTGGCGCTGCCCGACGTGATGAACTGGCGGACGGGGAGTGAAGTCTTGTAGCTGATGTTGTCTGGAATGGAGCGCGAGAGCGCAAACAGCGAACCGGAAAAGCACGAGTCGAAGAGAAAGAGCGCGTGCTTCGACTGGATGCGCCGCGCATACAATTCCATTGACTGCATGTCGAGCGCCTTGGCCATAAAGCTGGCCGGGTCGCGGCGCGGGTTGGGCGCGTCCACGGGCACGATGTAGCCCATATCTTCACCGTAGGACTGCTTGATCGTATGACCATGCCCGGCGAAGTAAAAGAGCAAGCGGTTTTCGACGCCGAGACCGTACTGCTGTATGAAGCTGCGATACGCCTCTTCAAGCTGCGCGCCGGTCGGGTTTAAGACCACGACAGTTTGAAACCCCTGCTGTTCCAGCGCGGCGCGCACGGCCGGGATGTCCTGCTTAACACCGGGCAGTTTGGGCCAGCCGCTCAAGTAGTCGCTGACGCCGATGAGCAGCGCGTAGCTCTTATCGTAGAGCTTGATCGGCTTGCCGTCTTCGCCTCTGATGTCCAGCCCGCGCTGCTGCGGCAACTCGATTCTGCCCCCGCGCCCGTTTTTCTGTGCCCGCATGGGTCTGACGGCCGGGTAGAAAACGGCCGCCATGACGAACGCAAGCACGAGGAAGCGCGTTGAGCGAGGGAGTTGATTGCGGCCCATAAAAAGCTAATTGTTAGTCCGAAGCTGGCAAGAAGTTGAGGTGTACAGGTTAAAGGGCGAGTTTGAACCCGCGCCGGCAACTCCGGCGGTTAACATAATCTGACGTGTGCGGGAAAGCAAGGCGCAAGCCTTTGGCAGGCCCCCATACGGCTCGCCCGCCGCCAGTTGGCAACGTGGCAGCGCGCACGGCGCATAGGCGGGCCGGCGATGTTCATCGTTGGCCCGCCGCCACCAGCGTGGCCTGTATCTTATCGTCTAAAATGTAAACTTCGGCGGCGGGCATCGGGCCGACGGAGACGGTGAAAGCGGGTAGGGTGGTGGCGCGTAGTGCGGTGAGCAGGGCGTCGGTGCTGAAGTAGCGGCGGCCGCGGGCGGCGATGATGAAGTCGCCGGGTCGCAGGGCGGCGCGCTCGTGCGGGTCGGAGAGCGAGACGGAATTGAGGTCTGGACGTTGCGCCTGCGCGGCGTAGAAGGCGGCGAGGCCGGGCGTCTCGTTCGCCACGCGCGCATGGAGCGGCGCGCGGCGCGCGATCTCGCTCATCACATCGCGCAACTCGGCGTCGTAAAACTCGTCCTGCGGGAAGTAGTAGCCGGCGCGCGCTTGGCCGCCGCCTAAAAAGTTTATGTAGAGCCGGTGGTGCGGCGCGACCGTAACAGTCGCCGCGAGCGCAGCGAGGACGACGAGCGCGGCGAGTGCGGTCAACACGTGCTGCTCACTGCCGCCGGCTCGCATTGCGCGTGCGAGCCAACGGGCGACGAACTGCACGCCGATGGCGGCCGTGATGAAAACGACCGGCAGCACGGGCGTGAAGTAGCGTGTGAATTTGCCGCCGACGGGGATGAAGGGCAGGAAGCCGATGGCGACCCAGAAAAGCAGGAAGTAGCGCCCATCGCCCAGCCGGCGGCGCAAGAGTAGGGGCAGGCCCGTCAGAAAGGCTGCGAGCGTGAGCGGCGGCGTTTTGACGCCGATGAAGACGAAGTAGAAATACCAGGGCACGCCTTTGAACCAGTCCATCAGTTTATGGCCGTAGAGCCGGCCCATGAACTCGTAGCTGTCGTGGCCGAGCCGTTTGTAGCTGGCGAAGCTGAGCGCCGCGCGCCACGTGCCCGGCAAGAGGATCGGCAGGTTCAAGAGCACGAAGCTCACGCCGATGATGATGAAGAAGACGAGAAAGCGCGGCCGGCCCAAGCGCCAGCGCGTGGCCGGGATGCTTTGAAAGATGTGATAGTAGGCAATGCTCGCGGCGAAGTAACCGGGCACGTATTTGGAAGCGAACATCGCCCCGTAGGCGACGGCCGTTGCCCAGTAGTAGGGCACTGGATTGCCCGCGCGCGCTTCCGCGACGCGCTGTCCGCGCAGCCAGAAGACGTTCGCCAGCAGAAAGAAGCAGAGCATGAACGTGTCTTCTTTAGCGATCCGGTTAAAACCAATCGCCGACGGGTCGCATGCCCACAGCGCCGCCGCGATGAGCGCAACCTCGCCGCCGAACAACTCGGCCGTCAGCAGGTAGAGCAGCAGCGCCGTCAACGCGCCAAAGAGCGCCGACGGCAACCGCAGCGCCGTCTCGACCGGCAGCGCCAACCCTCGATGCGCGACGACAAACGACGCGCCGTTCCAATGCTCTGCGGCCACGACGCTTGCGGTCTGCAACGCCTTCATCAGAAAAGGGTGTTCGCCGTTGGCGGGCGTCAGCCCGTGCGCGCGATAGTCCGCGACCGCAGCCAGCTTGTTGAACTCGTCTTCGCTCAGCCCTTCCGCGCTCAGGTGCGCGCTGCGCAGCCCGAAGCCGACGACGACGAGCGCGGCAAGGATGAGCGCGCGCCACTTGCGGTCGAGCGTCCGCGCGCCGTCGGCGAAGAGTTCCGGTCTCAGCCCGGCTGTGACGGCCGGCGTCGGCGTGGAGAACAAAGCGGTCGAGACCTCCAACGTGTGGCGGATTGTGCTGGCGCGCGCGCCCGCGTTTTTAGGTCAGGCGGGCCGGTCGGTACAGGCAGAGTTGGCGCGCTTCAGGGTACGTTAAATGATTGGGGCGCGCCAACGAGGCGCAAAGCTTAGCTTGAATGTCGGCGGCCGGGCAACCAGACAGTTGCCCGGCCTGTTGTGGCACTTGGCAAAGTGTCTGAACGCGCGCCCACGCCGGACGAAACGCATGTCAAACTCGCAACCGAGCCGCGCCCGTGTCGTCTGTTGTGGCGGCGCTAAACAGCAGTTGAACAGCCGCGCAGTCTATGATGGCTGAAGGCTGCGCGCGTTCGTCCGCGCTGAACGAAATAGCTTGCAATTCCATCTGAAATCAGCCATTATTCGCGGCGTTTTTGATCACTCACGCGTTGCTCGTTTATGTCGAGGTCAAAACTCGTTCGCTTCGCCCAAACCTTCTTTTTCAGCACCCAGTCAGACAAGTTTTGAAAGGAGTCCTGATGGCTACAGAAATTCGGCAACCTGACCCGGCCGCGCCCCCGACCACGTCGGCCCCCGCGTATCGTATCGACGATAAACTCCACCAGATTCTCTACACGCGCCCCGAGCGCCCCACGCTTGCACCGAAGCCTGACGCGGAAGGTCTGCCCGAGCCGCCGTATCCGATCCACCCCGACCCGCAGCCGATGTCGAAGAAGGAGTATCAAAAACTCAACGCCATCCGCACTTGGAAAACGTGGGGGTCGCCCTACTTCAAATCGCTCTATCATCGCGGCGAGTTGCGCCCGCTCATCCCTTATCTCTTTACCGAGTGGAAGTGCAACTACGATTGCCACTATTGCTGGTCGTACAACAACAAGGTCAAGGGCATGACGGAGGACGTGGCGCGGCGCTCGATTGACTGGTTGCACTCCATCGGCTCGCGCGTGCTCGCGCTCATGGGCGGCGAACCGCTCCTGCGCCCCGCCTTCATTCACAAGATCGTCTACTACAGCGCCAAGAAGGACATCTTCGTCTATCTGCCGACGAACGGCCGCTTGATGAAGCCCGACGTGGTTGACCGGCTCGGCGACGCCGGCATTGCGACCGTCAACCTCGCGGTTGATTCCATCAAGGATCGCAAGGCGCTGCCTAAAGCGCTTGAGCCGATTCGCCCTTACGTTGATTATCTCGTCAAGCGTCAGCACCACTACGGCTACACCGTGATGTTCAATATCAACATCACGCGCATCAACATGGACGACGTGCGCGAACTCACGCTCATCGCGCACGACATGGGCATCGCCACCGACTATCACATCAACGAGACGCCGATGATGGAGCAGACCCACTTCAAGCACCTCGACGAGAACAGCACCTATCTCACGCCCGAAGATTTTCCGAAGGTGGACGAACTGCTCGACTGGCTCGACGCCAAGCGCCATCAGGAAGGCTTCAAGATGGTCAACCAGTCGAAGCACATGCAGGAGATGAAGAAGCTGATGCGCGGCGAAGTGCCGCCCTGGTCGTGCCGCGCCGGGCAGAACTCGCTTATCGTCCGCACCGACGGCACGCTCGCGCCCTGCTTCCCGATGTACTCCGCCACGCACGACTGGGGCACGATTGAAAATCCGAAGTTCGACGTGCAACAACTCGACGAGATGAAGCAGGAATGCTCGAAGCACTGTCTGTCAACCTGCAACTACATCCTCGCCTATTGCTACGACACCAGGCGCGTCCTGAAGTGGGTCGCCAAGCAGGCGATGAACGGTTTTCGCGGTTCGATGGACACGATTCAGTAAGCAGCGCCCAACCAGCGCGTGCGCGCCAGAGCGGCCGGGACATCTGCCCCGGCCGCTCTTTTTCGTCTGCCGGCGCGGAGGGCGAACGTTTAGCTTCTCAGTTCCCGGCCGGCGAATGTTAATATGTCAGGCGCGGCTTGAGGGCCGCACTTTTGGCGATGATGGTCAGCTTGACGGCGGCTTAATAATTAAGCGATGGAAACGAAAAAGTCTCTGCCTACCAGCCCGCTGCCCGAACCTCACGACGACGAAAGCACGCACGCGCTCGCAGACGGTGCAGCCGCGCCCGCCGACGACAAAAATACCACCGACCTGTCCAAGCGCGATTTTTTAGTGCTGGTGGTGGACGACGTGGTTGATAACCTCGTCATCATGAGTTTGAACCTGCAACAGCAGGGCTATCGCGTCGTGACGGCCGCCAATGGCGAGGAAGCGATCAAGGTCGCCACGCTCTCGCAGCCCGACCTGATCCTGATGGACATAGGGATGCCGGAACTGGACGGCTTGGAAGCTACGCGCCGCATCCGCGAGAACGAGGCGCTGCGGGCCGTGCCCGTCATCGCCGTCACGGCGTTTAGCACAGGCGGCTTCC
>DASVQA010000236.1:0-2840 GCA_036389375.1 Pyrinomonadaceae bacterium | reverse complement strand
CGCCGAAGTCCACGTCGAAGGCGCTGCCCGCGATGGTCGCATAACGTTCGGTCACGCCCGCCTGCGCCGCGTTCTCTTTAGCCACTTCTAGCACGGCCGCCCAATCGACGGCGGTGACGTGTGCCTGCGGGTTGCGCGCGGCGAAGGCGATGCCGAAGCGACCATGCCCGGCCGCGATGTCGAGGATGCGCAGCGGCCGGTCGGCTAGCGGATCGACGAACTGCGCGATCATCTGCGCGGGCATCATCATCATCGGAGCCATGCCGCGCGCGAACTTGACCCACACAGGATGGTCGGGCGCAACCGTGCCGTCTTCCGGGATCGCCGTGCCGCCTTTGCGCACGGCCGCGGCCGTCTCTTTGAACCCGGCCATCAACATGGGCGCAAGCAGAAACTCGATTGCGCCGCCGACGTAGGCGGGCGAGCGGCGGTCGAGGAAGGCGGCCGTGTCGGGCGTCAAAGCGTAACGGTCGGCTTGCTTGGTCAGAAAGCCGATGACGGTCAGGTAGTCGCAGAGTATGCGCGTGCCGCGCGGGGAGGTCTCGCAGCGCGCGGCAATGGCATCGGTCGTTTCGTTACCTTCGGCAATGGCGGTGAACAGGTTCAATTCGATGGCGGCCTTGAGCGCCTCTGTGCGCTGATAGGCGTTGACGTTGTTGAAGAAATGTACTGGGGAAAGCTCCGGCTGTTCAGACATGGCGTGTCTCCTTCAAGTGCAGACTGATGAAAGTGTGCTTTTTACGTGAGAATCCGGTGGGCAGTCAAATGGCTGGCAGATGGTCGGCAAAATGGCCGGTCAAATTATCGGCATTGATGTGCAGGCATGGGCCGGCTTAAAGGGTGAAGCAAGCGGCGCGGGCGGCGGTTAGTGCAGACCTGCGAGGTGCGCGTCGTAGCGAGCGCGGGCGGCGGCGTTCATCTCTTTGATACGGACGCCGATGAGGAAACCCTGCTCGTCGTCTTCGGGGCCGAGTTGTTCGTGGCGCACGGGCGTGGCCAATAGTTCGAGCGGCCCCGTCGGGTGTTCGAGGACGACGCGCAGCGTTACGTCCGTGCCGGTCAGGTAACGGTCGCCGACGCGCACGGCGGGCAGGATGAGCGCGAGGCCGGTCGCACTCAGGTCGCGCGTCCGGCCGGCGAGTTGTTGGGTGCGCCGTGTGCTCGCGCTCTGCGGTTCGTGCGGCGCGACGCTGCACGACAGACGAAGTTGATGGCGCGGCGCGCGGCGGCGATTGCCGACGGACTCACGCAGCCGCGCGACGATTGAGCGGAGCAGTTCGGGCATAAAAATAGATGCCAGACGGCAGGGGGCGTGACACGCTGCCACCTAGCATCTTACATTCGCGGGTCGGAGATCAATGCCCGGCCTCGCGCGCGGCACTAAACGTCAGGGCTTTTTCACGCCCGGCGGGGTATAGGGTTTGCCGCCTGTGTCCTTGCTCTTATAGCCTGTGGCGTCCATGTAGTAAGAGAGCCGGCCCGTGCGCCCGTAGCGCGCGGGTTCGGCGCTGACCGCGTAAGCACGGCCGTCTTTGCCCAGCAGGATGCGGAAGTTATAACCGAGCGTATCGGACTGCACGTCGTCCTTGAGCGACGGCTTGCTCTCGACGAGCGCGTTCAGATCAGCATAGACGCCCGCGTGCTGCGCGGCGTAAGTCGCTTCAGCCTGTGCGACCAGCAGCAGCACCGTTTCGACTTCCCGGTGATGCTGATCGACGCGCGCTTCAGGAAAGAAGGCCGCGCCCTTGCTCTGGACGATCTGGTAGTTCTTCATGTCACCGAAAATCCACGCACCCTGCACACGGATGAGCGGAATCGTGTCCAACTGCGCCGACGCGTCGTCGCCCGAACGAGCAAAGACCGTCGCCTCGTTGCCGCTGATCTGCTCGCCGTTCAACTCGATCCGGGCCGGCACGGCTGCCGCCATCTTCTCAAACTCCGGGCGCAACTCGTCGAAATCCTGCGCCGACAGGCTATCAATCGCCGGCTTGTAGATGGACATGGCAAACGCCTCGCGGAACTTGCGTTCGCGCAGCGCCTGATAGAAATCGAGGACAACGCGCGAGGGCGAGCCGGCCGCGGGCGCAGGCACAGGCGTCGCGGCCGGCACTGATCCTTGCGCGTGTACGCCGCTCGCGGCCAAGGCGGCGATGAAGAGAACGAGGGTGAGCTTTAAACCAGTGCGCGCATGGGCGCAGGGCGCGAGTCTGTGCTGCATGAGTGGTTCAATCCTTCGGCATGAGCTACTGAGTCGGCGCGGGCGGCCCCCGGTTCTGGTGACGGCCGCAGGCCCCCGCGCACAATTATAGAGGATGCGGGCGGAAAAAGCGTTGCCGCGAAAAGCGCGGGCGCGCAACCGGCGGGGCTGACAAAATCGCGCCGCTCGTGTTATACGTCCGCACGCAAGGCATAACTCTTTGGCGGTCGGAGCAGACACGGATGGACGACGAGACAAGAGTGCGCGGTGCAGGCGGCACGCCGGGCGGTGTGGGCGAGTTCCTACTCGGCCTCGGCATGGCCATTGCCGGCGCTTACCTGCTGACGAGTCACGTGACGGTGACGAGCGGCTGGTGGACGATCTGGGGGCACAACGCCTTCGGGCTATCTTTGTTGCCGCTGATTATCAGCATCGGTCTGTTGTTCTTCAACGGGCGCTCGGTCGCGGGCTGGCTGTTGCTCTTTGCCGGCGTCATCGTCATCTTCGTCGGCATCATCACGAACCTGCAAATCTATTTCCAGCAGACCAGCCTCTTCAACACCATCATCATGCTCGTGCTGCTCGCGGGCGGCATCGGGCTCGTCGCGCGCAGCCTCGTCGCCCACCGCTGAAGGAAGCGCCC
>DASVQA010000235.1:0-20779 GCA_036389375.1 Pyrinomonadaceae bacterium | reverse complement strand
CTCGCCGCTCGTGCTGTTCAGGTTCCAGTGCGCTGCTTGTTCAGTTGCCTGAAATTACGTTGTCATGCTGGCCGCCTGATTTCTTGATGATGAAAGAGGGCAGAGGGACTTTTGAGAACTCGCCGTTGCCGCTGAGCGTCGCCTGCCCGTACTTGTTCAGGTCAACCCGAATCTGCCCCTCGCCTTCATAGCGAAAGACAACTTCCTCGCCCTGATAGCTGATGAGCACGCCCCACGTCGCCTTGCTGTGCCCGCCGGCGTGATCCTGCCCTATGTCTGTGAAATTAATAGCGCCCAACCCATGAATTACGATGACCCCATTGCCGAGCCACTGGTCTATCGTGACCGGCCCCTCGCTGGCATTGATGATTCGGTTTAGCGCCTTGACGCCTTCGTGATAGTCGTTTCTAACTGATAGATGCCAAGCCATTGTTTTCTCCTTTCAACGGGGAATGAACCTTGTGGTCAGGTTGATGAAACTTGCGATTGCAAGTGAGACTAACGACCCTCTGGCAGGCAAAACGGCGCACACGATAATTCTTAGTATCTCGCAATGTCAAGAAAAGTAGATGCTGCCCGCTCATAGTCCCAGCGGTCGCGTTTGCCTGACGTTTAGCGGGCAATTTAGCGGGCCGGCCGGCACCCCGGCAGGCAAGCCCCGAACTCGTATATAAACGTGCGCTGGTGTAAAATGCTTCCACCCCTCTCAGCATGTCTGTATTTATTCCGAGCAAAGGGAAATTGTTGTGTACCAGCCAACGTTTCTACTCGCAGTTGGTGTGGCGCTAATTGCCGCCGCTATCCTGAGTGTGTTTCAAGTCTCAAGCGAATGGGTCTTACTGCTGCTGCTCAGCCTTGGTGGCATCGGTCTGTTCCTGATCATCTGGGGCGGCACTAAGGGTCATTACCGGGGCAGATAGACATAAGCATCCGTCCGCTTTTCCTCTCCTCATGCGGGCTACACACTGCTTTCGGGGGAACCCGGCGCGCGCCGTTAAAAGCGCCGGCCGCAGTCATTGATCTGTCCGGCCGGGCGCACGCCGACTCAATGTTGCTAAATTCGCGCTCCGCCAACTATCATGTGCGTGCTGCGCCAAACAGAGTTGGCTCGTCCGCGCAGGCTCTTGCTCCTTAAGTTCGACTGTTCCTCTTGCATCTATAACGAACTCGCTCCCAGCAACGCGCGCCGCGCGTCTGCCCGGCCGGCGCACGTTGCGGGTTGGCGCTCGACTACCGCAAAGGTTGAATGAAAACCATGAGTGTTGAACTTGAACAAGTGCCCCCCAGCGAGGCGACCGCTGAAGGCAAGTACGTCTACTGCATCATCGAGACGGGCGAGCCGCGCTCGTTCGGCCCGATGGGCATTGGCGGGCGCGGCGATGATGTCTACACCGTGCATCACAAGGGCCTCGCCGCCGTCGTCTCCAACACGCCGCTCGTCGTCTACGATCCGACGCGCGAAAACGTCTTCGCGCACGAACAGGTGAACGAGACGGTGATGCGCGAATTTACCGTGCTGCCCATGGCCTTCGGCGCGCTCTTTCGCACCGAGGACGACATTATCGAGTTGATTCGCGGCACTTACGACGCTTTGCGCGACGTGCTGGCGAAGATGGAGGGCAAGGTCGAGTTTGGTCTCAAGGTCAACTGGGATCGCGACCGCGTCATCGCCGAACTCGAAGAACAGAACGAAGAGATACGCCAACTCAAAGAGCAGATCACTTCGCGCACCACCGGCTCAACCTATTTCGCGCGCATGCAGTTGGGCCGGTTGGTCGAAACGGCGCTCTCCGATCAGGCGGACGCATACATCCGCGAAGTCTATTCCGTCCTGCGCGACACGGCCGTGGCGTCGCGCGCCAACAAGCCCATCGGCGACCGCATGATCATGAACGCGGCGTTTCTCATCGAACGTGACCGCGAGCAGGAGTTCGATAGCAAGGTGAGCGAGTTGGCCGCCAAGTACGAAGGCAAGTGCTCGTTCAAGTACACGGGGCCGTGGCCGCCCTACAATTTCGTCCACATTCGCCTCAAACTCGAACGCGGCGAAGGCACGGCCGAAGCGATCACGCGGTAGAGGGAGCGCGCACGCCATGTTCTTCATAGATGATCTGCTGCTTGCGCCCGTCAACGGCTTCAAGTTCATCCTGAATCAGATTCAGAAGATGGCCGATCAGGAATTGAACGACGACACGGTGATCAAAGAGCAGTTGCTTGAACTGCAAATGCGGCTTGAACTGGACGAGATTTCCGAAGAGGATTATCGCGCGCAGGAGGCCGAGTTGTTCGCGCGGCTGCGCGTCATCAGACAGCGCCAACTGGAACTGCTGCATCAGGTACACACGGCCGAGTCCACGTCCATCGTGATCGAAACGGGCGGCGACGAAGAGGGCGGATTCTGGGAGCCGGGCGAGCGCTGATGAAGCCCGCCGCGCCAGCGAGGCGTCAGCCCAAGCGCGCCGCGCCTAAGTCTGCGCGCCGAACTGAAGCGGCGCACACGCTCAGCCCGGCGCGTTATCTTTTCTTCGGCGGCAAGGGCGGCGTCGGCAAAACGACCGCCGCCGCGGCCGCCGCGCTGTTACTACTCGACAGCGCCACTCACGCCGAACAAATCCTGCTGTTCTCCACCGACCCGGCGCACTCACTCTCTGACAGTCTCGGTCTGGCAGTTGGCAACCGGCTCGTCGAAGTCGCGCGTCAGGGCACGGCGCGGCTCGTCGCCTACGAGATGGACGCAAGCGTGGCGCTCGAACAGTTCAAGACGAAACATCGCGCGGTGCTCGGCGAGATCGCGGAGCGCGGCACGCTGCTGGATGAAAGCGACATTAGCGATCTGCTCGATCTCTCTTTGCCGGGCATGGACGAGGTGATGGCGCTCTTTGAGTTGAGCGAATTGGATCGCGCCGGCGAATTTGCGCGCATCGTCGTAGACACAGCGCCTTCGGGGCACACGGCGCGCTTGCTGCGCCTGCCGGAGACGTTCGCGCACATGGTCACGGCGCTCGACCGCATGGCGGAC
Organism: Pyrinomonadaceae bacterium; assembly: GCA_036389375.1. Taxonomy (GTDB): domain Bacteria; phylum Acidobacteriota; class Blastocatellia; order Pyrinomonadales; family Pyrinomonadaceae; genus QHXQ01. The sequence continues at coordinate 17,760 of DASVQA010000235.1, read as the reverse complement.
AAACACCGCTACATGGTCGCGCAGTTCGCGCGGCGCAGGCGCGCACCGCTGGACGAAGTCGATCTGTTTCTGCGCGACCTCACCGAGCGCATCGAGCGTGTGCGTGCGTTGCTCTACGATCCGGCGCGCACCAGTTTTACGCTCGTCACCATGCCCGAAGCGATGGCGGTTGAAGAGACTGTGCGTTATCTGGCCGTGCTGCGCGCGGCGGGTGTGCCGGTCAACGCGCTCATCGTCAATCGCGTCGAACAGACACACGCCGGTTGTCCTTACTGCCGCGCGCGCGTACACAGTCAGACGCCGTGGCTCGCAGAGATCGACGACGAGTTTGCCGCGCTCACACAATGGCGCGTGCCTGTGCTTCAGGCGGAGGTGCGCGGCCTCGTTCAGCTTCGACGCTTCGCGGCGCACGTCTGGACGGACGCAGTTGACGTGAAGGCGGAGGGCATTGGCAGTAAGCGGGCGAAAATATTGACGCCGGCTGTGCCTGACGTGGCCTTGCCTGCGGCCAACTCAGGCGCGCGCGAAACCGGGCACGGCTTCAAACTGGCGGCGCAACGCTTGCTCATCTTCGGCGGCAAGGGTGGCGTAGGCAAGACGACGGCAGCGGCGGCGGCGGCGCTGGCGCTGGCAGAGCAAGACGCCGGGGCGCGCGTGCTCGTCTTCTCGACCGACCCGGCGCATTCGCTTGCAGATAGTTTTGCCGAAGAGATCGGCGAGTTAAAACGCGGCGTCGCTGGCGTGGCGAATCTCGACGCGATGGAGATCGATCCGGGCGCGCACTTCGAGGAATTAAAGACGCGCTATCGCGCGTGGACGGACGAGTTGTTCGACACGCTGACGGGCGGCTCGCGGTGGGAGGTGCAGTTCGACCGCGAGGCCATGCGCGAACTTGTCGCGCTCGCGCCGCCCGGCATTGACGAGATCGCGGCGCTCGCCGCCATCAGCGATCTCATAGACGAAGCGCGCTACACCTCAATCGTGCTCGACACCGCGCCGACCGGCCACCTCATCCGCTTTCTCGAACTCCCCGACGTGGCGCTCGCGTGGGTACGCACCTTTATCAAGCTGCTGCTCAAGTATAAGAACGTGGTGCGCGCGCACGGCGTGGCCGAAGAGTTGATCGCGCTATCAAAGAGCATCAAGCGCGTGAGCGCGCTCTTGACCGATGCAGCCGCGTGCGAGTTCGTCGGCGTCGCCATTCCCGAGCGCATGAGTCTGGCGGAAACACGACGGTTGACAGCGACGCTCGAACGGCTCAAAGTGCCGGTGCATCGCCTGCTCGTCAATCTGGTCGTGCCGGCCGAGGCGGGCAAGGCTTGCGACTTTTGCCGCGCCCGCCAACGCGCGCAAGGCCACGTGCTCGCGGAGTTTGCTGAGAGCTTCCGACCCGCCGTTGCGCTCTACGTCGCGCCGCAGCAACCGCACGAGATTCGCGGCGCTGAGCGGCTGCGGACGCACTTCGCCGCGTGGCGCGAGTTAATCGAACCGTCGCCTGAGCCGGCGCGCAGCCCTAAACGCAGGAGATAAGCGCGTCCTGCGCCGGCCCACACGAAGAGAGCAGCAAGCAGCGAATGAGCGCGCGCGATAAAAAGGGAACTGGCGAGCCGGCCGGCGCGGCGGCCGAGCAAGGCTTCTACGTCTATTGCATCGGCCTGCGCGCAGACCTAGAGCCGCTGTTTGCGGCGAAGTTGCCGCCCGCGCTTGAAGATGACGCGCCGCTTGAGTTGATCGCGGCGGCCGATCTGTGCGCGGTTGTGAGCGCCGTGCCGCTGGCGGACTATGGCGAAGAGGTCTTGCCGGAGCGGCTGGCGGACGCAACGTGGACGGCGGTGCGCGCCATGCGGCACGAGCGCGTGGTCGAGCATTGCGCGCGACGCGCGAGCGTAGTACCGCTGCGCTTCGGCACGATCTATCTGACCCGCGTGAACGTCGAGCGTATGCTGGCGGAGCGCGGCGCGGAGTTGCGCGCTGGCGTCGAGCGTCTGCGCGGGCGCGAAGAGTGGGGCGTGAACGTGTACGGCGAGCGCGCGGAGTTGTTGGCGCAGATCGTCAAGCGCAGCCCGCGCCTGAGCGAGTTGCGCGCGCAGGCGGAACGGGCGACGCCGGGGCAGGCGTACCTGTTGCAGAAAAAGATCGAGACAATGCGCGCGGACGAGGTGCGCGCCGAGTCGCGGCGCGTCGCAGGCGAGATTGAACGGGCGCTCGCAGAGGTGAGCGCGGGCACGGTGCGGCTGCGCGTGCTGAAGGATGAGGCGTCGGAGCACGGCGACGCGGTGGCGAAGTTTGCGTTCCTCGTCGAGCGCGCACGCTTCGACGAGTTTCGCGCGGCGGCGGAACAACTGGCGGATGAGCACGCGCGCGCCGGCTATAAACTCGAACTGACGGGCCCTTGGCCGGCCTATAACTTCGCGGCCGGCTGAACGGCTCGATCACACGAGCAGGCGAACGGTAGGGCTGAATTGATGGAAGAAGAGTTGGCCGAGTTTGAGGGGAGCGAGTTGTCGCTGTTGGAGACGCTCGACCATGTGCTCACGCGCGGGCTGGTGATCGCAGGCGAGATCACGATTGCGGTCGCGGACGTTGATCTGGTCTTCATGGGGTTGAACGTCGTGCTCACTTCGGTTGAGACGGCGCACGAGGTACTGGGCGCGCGCGATCATCTTAGGTCGGAGTCGCCGCGCACGCCCCTCGCACCCAGCACGGCAACCGAGGACGCGACCGATGCACCTTCAGCCGCCGCGCCGGAGGGCGAGCGCGCATGAGCGTGTACGCTTATTGCCTGTGCGAAGAGTTGATAACGGATGCGCTTGAGTCGGTCGCGGGAGTGGGGGGCGCAGCGCCGCGCTTGCTGGCGTGCGGGCGCTTGGTGGCGGTGGTGAGCGAGTTCGACGGCGAAGCGGTCGCGGTCACGCGCGCGCATGTGCTGGCGCACGAACGCGTCGTCGGGCGCGTGTTGACGGAGACGACGCCGCTGCCGTTTCGTTTCGGGGCGGTGACGAGTGAAGCGCGGCTGCGCAGTTACGTCGCCGCACACGAGCCGACGCTGCGCGCGCAGTTCGAGCGTGTGCGCGGCTGCGTCGAGATGAGCGTCAAGGTGCTCTGGCCGCCGGAGGCGGCCAAACCTGAAGCCGGGCCCGAGACGGCCAGCGATGCGGCGATGGAGGCGCGCACGGCGAACGATGCGGCCCCGGCCGGGGCGGGCACGGCGTTTCTGGAAGCGAAGCGGCGCGCGCTGCGGGGCGACGAGTTGCAGCGACAGCGTGCGGCAGAGTTTGAAAGCTGGTTGGCGGCGCGGCTGGGCGGGGTGGTGCGCGCGACGCATGTGAGCGTGCGGCCGGCGGCGGCGCTGGTGTTTGCGGCGGCGCATCTGGTTGAGCGCGGGCGGCTGGAAGAGTATAGGGCGCGCGTGCGTGCGGCGGTGGCTGAAGCGCCGACGCTGCACTTCTTGACGAGCGGGCCGTGGCCGCCTTACAGTTTCACTGCGGAAAATCCTTGAGCCAAAAGAGAGTTTCGGAGTAACCTGTCAGTGCCTGTCCCCGAAATCCCCCTGCCGGCCGAGCCGGCCATAGAGACTGCGCACGCCGAAGAGTTCGTCACCGAACTCCGACACGTGGCGGACAGTCTGCCCCCACGCATCAACGTTGACGCAGAGTCCGTCGAACAGGGTCTAGCCAAACTCGTCCTGACTTTGATCGAACTGATCCGCCGGCTGCTGGAAAAACAGGCCGTCAGACGGATGGAGGGCGGCGGCTTGTCGCCCGCGCAGGTCGAGGAGCTTGGGCTGGCGTTGATGAAGTTAGAGGCGAAGATGGCGGAACTGAAGGCGCAGTTTGATTTGGCGGACGAGGACTTGAACCTCGATCTCGGGCCTCTCGGGCGCTTGATCTGACGGGGGCGCGGGCTTCGCAAATTTGATAGGCATCTTACGGCGGCCTTCAGAGAGTCTTATCGTTGAAGCCGTCCTCTTCCAGATGCGAGTGGCCGCATGTCCCCTTTGACATCGAGCAGCGAGCATCTGTTTCCCTTGGAGGGGCGAGCATTGTCAAGCGAGCGTTCAAGTTTAATCACGGCGCGTCCACCGGGGCTGGTGGACGTGCTCGACCGGATTCTTGACAAGGGATTGGTCATCGCGGGCGACATCAAGGTGTCGCTCGCCAACGTCGAACTGCTGACATTGCAGATTCGCCTGCTCGTCTGCTCGATTGATAAGGCCGAGCAGATCGGGCTGAACTGGTGGCGCTACGACACGAACCTGACGACGCGCGCCGAGCGCGCCGAAGCCGAGAACGTGGAACTGCGCGAGCGCCTCGCCGAACTGGAACGCGAGGTCAGGCAGCTTTCGCCCGCGCCCGCTGGCACGGCCGCGCCGCGTGCGGCCAAGCGCGGCGCGGCGGCCAAGAAAGGACGCGGGCACAAATAGGCGCGCCGGTCAGCAATCGGCTTCCTGCAATTAAACCTCGATAGCGCGTGGGCGCATAACCTTCATTTCGTAGAGAGGGACTAAAGCACATGGCTGTTGAAAGAGCACCGGGCGGCACAAGTCTGATCGACGTTCTTGACCGCGTGCTGGACAAGGGCATCGTCGTGGACGCGTGGGTGCGTATCTCGCTCGTCGGCATCGATCTGATCACGGTTGAGGCGCGCGTCGTCGTCGCCTCGATTGACACGTATCTGAAGTACGCCGAGGCGGTCGGTCTGACGCCCGCCGTCTCCCGCCCGGCCATCACGCCCGGCACGCCCGAACCAATCGAAGACGACACACGCCGCCGCACCACGATTGAAGTAGATAGAGGATGAGGAAGTAGCCAGCAGCCAGCAGCCAGCAGTCAGTAGAAAAGCGCATGTTCTTCTACTGACCGCTGACTACTGGCTACTGGCGACCGGCTAATGTTCCATGAGCCATTCCCCGATAGAACTTGCGTCGTTAGAGCCTGCGCCGGCCGCGGCGGGCGCGCAGGCGGACGGCGCGCGCGTGCGGCAGTACGAGTTGCTGCTCGACACGACGACGCAGATGCTGGTGACGGTGAAACTGCACGAGCGTCTGCTGCTCGCGCTCGAAGCGATCACGACGGGGTTGGGCTACCCGGAGGCAGCCATTGCGTTGGTGGACGAGCGCAAAGCGAGTCTGTGCATCCGTGCGGCGTTCGGTTTCCCGCATGACGAAGAGGTGACGCGCACGGAGATTCCGCTCGATTCCGGCGCGCCCTGCACCAAGGTCTTTCACGAAGGGCATCCCGTGTGGTTGGCACTGGCGGAAGACCGGGCGTCGTCCGCCTTCCTGCGCGAGGGCGTGTGGCTGCCGCACGTGCTGGCGCTGCCGCTCTTTGGTAAAGAGGCGGCGAGCGATAAGCCGGAGATCGAACTGGGGCGCAAGCCGCGCTTTAGCGACCGCTACTGGGTGCCCGAATCAACCTCCTGTCTCGGCGCGCTCTACATCGGCATGGAGCAGCCGAACGTGGACAGCGAAGCGCTCGATTATCTGGTGCGCTTTGCGGAACTGATTGGCCTCGCGTCGGCCGGCGCGATCAGGAGCGAGCGGCTGCGCGGGGCGGTCAATAAGTTGCAGCGCGAGCGGCAATGGGTCGAGTCGATCATGAAGTCGGTGGCCGATCCGATTGTGCTGACGAATCTGGACAACGAGATTCTGTTGCAGAACCGGCGCGCGGAAGAGTTGTTCAGCGGCTCGGAGAACGCGGGCGAGGGTAAGCGCCGTGCGTTGGAGATGAACGACCTGCTCTTTTCCGCCTACCTGTCGAGCGCCGCCTTCTCCGCCACCGATGTCCTGCAACGCGACATCACGCTCGTCGATCCGCTCGAAGGCTCAGACCTGCACTTCGAGGTCATCTCGACGCCCGCCTTGAACGCGCGCGGCGAACGCATCGGGCTGGTCTCGATCTTCCGCGACGTGACCGATCTGCGCGAAGCGAACGAAGAACTGGCGCGCAACTTCGTCAAACTGCAACAGGCGGAATCCGAAGCGCGCCGCGAACGCGACCGCCTCGATCTGATCATCGAGAACGTCGGCCATCCCGTCGTCGTCTGCGACGCGAGCGGCAATTTCATCCTCTTCAACCATCGCGCCGAACTGCTCTTTCAACAGGACGACGCGCCTTCGCCCAACGCCACGTCGGCCGTGCGCGCCAACTCCGTCAAACTCACTTCCTTTATCTCCGCGCTCGCTTCAGCTTCCGAGACCGACCGGCAGGCCGAGATCGAACTGATTGATCCGGAATCGGGCGAGTCTTTGCCGATGGAGATCACGGCGGGCGAGGTGATCGATGCGAAGGGGCAGGTGACGGCGGTCGTCTCGATCCTGCACGACCTGACGGAGATACGCGAGCTTGAGCGGCGGCGCGTCGAGCAGCAGTTGTTCGAGTCGGAAAAACTCGCGGCGGTCGGTCGGCTCGCCGCCTCCATCGCGCACGAGGTCAACAACCCGCTCGAAGCCATCAAGAACTCGCTCTACCTGATGCAGTCGAATCAGGACGCGGTGAAGAACGCGCGCTTTCTCGACATCGCGCGCAAAGAGACCGAGCGCGTCTCGCACATCATCCGGCAGATGCTCGGCTTCGCGCGCCGGTCGGGCGAGGTCGGGCAGGTGGACATCAATCAACTGCTCGAAGAGACGCTCGTGCTCGTTGATAAGAAGATGCGCCAGTCGGGCATCCGGCTCGTGCGCCAGTTCGACGAGGGGCTGCCCAACGTGCGGGCGCGCGCCGATCAGTTGCGGCAGGTCTTTCTCAATCTGATCCTCAACGCGCAGCATGCCATACAGGGCAGCGGCGTCATCACCATCTCGACTGCGCGTTATGACGAACAATCGCTCCAGCCTTCGATCTCGATCCAGATCAGCGACACCGGCATCGGCATCAGCGAAGAAGACCTGACGCGCATCTTCGAGCCGTTCTTCTCGACGCGCAGGAAGGGCACGGGGCTTGGTCTCTGGGTGACGCAGGACATCGTGCGCCAGCACGGCGGGCGCATCGAAGTGACGAGCGAACGCGGGCACGGCACAACCTTCTCCATCATCCTGCTCGTGGACTCACCGACGCTGGTGGATGACGGCAAGCAACCGTCCGACTAAAGAGTTCCGCAGAACGGCATGGACGCATCTTTCATTCAGGAATTCGGTGAGCGCCCGGCAGGTTCGGCGCTTGGGCTGAACACGACACAGCCCGCGCGCCTGCTGGTCGTGGACGATGAAGAGAGCGTCGCGCTCACGGTCGGCGAGGTCTTGCGGCAGGAAGGCTACGAGGTCGAGACGGCTTCGAGCGGCAACGAGGCGGTCGGCTTTCTCAATAACGCGGAGTTCGATCTCGTCCTCACGGACTTGCACATGGAAGGCGGCGACGGTCTCTCGGTCTTAACCGAAGTGCGTCGCCGCGCGCCGTTTACCATCGCCATCGTCCTGACCGGCTTCGCCTCCGTCGAGTCCGCCATCGCCGCGCTCCGGCACGGCGCTTACGACTATCTGATCAAACCCTGCATCATTGACGATCTGAAGATGACCGTCCGGCGCGGCGTCGATCATCGCCGTTTGATCCTTGCCGAACAGCGGGCGCGCGCGCACCTCGAAGAGTTGAACCGCGAACTGGAACAGCGCGTCGAGGAGCGCACGTCGGAACTGACCCGCGTCAACGAAGAACTGGCCGCCGCCAATCAATCGAAAGACATCTTCCTCGCCACGCTCTCGCACGAGCTACGCACACCGCTCACGCCGATCCTCGGCTGGATCAACCTGCTGCGCACCGGCCAACTCGGCGAGGGCGGGCTGGCACAGGCGCTCGACGTGATCGAGCGCAACGCACGCCTGCAATCGCGCCTGATTGACGACCTGCTGGACATCTCGCGCATCGCCACCGGCAAACTGCGGTTTGAGCCGAAGCCGGTCGATCTCAACAAGGCGGCCGAAGCGGCGCTTGAGACGGTGCGCGCCTCGGCCGAGCAGCAGCAGATCGAGTTAGTGGTGACGTTCACCGCAGAGCCGCTCGTCGTCAGCGGCGAGCCGATCCGGCTGCAACAGATCATCTGGAATCTACTGTCGAACGCCGTCAAATTCACCGAGCCGGGCGGGCGCGTGCACCTGCGCACAGAGGCACAGGGGCCAGAGGCGCGCGTCGTCGTCGAAGACAGCGGCGTCGGCATCGCGCTCGATTTCCTGCCGCACGTCTTCGACCGTTTCCGCCAAGCCGACGGCACGCGCTCGCGCCGTTACAGCGGGCTTGGTTTAGGGCTGGCCATCGTTGACGCGCTGACGACGCTGCACAACGGGCGCGTCGTCGCCGAATCGGCCGGGCCCGGCCACGGCGCGCGTTTCACGCTGACGCTGCCGCGCCTCGCGCACGCCGAACAGGTCGCCAGCCCGCAGGCCGCCGCCGCGCCGCAGTCCGTCTGTCAGCGCGTGCTCGTGATTGACGATTCGCCCGACACGCTCGAACTGCTGCACATGCTCTTTGAGCAGAAAGGCAGCAAGGTCTGTAGCGCCGGCACGGCCGCAGAGGCGCTGAAACTGGCGGCGGCCGAGCCGCCGAACATCATCATCTCCGACCTCGGCATGCCCGGCATGGATGGCTACGAACTGCTCGCCGCCTTGCGCCGCCTGCCCGGTCTAGCCCGCGTCCCCGCCATCGCCATCTCCGGCTACGCGATGGACGAAGACCGCGCACGCTCCCTGCGCGCCGGTTTCGCCGCCCACTTGGCCAAGCCGCTCGACATCGAACGCCTCTTTGCGCTCATCCAGCAACTCGTCGCCCGAAACTCCTAAACTCGCGCTTATTCCAGCCATTTACGCCCGTTGCCGGCCGGCCGTCTCTGCGTCCGTCCCTGCTTAGTCGTCCGCCCGCCGGCCGCTCAAGGATTCCTCAAGTATTTCTCAACCCGCATGCCTATCCTGTACCCATCGGTTTAGCAATCCGCGTAGTTTGAAAATCCGGCAGGTGCAGCGCGGCGCGCGTGTCCGGCACAAGCGCCGCTGCTTTAGGAGGGCTGGCATGGCACAGAAGCGAAATTTCCGATTCATCAGTTTACGGTTCAGACTCGTATTGAGCGCGGCGCTGGTCGTCGCGGCGCTCGCCATCACGGCGGCCACTTTGGCCTCGACCACGCCTGCGAGCGGCACGCTGTCGCCCGCCAATCCCGTCATCAATTTCACGGCCGGGCCCTTCGCGGTCTCGAACCCGCTCGACCCGACCGGCGACACGCCGCCCATCTGCACCAACGATACCTGCGGGCAGTTTGCGCTAACGGTGAACATCCCGACCGGCGACCCCAACACCTACGAGGTCAAGGTCAGCGCCGGCTGGACTGACACCGGCACGCCGACCACCACTCAAGCCTCTCAGTCCGACTTCGATCTCTTCGTCTATAACCCGGACGTGACGGGCACGCGCACCGCCGATGGCGGCTCAAACTCCAACCCGGAAGAGGGCGTCTTCGCGGCCGAGAACGGCACGTACACCGTCTACGTCGTGCCCTACGACGTAGCGCCCGACGTGGTCATTCACGGCACGATCACCTTGAGCCGGGCGCAGGCAGCGCCAGCGCCCCAGCCCACGCCCGTCGCGCCGCAGCCGCCCGCCGGCACGCCGCGCTTCACCAACTACGCCACGCCGCAGGGCCTCGGCGACGATTGGGGCGAACCGAGCATCGGCGTCAACTGGCTGACCGGCAAGGTCTGGTCTTACGGCGGCTTGAGCACCTACGCATTGAAAGTCAGCTTCAACGATTGCGTCTCGCCCGCCGCCGCTACGTGGGAGCGTGCCAATCTGACGCTCGCCGCCACGCCGCGCGCCTACGGCGGCGACCCGATCCTCTACACCGATTCGCAGACCGGGCGCACGCTCGTCTCGCAGCTACAGTTCGGCACGACGACCGCCACGATGGACTACACGGACAACGATGGCGCGACGTTCCAGCCGAGTATGGGATCAGGCATCTCTTCCGGGATCGATCACCAGACGCTCGGCGGCGGGCCCTACCACACGCCCGCGCCGCTCGGCACGCTCTATCCGAACGCGGTCTACTACTGCGCGCAATCCATCGCTGAAGCCAACTGCGCTTTGAGCCTTGACGGCGGGCGCACGTTCGGCCCCGCCGTGCCGATCTACGGCGTCAACGATTGCGGCGGGCTGCACGGGCACGTCAAGGTCGCGCCCGACGGCACGGTCTACGTACCGACCAAGGGCTGCGGCGGCACGGACGTGGTCTTTCACGAAGACGGCGCGCCGTCGGTTGTCGTCTCCGAAGACAACGGGCTGACGTGGACGATCCGCAACGTGCCCAACGCGACCCACTCGGACAGCGATCCTTCGGTCGGCATCGCCAAAGACGGCACGCTCTATTTCGGTTACGTGAACGCGGGCGGCAAGATGCGTATGACCGTCAGCCGCGACAAGGGGCGTTCGTGGACGGACGATCTGGACGTGGGCGCGCTCGCGGGTGTCAAGAGCGCAGAGTTTCCGGCGGTCGTCGCGGGTGACGGCGGCCTCAGCACGGGGCGCGCAGCCGTCGCCTTCTTCGGCTCGGCTGACGAGGGCGACTGGACTGCGCCCGCCTTCCCCGGCGTCTGGTATCTCTACGTGGCCACGACGTTCGACGGCGGACACACGTGGACGACCGTGAGCGCCACGCCCGGCGATCCGATCCAGCGCGGCGGCATCTGCGGCGACGGCACGTGCCGTAACCTGCTCGATTTCTTCGACGCCACCATTGACCGCGAGGGCCGCGTGCTCGTCGGCTACGACGACGGCTGCACGGGCGCTTGCGTGCAGGGGCCGCCCAACACCTTCTCGTCCAAAGGCGTGATCGCGCGCCAGTCCGGCGGGCGGCGCATGTTCGCCCAGTACGACCCGCGCACGCCAGCCGTCCCGCTCGCCCCGGCCGTCACGGCCACCAAAGACAGCGCGAGCGCCTCGGTCGTCCACCTCTCCTGGTCAACACCCGACGACGGCGGCTCGCCCATCGTCAGCTACAACATCTATCGCCGCACGGGCGCGACGGGCGCATACACCTTGCTGACCAGCGTGACCGGCACAAGCTACGAAGACGCGAGCGTGCTGCCGAACGTCAACTATTATTATCGCGTCCGCGCGGTCAACTCCGTGGGCGAAGGCTCGTTCTGCGGCGACACACTGGCGGCCGTCGTGCCGCCCCCGCCGCCGCCACCGACTGCGTGCAACCTGCCGGGCATACTCGCCGTCAGCGACATGCAGACGGGCGGCGTGGACGACGACGCCGCGCCCAACGTGCCGCTCCTTGACGCGCGCATGAACATACGCGCGCTCTATCTGGCCGAGCCTTACTACACGGACGGCGCGCAGAAACTGGTCTTCACCTTGCAGCTTGCGCCTTCGACAACTGCCGGTGCGCCCGCCAACAGCCAGTGGTACATCATCTGGAATCGGCTGCACCCGGATAGCAACTTCGACCGCTGGTACGTCGCCATGAAGACCGACGGCACGGGCGCGCCGCGTTTCGAGTACGGCAAGTTCGGCGTCCCGACCGACCCGACCGCGCCGAACCCGAACACCAACACGCCCGTCAAACTCGGTGACGCCGACGGCGGCACATACAATCCCGCGACCGGCGTGCTGACTATCACGCTCTCGACCAGCAAAGCCGAGGGCGTTGACCGGAACAAGGCGCTCAACGGGCTGAACGCCCGCACCTTCCTGAATCAACCGGACGCGGGGCTGAAGTCGCAGCGCACCGCCGCCGACATCACCGCCGACGGCAGCTACACCCTCGTAGGCAACGCCGCTTGCCACCCTTAAGAGACGTGCCGACAAGGCGCACGCTGACGAAACCGGCGGCCGTTTTTAAACGGCCGCCGGTTTTTTTTGTCTGGACAGCACACGCCCCTTGCGTGCGACACTGGCCGCGCAATGACCACGCCTCGCGCCAACGCGATCAAGATCGGCTGCTGCGGTTTTCGCTCTGCGCGCGCCGAATACTACGCGCTGCTGCCCGCCGTCGAAGTCCAACATACGTTCTATCAGCCGCCGCAGATCGCCACGCTCGAAAAGTGGCGCGCCGAAGCGCCGCCGGAGTTCGAGTTCACCGTCAAAGCGTGGCAACTCATCACGCATCTGGCGCGTAGCCCAACCTATAAACGCCTCAAGCGCGAGTTGACCGAAGCGGAACGCGACGAAGCCGGCGCTTTCCGCGCGAGCAGGATCGTGCGCGAGGCTTGGGCGACCACGCACGCCTGCGCTGTGGCGCTTCGCGCTAGGACGGTTCTCTTTCAGTGTCCGGCCAGTTTCCGCCCGACCGAGAGCAACATCGCCAACCTGCGCCGCTTCTTCAAGCGACTCAAACCCGCGCGCGGCACATTGAATTTCTGCTGGGAGCCGCGCGGCGATTGGCCGCGCGAGACGATCCGCGAGTTGTGCGCCGAACTCGACCTCTGGCACGTCGTTGACCCGTTCGCGGCGCGGACGGTCACGCCCACGCGTTGTTATTTCAGGCTGCACGGGCGCGGCGGCTGGCGTTATCAGTACGAGGACGGCGAACTCGAAGAGTTGCGCTCGATGCTGCCCGCAGACGCAGAGGCTTACGTCTTCTTCAACAACATAAAGATGATCGAAGACGCCGCCCGGTTTCAGGAGATCGTGGCCGGCGAGACTTGAGCGCCGGTTCGCTAATGCGGCCGCGCTCATCGCGCCCGCGCGGACTGTTGTTTTGCGCCGCCTGACTATCATCGGCCTGTTGCTTGTGCTCGTCGGCCTGCTCGGCGGCGCGCAATTCTTCTGTCCGCCGCAAGGGTGCGCGCTGCCGGGCGCGTGGGCGTTCAACCGGCTGAAGAATCGAACGGTCTTGCCACGCGCCGCCGACTTCGACGACCACGCGACGCTCGCCGCGCTCTTGCGCCCCGGCGACGACCGTGCGCGTTGGACTGAGACGCGCGCCGCCGTCATCGAAGGCTACGTCGTCGCCGTCGCCGAGGCCGGCAGCGAAGGGGCGAACTGCTTTTCGCCCACACGCCGCGACACGCATATCGAGGTCGCGCTTCAGCCGGACGCGCCGGCCCGCGCCCGCATGGTGGTTGAAGTCACGCCGCGTCTGCGCGACATGGCGCGGGCGCAGGGGCTTGATTGGACAACGGCTGCGCTCAGCCGCGACCTGACGGGGCATTGGTGTCGCTTCGAGGGCTGGCTGCTGTTTGACGACCGGCACGCGGGCGAGGCGGAGAACACGATGCCGGGCCGGGCCGGCAACTGGCGCGCGACCGGCTGGGAACTCCATCCCGTGACGGCGCTCAAAATTATCAGGTGAACTATTTGCCGGCCCGCGCGCCCGCCTGCGTACAAAAAGATTGACAAGCGCGGCAGCGGCCTGCTATAAGCCGCTCATTCCAAGTAAAAGCGTTTACGTAAACGTTTAAGCTATTGACAGGGCCGACGGCCACCACGACGCCTGTGTAGGTCTTGAGCGACCTGCCGGCCGGGTGGCGCTTACTTCCACGTCGAATCGAAAGTTATTAACAGTTACATACAGTCCGCTGTAACTTCTACAGACTGCTTGCGCCGCGCGACCGGCGCGCGTTACCGGATGAGTAGTTTTAACAAGAACGCAGTCCGCCTGTGGTGGGAAGGTCTAAGGAGGGGTTTATGAAAGCTCAGAGATGTGGTGCGTTGGCGCTCGTAGCCTTGTTGTTGGCGTTTGCGGGGCCCGCTTACGGGCAGAGCGACCGTGGCTCGATCACCGGCACGGTCAAAGACCCGAACGGCGGGTTGGTGGCGAACGCTAAAATAACTGCGACCAACACGGAGACGAACGAGACGCGCGAGGCGACGACCTCGGATGAGGGCAGCTACACGCTCCCGGAATTAAAGGCCGGGCCTTATAAAGTGTCGGTCGAGGCGCAGGGCTTCAAGACGACGACCGCCGAGAACGTGCAGGTCGCCGTGCAGGTCACGCGCACGCTCGACATTAATCTGGAGATCGGTGCGATTGGCGACACCGTCACGGTCACGAGCGACAGCGCGCCCGTCATTCAGACGGAGTCGGCCGTGCGCCAGACCAACGTCACCGAACGACAGGTTAAAGAGTTGCCGCTGCTCGTCGGCTCAGAGTTCGCCGGGCGCACGCCGCTCTCCTTCATCTTCCTCGACAGCAACGTGACCGCCGGCGGCAACAACGCGGGCGGCGGGCAGGGCACGAACTCCACGAACTTCCGCATCAGCGGCGGACAGGCGCTCGGCACAGAGATTCTGATTGACGGGGCGACGACGCGCCGCACGCAGAACGGCACGTTCTTCTCAGAGGTCGCGCCGGGGCCGAACGCCTTTCAGGAGTTCACCGTCTCGACCAGCACCTTCTCGGCCGAGTTCGGCAACTCGTCGGGCGGCGTCGTCAACTTCACGCAGAAAAGCGGCACGAACGAGTTTCACGGCGAAGGCTACGACCTGATCCGCAACGAAAAGTTGAACGCCAACACCTATCTCAACAACGCGGCGGGGCGCGACGCGCGCGGGCGCGAGATTCTGCCGCGCAACCGCGATAACCAGAACGACTTCGGCTTCAACATCGGCGGCCCCATCACCGTCCCGCACTTCGGCGTGGGCGGCCCGATCATCAACAAGTTCAGTGATCGCGCCTTCTTCTTCTTCAACTACGAAGGCTACCGCTTCAAGCAGGGCGCGAACACGCTCATCACCGTGCCGACGCAGCGCATGCGGCAGGGTGATTTCAGCGAGCTATTGACCGACCCTTACATCCTCGGCTTCTTCGGGCGCGGCGTGCAGATTTACGACCCGCGCCAACCTTCCGGCACGCGCACCGCCATTCCCGGCAACCGGCTCGATCTGTATCTGGGCGGCGCGCGCATCGACCCGGCGGGCCGGGCTATCCTGCAAGCCTTCCCGCTGCCGAACACGACGGGGCCAAATGGTTCGGCCGTCTTCCGCAACTACCTGTCGCGTGGTATCCGGCCGACGGACATGAACCAGTACACGACCAAACTTGATTTCGTCGTGTCGGACAAGCATCGCATCACCGGCAGTTTCTCGCACCGCCAGAATGATCGCATCGCGGGCGATCCGATCCCGCGCTTCCCGCTCCCGTTTACGTCGCAGAATGCGTTCAATCAACTGTTCAAGTCGATCTTCGTGCGCGTGCAGGACGACTACACCTTTACGCCCACGCTGCTGAATCATCTCAATATCGGCTTTACGCGCTTCGACGTGGCGAACCGCAACACGAGCGATCCCTTCAACACCTCTTCGCTCGGTCTGCCCATCAACGCCACGCAGAACAGTGCCTTCCCGCGCATAGACTTTCCCGGCTACGGCGACCCGGTCAACTCCAACGATCCGCGCGCCTACCAGAACATCGGTTCCAGCTTCTTTACGGATCACATTCTCGACACTTCGTGGCATCTCTCCGACTCCGTCTCCTACGTCCGCGGGCGGAACACGTTTAAGTTCGGCGCGGACGTGCGGCCGGGGCAGTTCAACTTCCGCCAGCGCATCGATCCGGGCGGCTCCTTCAACTTCCGCCACGACCAGACGGCGGCCGACTTTGACGGCAACGGCGGCTGGCCCATCGCCAGCCTGATCACGGGCGCAACCGAGTTCTCGTTCAACTCGACCAACTCGGTCGATCCCGCCTTCCGCCAGTTGACGCAAGGCTACTTCGCGCAGGACGACATCAAGGTGACGCAGCGACTCACCTTAAACGTCGGCTTGCGCTACGACCTGCCGGGACAGCGTTACGAGTCGCGCAACTTCTATCGCGGCTTCGATCCGAACGCGCCGAATCCGGAAGCGGGCGGGCGGCGCGGCGCAATCGCGGGCGCGGCCGGACAGGGCGGCGTGCAGGCGATTGATCGCACGCTCGTCCGGGCCGACCATACGAACTGGGGGCCGCGCATCGGCGCTGCCTACTCGTTCAACAATCGCACGGTCTTTCGCGGCGGCATCGGTCTCTACTACGCGCCGATCATCTACGGCTTTGAAGGCTCGAACGATCTGAGCACGGGGCTGCTCGGCTACAACACCGGCTCAGGCCCGCGCACGCCGAACGGGCGCAACGCGAACTTCTTCCTCTCAACCTATCCGTCAATTCCGCCCGTCTGCCCGACGTGCCAGTTCCTCAATAGCGACGTGCAGTTTCTCGACCCCGATTTCAAGACCGGGCGCACCTTGCAGTACAGCCTCGACATGCAGCGCCAGTTGCCCTACAACTTCGCGCTCTCGGTCGGCTACATCGGCCACCATGCGACGCGTCTGCGCTCGAACTTCCAGCGCTTGAACGCACTGCCACTCAACGCGCTCAGGCTCGGCTACCCGATCCTGACCATGTCGCTCACGTCTGCGCTCGCCGACCCGAACATCGTCAACTATGCGCGCAACGTCGGCGTCACTTTGCCGGCCAGCAACGACGCGGTCTATTCCGGTTTCAACGGGAGCGTCGCGCAGGCCTTGAAGCCGTTCCCGCAGTACAATCGCATCAACAATTTGCTCGAAAGTCAGGGCACGAGCGACTACAACGCGCTGCAACTCAAACTCGACCGCCGCTTCACGCGCGGCATCCAGTTTGGCGCGTCCTATACCTTCTCGAAGCTCATCACGGATGCTTCGGAAGACCTGTTCGGCGGCTCGCCCCTCGGCGGCGTCTTGCAGAATCCGTTCGACCGGCGCTCGTTCCGCTCCGTCTCGCCCAACAACGCGCCGCACGTCTTCGTGGTCAACTATCTGGTCGAGTTGCCGTTCGGCAAGGGGCGGCACTTCCTGAATCAGGGCGGGCTAGTGGACAAACTGGTCGGCGGTTGGCAGTTCAGCGGCATCCAGCGTTACCAATCGGGCACGCCGCTCTCCTTCTTCACCTCCGATCCGCGTTACACCGATTTCACGCAACTGACCGGCTATCTCGGCAACATCCGGCTCAACCCGACGGGGCAGCCCATCACGACCAGCGCGCGTTCGCTCAACGGGCAGAACGGTCGCCAGATCAACACGGGCGCGTTCGCCCTGCCGCCGCAGTTCGGCTCAGGCTTCAACAACAATCCGAGCGGCGCGGCTCCCGGCTCGGCGGATTACGCTGCCTACTACGCCAATCCGCAGCGCTTCTTCGGCTCACTCGCGCCCGCGCTCAGCAACGTGCACGGCCCGCGCTTCTACAGCGAGGACTTCAGCCTGTTGAAGAAGACGCGCATTGCCGAGAGTCTGACGTTCGAGTTGGGCGCGGAACTCTTCAACGCCTTCAACCGCTCGTACTACTTTTTCCCGACGACGGACTTCCGCACGGATAATTTAGGCGCGAACGGCATCGCCGGCTTCTCAAGCGTCGGCGGCGGCGACCCACGACGAATACAGATTCGCCTGCGTCTGCTGTTCTAATCCGGTCGGCTAACGGGCATGCGGCGCGGGAACGGTCAGCGAGAGCTTTCCCGCGCCGCTTGCCATTCAAGCGGCACAACTGTCGTCTCTCCCCCAAAGTCCGCCGCCCTCCGCGCGGGCGGCCAACCGGGCAACGATAAACCGAGTGAACCGACGGGAACGATGTTGCGCAGTATGAGACGCCCAAGGTATCGCGCGCGCGTGTGCGGGCTTGCGCTCGCCTTAGCGTGCGGCGCGACCGTCTGCGCGCAGCCGGGCACGACGCGCACACCGGCGCGGGCGACGACGCAGGCCGATGCACATGCGACGAGCCGCGCCGCGCAGGCGGTGGCGACGGGTGCGGCGGCGCTCGCGCGCGGCGACGAAGCAGCGGCCCGCGCCGCCTTCCGGCAGGCGCTTAGCCTCGACCCGCACAACG
>DASVQA010000234.1:0-3707 GCA_036389375.1 Pyrinomonadaceae bacterium | reverse complement strand
AAGCGGGCGCGGACACAATCGAGTCCGCGCCCGCTTCCTCTTTCTACCGGCCATTAAATCATCCGGCGCAACTTCAGCTTGATCTGAATCGTCTGCTCGCCGCGTTTGAGCGTCAGCAGGTATGCGCGCCCTGCCTGCCTGAGCAGTTGATGAATCTCTTCGAGCGTAAACTCTGCGACGGGGCGACCGTCAATCGCCAGCAGCGTCTCGCCGCCCTTGATGCCGGCCTCGGTGGCGGGGCTGTCTGCGTCAACGTCGTCAATCAGGAGCGTCTTGTAGTCCGCGCCGTCGCCGACTCTTTCCAGCCCGCTCATGTCCACTTCAAAAGGTTCTGAGAGAGCAGCATTCGGTTCAAAGATGGCCTGCCGGCGCGAGAAGTCAAAGATGAATTTAAAGCGGCGTAAGATGTCGCCGCCGATTGTGCCGTCATAACGGGCGCTGGCATCGTCGCCGCGTGTGGCTTGCGCGAGGCGCACGATTGTGTTTGTGAACTGAAAGGGGCCGAGCGTGATGCGGGGCAAGCGCCCGATGCGTGCGGCGGCCGACCCGCCCGCGCCGCCGACGTTCGTGGCGCGTGTCGGCGTGACGGCGCGCAGCAGGCCATGCCGGCGCACGAAGGGCGTGTTGAGCAGGAGCGCGCCCGTCGAGCCGGAATCAAGCTCGAACTTGCCCGTCTCAGTCGTGCCGTTCGGCAGCGTGAGACTAAGTAGCACGAACGGCAACTCGCCTGCAATCGTCATCGGGAGTACAGCGCCCGCGCCTGCGTAGTGATAGCTGTCGGGTGCGTAGAGGTTGATCTGTTGCGCGGCGTAGTCCATCTCGACAACGAACTGCTTGATGATGTCGTTGCCGATCACGCCGTCAATCTGTTGCCCGAAGGCGGGCGAGAAAGCTTCCGTGAGCGGAAAGAGCGCAAGCGTGAGGTTGCGCACCTCTACGCCGGGCAGACGCACTCTAACGCCTCTGGTCAGGGCGACGCTGATGCGTGCGGCCGAACCGTTGCCGCTATCGCGGCCCGTCGGGCGCAGGTGCAGGGCGGCGGCTGTACGCGCGTCGAGCACAGTGTTGGACGCGCCCGTGTCGAAGATGAAGCGCAAGGGCGCGGAGTCGTTCACGCGCGCTTCGACGAGGATCAAGTTATTGGCAAACCGGAACGGGATGTTGAGCGCGTTCTGGCCGGCGGTGAAATACGCGTGCGGCTTGGGCGGCGTGCGTGCGCGGCGTGTGCGCTGTGCGTTCGTGTGCAGCGGCGCGCAGCAAAGAAACAGTAGGACGAGCAGACGTGAGCTTGGTTGCGAGGTCATAGCGATTGCGGCCAACTTTCTCGGCAGTTTAGTAAACCTGTGTAAAGACGCGGCGCAGGGCGCGTTAGTTACATGGTCAGGGCAATGATTTGCGCGGGGCCGGGTTGCGCGCATCAGGCTGGCTCGTCCGGTTGTGCCGCGCGCTGGCACATCTCGTCGCAGCGTTCGCGCGCGTAATCACGAGCGGAGAATGTGCGTTCGTCGTCGGGTACGATGAAGGGGTCTGCGCCGAAGGTAACGTAGTAGCGGAAGAGATCGTTGGCGCTCGTGCCGGGTTGGTAAAACGAGGCGAGGTCTTCGTCCACCAGCCTGCGCGCCGCCGCCTGTGCGGCGGTCAACGTCTCGTATTCGCCCAGCGTGTAACGCGCGCTCTCGTCCATGTAGCGCGCGTTATCGTCCACTCTCACTAAGTAGGTCATGTTTGTGTTGCGGCGCAGGGCTGACTGGCGGCGAGGTTTAAAAGTCTGCCAGTGGTGTCCAATCGTCCAGACGGTCGGGCGCACAGGCGTTGCGTGCGCGCTGGCAGACGAAAAACTGTGTAATCGGATGCACCTCCCACAACGAGAAGCGTTTCGGTTGCCCGCCGAGGCTGTGCGTCTCGTCGTCGTTGACGAGGTGTATGTTGTCGAAAAAGAGCGCGCCCACAACCAGCACGCGCAGATCGCGGCTGCTGATGTCGCGCAGTTTTGCGGTCGTCCAACCGGCGGGCCGCCCCTGCGGGATCATCTCGACGACGATGCCTTTAAACTCCGAGTCGCCCGCACGCGGCGCGAGTGTGATGTGAAAGTCGCTCTCCGCCTGCGGCGTGAACTTACAATTCACCGACTCGCCGGGGTTCGCGTGCGGCTTCGACTCTTCGGGGATGAACCCGCTGATCCTGACCAGACTGCCCTCGCGCACCGTCCCGCCTGAGACCGTGAAGCCGCGCAGGCGATTGCGCTGCGGGCGCGTCAGGTCGAGGTGCTGGCCCGGCGGCATCAGCCGCTCCACGTCGCGCTGCAAACTTCTGAAGTCCGCGAAGGTCAGGGTCGTCGCGCGTGCGGAACTGCCCGGCCGCCTGTGTTTGGTTGCGTTGACGACGGCCTGCGTGGTTGTCGCGTCGAGTTCGCAACCTATGTCGGGACAGTCGGACAAGTCTGTGGCTGTGCGCTTGCAGGGCGAGCGTGCGGCGAATGTACTGGCGACCAACTCGCGCCGCACGTTCGCCAGCGCGACCCAGCCCTTCTCGGCCTGCGGCGTCAGCACGTAGATAAAACCGTTCTGCTCCTGCGGATCGATTTGCAGCAGCCGCGCGCCCGTGTGCAGCAGGCCCAGCGGCGGGCGCGTCGTGTCGGGCGTGCGGCGCAGGCGCACATCGCGCGCCACTACGGCGCTCGGCACAAGCGGTGCTTCGTCGCTCTCCTCCTGTGCCCGCGCACCGACGGCCGAGATGAGGAAACAGACTCCGAGTAGCGTGAGAATCCTGAATCGCAGCATAACCATCTCCTTAATCATCGGTCTGCTTTAGGCTTCAGCTACCGAAAAGTGAAGTTTAAGAAGCCAGCTTGTAAATGGCCGGCCGGTAACGCGGCTTGGGGATTGGTTTACCGGCCGCGCGCGCGGCTTCCAACCAGATTTGCTTGGCCCGCTCGACTTCCGCCAACGCCTCAGCCGGCGTCTGCCCGAACGCCGAGCACATCAGCAGATCAGGCACGTCCGCGATATAGCCCTCGTCCTCTTCGCTATAAAAGATGTTGATGTGATAGTCCTTCATCAGCTTTCTCATAGCAGCTGACCGGCTTGGCCGTGCGTTCGGCGCAGACTATAGCACTAAAGGCGAGGGCCGCCGGAGCGCAAGCGGCGCGCGGCGACGGGATTGAATAGCGCGTGCAGAATTAAAAGCCAGCGGCAGCGATGAAGATCGGATAGCCGATAGTGGCGATTGCTTCTATGCCGTCGGCTGGCTCACGATAAAGAATTGCATCACGGACGCGATAAAGCGTCTCGATCTTGCGCCATGTGCTGAACCTTGCACCAAGCTGATATAAGGCTTGCACCGGGTCAGCCAGAAAACTTTGCTGGAAGTCCGAGTTGGGGTTGTCTCGTTCGTGGACGACGCTATGCAGGACGCTTTTATCCAGTTCGCCCCGCAACTGAGATAAGAGGCCGGTAAAGGCACTGTAGGCAGACCATGCGTTGAAGCTTCTGGTGTCGTCGTGGGGAAAACCTACGACCAGAAAAAGCTGACCCCAGCCTGCCTCATTGGTCGCACCCAGATGATGGCGGTCTGAGAGCCAGATGTTAAGACCATCGAAGCCGGCCAGCGTAGCGCGCGCCTCCTCTAACGCTTGCTTCCGCAATTTGGCTTCGAGCGCTGCCCTCCGGCGCGCGGCAGTCTGCTGGTCATCTTTGGGCGAAGAGACA
>DASVQA010000233.1:0-36164 GCA_036389375.1 Pyrinomonadaceae bacterium | reverse complement strand
GAGACGGTTACGTTCGCGTGTGAACGGCAGGTTACATTGCGTGCGCAGCAACACCTCTTGCTGTGCGGCGGTGAGCGGCAGATAGGTCGCATAGCCTTCGGCCGACAGGAGCATGCCCGCCCGCGCGACATCGGCGCGGCGCACGAGGATGTCCAGATCGCCGTACTGCCGGAGCGCCACGTTGTCATAGATTTCAGCGGCGAGCGAAGGCCCCTTGTAAGGCATCGCAGCGATGCCTTCGCTGGCAAAGAGCGCCAGCAGTTTTTGCAGTTCGCGCGTGAGCAAGGTATTGAATGCGGCGACCCTTTGGGCGGCGGCGCGCAGGCGCGCGTGCTGGTCGGCAGGCACAGATGCGGCACAGACCTTGTTGAGATGATAGTAGAGGAGCGGTTGGAGGCCGTGCCGGTCGGCGAGGCTGAGCAGGTAGTTCCAATCGAGCGCGCCGGCCGCGAGCGCACGCACGCGCGCAGCCTGCGCCGTGCTCAGCCGCGCACGCCCACAGCACAGCAGCAGTTCTATCTCTGGCCGTTGCTCGGCGGTGCGCCGACACGCGCCGTTGGCCGCCGCCGCGCTCATGCCACCTTCACGCCATAGCCCAGCCCGTCGCCTATGGGCAGCACGGCGGCGCGCAGTTGCGGATGCCGCACGAAGCGCTGGTTGAAGAGGCGCAGCGCCTGCGTCGAAGCCGTCTGCCCGGCGTCGCGCGGTGCGCCCGCTACCTGCCCGCCCCACAAAAGATTGTCGGCGATGACCACGCCGCCCACGCGCAGGAGCGGCAGAGCGCCCTCAAGGTAAGCCTCGTATTCCTCTTTCACGGCGTCGAGATAGAGCAGATCGAAAGTCTCCTCAAGGCGCGGCAGCACGTCGAGCGCCAGCCCGCGTTCGATCCGCACGCGCCCGCGCACGTCAGCGCGCGTGAAATAATCTTCGGCGCGCGCGATCATCTCCGCGCTCGGTTCAATGGTGACGACAAGCCCATCGGCCGGCATCCCGCGCAAGAGGTGTATGACGGAATAGCCGATGGCCATGCCGAACTCCAAAACGCGCCGCGTGCCCGTTGCGCGCGCCGTGATCTCAAGAAAGAGCGCGACCTCGCGGTCGGCTATCGGCACGCGATGCTCGGCGGCATAGGCTTCCATCTCCGCGAGCAGGTCAACGCTCGCCGGATGCAGTTGTTCCAGATACTCGGCCTGTTCGCGTTGAATGATGGCGTCAATCTTTGCTTTCATAGTTGCACTCGGACACGTCTGGCGCTTCGGACAAGCCGGGCAAGTCTAAACGCTTCGACGGCCGGAGTGCAATCAGACGCTCGCGTGCCCGGTCAACGCACAATCAACGCGGCTGACTTGCGCTCTGCTGCGCCGACTTGCTGAGCGCGGGTGAGCCGATGGCGGGCCACACGTCGGCGGCACGCAGATAGGCGGGCAGTTCGCGGCGGTTGCTCATCACGAAGCCGAGACTTTGCCCGCGCCCCAGATTGCCGTGCGTGGCTTGCAGAAATGAGACGAGGTCGAGCGCGAGGCTACCGGAATAATAGCCGTCGGCAAAATTGACGAGCACGTTGGCGCGATTACGCACCAGTTTTGTTGCGCCCGCGAAGACGCGCCGCACGATGTCCGGGCGCGCGCTCGCGCAGGTCGCCTTGAACCAATCGTTGTCGGCGATGAAGCCGTCGGCGTCCGCCCGGCCCTCTGCGTTTAAGACGCGCAACGTTTCGTTTAACTCAAGCGGGTCGCCCTTGAGCGCGCGATAGCGGAAGCGCGCGCCGCGTTCTTCCAACGTCGCTCGGCCTGCGCGGCCGACGACGTGGACAACGCCGGCCTGTTCGTAGGCGGCGAACTCTACGCCGCGCACCTCGGCCAGCACTTCCGCCAGCCGCTGCTCGTTCTCTTCTTTCGTCCAGAACTCCGCGCTGCCGACAAGCCCGAACTGCGGCATGACGACGCTGCGCGCATCGCGCAAACTATCCGCGCGCTTGAAGCCCGCGCGCTTCAACGCAGCTTTGACGGGTGCGCGGCGAAACGCACGAAAGTCGTTGCCGTGATCGGAGAAGATCGTGACCTCAAGTTGGCCGTCGCTCGCGCGCACCAACTCTTCGACGGTGTCATCGAGGCGCGCGAGGAAGCTGCGCACCATTCGTTCGCCGCCGAGGTGCGCGAGCGTGTCGGTCGCGCCCGTGTAACCGAGAAAGACGGGCCCGCGCGCGGCGCGAAACTTCTGGCGCAGGCGGACGAGATCGGTTAAGGCTTCGAGATAGGTGGTGAGCGGCGGCGCAGCGTAGCCCAGCCCGCTTTTGAGCGCCGACGGATGATAGTCGAAGAGGTCGCGGAACGTGCCCGCGACGAAGCGATCCTGCCGGAAGCGGTCGAGCACGCCGCCGCGCATCTTGTTCTCGGTCACGTCGAAGTAGCGATCCTCGTAGCCCGGCGGGTCGCCTGCGCCGACGGGGCGTAGAATTTCGCTCATTGACACGTCGGTCAAGGTCGGGAACGGCGCGATCATGCGCGCGGGCTGGCGAAAGTATTTGAAGCGCCCCTCCGTCCGCATCTTTTCGATGGTCGCAAAGCCCACGCCGTCCACGCAGATGATGAGATGCCGGCGCGTTGACGACGCAACCTGCGCGTAGCTGAAAGGCGCGTGCGCGTTGATGATGAGCGCGCACGCAAGTATGACGAGCGCCATCGGGCGCGTTGTGTTGCGTAACATTTAAGAGTTCCCTTGCCTGCTCAGAATGTGGCGCACGAGGGCGCACGGGTGAGCCAGTGCAAGGTGCGTACCCGATGCGGGCCGGGCGTTTACGCTAGGCGGGAGTTGGCCGGCGGGTTGCGAACGGAAAGTGTTCTTCCGTCAGTTGTCGGAATTATCTGGCATCGCTGCGTCGTCGCCGCCGACGGCGACGTAACGACGGCCGAGACCGAGTTCGCGCAGTTTGTGTTGCAGCGACTGGCGGTGCATGCCGAGGATGGCGGCGGCGCGCGTGACGTTGCCGCCGGTCTCTTCCAGACAGCGCGTGATGTAGCGCCGCTCAAACTCGCGCCGGTCGTTGCGAAAATCGGCCGTGAAAGGCACGTTCAGCCCGTCGCCTGTCGGCTCGACAACTCCGGCGCGAGCATGCGCCTCGACGCTTGCGGCGCTGCCCTTTAGCTCGTCGGGCAGATCGCGCGCCGTCAGTTCGTCGCCTTCGGCGAGGATGAGCGCGCGTTCGATGACGTTGCGCAGTTCGCGCACGTTGCCGGGCCAGCGATATTCGATCAGTTGGCGGAGCGCCGACGGCGCGAGTCGCCGCGCGGGCAGTTTATAGCGTTCGGCCGTCTGCTGCATGAAGGACTCGGCCAAGACGGCTATGTCTTCGCGGCGTTCGCGCAAGGGAGCGACTTCGATGGTGACGACGCGCAGACGATAGAAGAGATCGGCGCGGAAGTTCCCCTGCTCGATCTCCTGTTCGAGCGGGCGATGCGTGGCGCTGATGATGCGCACGTCAACGGGGAGCGATTCGTTGCCGCCGAGCCGTTCGATGCGTCGTTCTTCGAGCGCGCGCAGCAGTTTCGCCTGCACGTTTGCGCTCATGTCCCCGATCTCGTCGAGAAAGAGCGTGCCGCCGTCCGCCTGCTCGAATTTGCCGCGCCGACGTGCGGCTGCGCCCGTAAACGCGCCTTTTTCGTGCCCGAATAGCTCGGATTCGATCAACTCGGCAGGCAGCGCGGCGCAGTTGACGGCGACGAACGCGCCGCGCCTGCGCGTGCTGCTGCGCTCGTGTATCTCGCGCGCGACCAGTTCTTTGCCCGTGCCCGATTCGCCGCGCACGAGCACGGTCGCGTCCGTCTCGGCGACCTTATCAATGAGCGCGCGCACGCGGCGGATCGCTTCGGACTTGCCGATGAGCGAACCGCGTGCTGCGCCTTCCTGTGCGAGCGCCGTGCGCAAGAGTTGATTTTCACGACGCAGGCGGACGGTTTCCAAAGCGTTCTTGACGACGAGCCGCAGGTCGTCCACTTCAAACGGCTTCGGCAGATAATCGTAAGCGCCCGCCTTGATAGCTTCGACCGCCATGCGCTCGGAGCCGTGCGCGGTGATGAGTATGACGAGCGGCGCTGCTTCGGGCTGCGCCTGTAGTTCGCGCAGGAACTCAAGCCCGCTCTGACCGGGCAGGTTTACGTCGAGCAGCAACACGTCGGGGCGACGCGTCGCAAGCGCCGCGCGGGCGGCGGCGACGCTGTCCGCTTCGGCAAGGTCGTAGCCGTAGGTGCTGAGCGCGCGGCGCACACCGTAGCGCGCCGCCTCTTCGTCGTCCACGATGAGCAGCCGCAGGGCTTCATCTTGTCTGTTTTGCTCGGTCATCAGTGCTAATCCCTAAAGGTGGTCTTGACTCGCTAACGTTTCATCAGGCAATTCATCAGGCAATTCTGCGGCCACAATCGCAAGCGGTAAGCGCAACTCGAAGCGCGCGCCCTGCGCGGGCTGCTGCGGCGCGAGGCGTGCGCTCCCGCCGGCCTCTTCCATACGCTTGCGCACGATGGCTAACCCCAGCCCCGTGCCGCGCTGGCGCGTGGTGAAGAAAGGCTCCCAGATACGCTGGCGCAGTTCGGGCGCGACACCCCCGCCACTGTCCGTGACGGCGAAGATTAGTTCGCCCGGCGCTTGCTCCGCTTCCACGCGGACGCGCCCACCGGCGGGCGTCGCCTGCAAGGCGTTGAGGATCAGGTTTGAGAGCGCGGCGCGGACGGCGGTCGCCTGTGCGCCGTCGAGTGTGGCTTGCGTCGTGGTGTGCGCTTCGAGTTTGAGGGCGCGGGCGCGTGCGTCGGCGTGGAAGAGTTCGACTAAGGCGCGCGTGAGTTCGTCGGCGCGCATGGGTGCGCCGGCCGGGGGCGTCTGGCGGGCGAAGCTGAGCAACTGCGTGACGCTGCGGCTCAGGCGGTCGGTTTCGCCGACGATGAGTTCCAGATCGCGCGCGTACTCGCCCGTCACGCGCTCGTCTTCGCGCATGACCTGCGCGATGGACTTGATGGCGGAGAGCGGATTTTTGACTTCGTGCGCGACCGCCGCCGCCATCTGACCAAGCGCGGCGAGGCGTTCGCCCTGCGCGAGTTTGCGTTCCAGCAGGACGTTCTCTTCGACGAGGCGCGCGTCTTCGATGGCGATGGCCACCTGCCCCGCGAGCACGGCGAGCACGGCGCGTATGTCGGCCGTCAAAGCAGCGCGGGCCGCATCAACCAGCATGAGGCCGAACACCTGTTCATCACGCACGAGCACATAGGCCAACTCGAAACCGGCCGCGCGCAACTCCGGCGTGTCTTCAGCGACACCGCCCTGCGCACGCGCCGCCGCCAGCATGCGCTCCGCCCAATCAAAGGCCAACTGCCCGTTGCCCGCCACTTTGTCGTCAACAGATTTGACCGCCACGCCGTCAACCAACGCGGGCGCAGTTTTGCCGTCCGCTTTGCTCGCCAGCGCCTGCACCTCCGGCCGTTCAACCGCTTCAGCCGTCGCGGGAAATGCTGGCGCATTTCCTTCGGCGTTATCGGACGGAAGGCGATTATTGTCGGGCACGTGGAACCGCACGCGGCGCAGACCGAGTTCGTGCGTCGTCCGTTCTTCGACGAAGCGCAGAAGCTCCGACAGTTGCGGGTAGCGGCGCGACTGTGTGCCGATGCGCGTGACGACTTCGCGGTAGAGCGCGGCTTCGCGCGCGAAGAGTTGTTGAAAACGTCTTTCGAGCCAAGCGCGCAACGGCGCGGCCGAGAGCGCGAAGGCGAGGATCAGCAGCGCTTCGACCGCGCCCGCGCGCAGACCGTAGCGCCCCGTCACCCACGTCTCGATGGTGCGTATGCCGTAGAGATAGACGACGAGGATGACGACGGCGAACGAGGCCGCGACGAGGCTCTCGCGGATGATCAGTTCGAGATAACGATAACGATAGACGTGATAGGCGATGAGCGCCGTCGGCAAGAGTGAGCCTAGATTGCTGAGCGTCTGCAAGTAGTCCTTCAACACGCTGTCGCGCCCGATGCCGACCGCATAGACCGCGAGCAGCAGCACGGAGATGAGCAGGAACGAACCGGCAAGCGTCATCATCAAACGTCGTTCGCTTTGCGACCGGGAAGCGCGCGCGATGAGTATGTCGGTGGCGGCGATCAGGCAGAGCACGTAGGTCGCCCACAGCCCGAAGGGCAGCACGAAGAACGAAAGCTGCTCAAGCATCGGCGCGTAAGCGCCCGTCCACAGGCGCGGCACGGCGACGAAGAGAAAGAGCGCGGGGATGTAAGAGAGATAGACGCGCACGCGCTCGAAGCGTGTTAACGGTCGTTCGCGCGCATTCGCCCACAGGTGCAGGTGTACGTGGAGCAGGAACGAATATGAGAGCGTGATGGAGACGACCGCGCCCGTGTCGGCGAGGCGCAGCAACCAGACCCAGCGCGCCGCATCCAGCCCTAAGAGCACGCGCAGGACGAGCAGCAGATTGCTTGCGTGCCACAAGCCGATGCTGATGGCGAGCGCTTGCAGCACGCGCTCCTGCGGCGCGAGCGTGCGCCGTTGTCGCGCCAGCAGCAGGCTCAGCCACAGAGGCAGCGCCGCCCCCGTGCTATAGCCGATCAACTGGATGATTTCGAGCAGCGACATAAAGAGAGCGACGAGTGACGAGTGACAAGCGCGGTTATTCTAGCTTGTCACTCGTCACCCGTCACTCGTCACCTGTCACTGCGTTGAGGCAGTGCTTGAGTTGAGCGGGACGAGCGTGATCTCTGTGCGCCGATTGCGTAGGCGACCGGCGGGCGTGGCGTTGGAGGCAACGGGGCTGTCCGCGCCCAGTCCGTTCGACTGTATGCGCGCGCCTTCGACGCCGGCCGAGACGAGCCGCCCGGCTAGTGCTTCGGCGCGATCCTGCGTCAGTTTGCGCAGGGTCGCATCGTCGCCGCGACTGTCCGTGTAGACCTCGATCACAACCTGATAATCGGGGTTGTTGGCGAGGAGCGCGGCGAGCGGTTCAAGCGTGCCGGCGGCTTTGGGCGTGATGTCCGCGAGCCGCGCGCCCGCCCAGATCGATTCGGGCAGGACAAGCACAAGCCCGCGATTGCTGTCGCGCACAGTGCCAAAACGCGCGAGGTTCTGGCGCATCGCTTCGGCCGAGGCACGCTGCTGCGCCGCGCGTTGTTCCGATTCACGCCGCGCTTGATCGGCGGCGCGCTCGCCTTCGATGCGCGCCAGTTTGAGTTTTGCGTCCTCCGCATCGGCGCGCACGCGCTGCAACTCTTCGCGCAGCCGTGCGACTTCGCTACGCAGGTCGCGCACCTGCTGCATGGCGTTGCCCAGATCGCGCTCGGAGAGTTCGCGCCCGTGCGTCTCACGGTCGAGCGCGGTCTTCAGGTCGGCGATCTCCTGCGCGGCGGAATCGGCCGTGCGTTCGGCTTCCTGCACGGCGCGGTCGCGGCGCGCGATCTCCTCACGGCGCAGGCGTGCGGCCTTGTGCGCCTCGGCCACCTCTTCAGCTTTCACGCCGAGATCGGTGGCGCGCCGCGCCAGCGCATCCACTTCCTCGTCGGTCTGCTTCAGACGCCAGGCGTTCTCTGCTTCCGCCAGTTTGGCCGTGGCCTCGCGCAACTCTTCGGGCGCGTCGCGGTCTGCGCCGGCATAGCGCGCCAGATTGAGCGCCTGCCGCGCGCCTAAAAGGGACGTGGGCGTGCGCGTGAAGTCAGCGTCCGCCACTTCGGGCACGCGCGGATCGTTGAAATAGTCGCTCGTGTTGCCGAGATAACGGACGTTGACGGTCGCTACACCCGCGTCGCCCGGCCGCGTCGGCGGCAGATTTTCGAGCACGACCATGCGCGAGGGGCCGCGCACCAGATAATGCGGCTCGGCCGTGACGATGAGCGCGAAGGTCTGAAGCGGCGTGGTCACGTCGAGTTTCGAGTCGATGAAGGCGCTGCCGCTACGTTTGATCTCACCGAGGTTATCGGCGCGACCTTCGGGCGAGATGGCCCAGAGCACGTAGGTCGTATAGACGCCGCCGAGTTCGCTGGCGCGCGGCAGGTTGTTGACGTTCAGTTCGACGCGTGTGTTGCGTCGCCCGGAACGCTTGACTCTGGCTTCACCGCTCAGGCGCGGCAGGCGCGTCGTGCCGCGAAAGCGCACCGTTACGGATTGATCGAGCGGGTAGGTGATCGCCACCGTCTCGCGCGGCACGTCCGATTGCGCGCTGACGAGCGCAGGCGCGGTTGCGAGCAGCAAGGTTAAGAGCAGGAGAGCGGCGAAACGTGTGCGGGAGCGCGAAGAGTTCATACAGCATTGCTCCTGTGGCCATTGAATCTTGGTGTCTTGTGCGCCGGGCGGCGCAAGCAACCGACTTCATGCTAATTGATGCGCGGCGTCTGCTCCCAAGTTGCCGCAGAAAAAAAGGGCCGAAGGAATGAAGGCTAAGCGATGCGCAAGAAGGCGCTTGTTTTACCCGCTTCAGCCCTCGTCCCTCATCGCTTCTTTTGCCTGCCGCCCGCGCCGCTCGGCGATCCATTGCACGAGCGCGAGCGAAACGGCGCAGAGCAGCAGGATGTGCAGGAAGCCGCCCTTGCCGAGCATAAGCCCGACCAGCCAGACGACTAACAGCACCAGCGTGATGATCCAGATACCCACGCCAAAGCTCTCCCCCGCCCGGACGGCGCGCCGGGCGCGTTACTGCTGCCCGCCGATCTTCACGGTCACGGCGACGGGCAGCGCAACGGCGCGCACACCCGCGTGCCCCTGATCGCCGCTGACGACGAGCGGGCTGCCTGCGCCTGTGTTGATGATGGCCAGCGAGCGGAGCGCCGCGTCGCCCGTTGTAGTTTGCGTGCCCTTAGCTTCGTCCACCTGCCATAGAAGCGAGCCGTCGCGCCCGTTATAACCGGCCGCGAACATGTGGGCCGAAGGCACGAGCACGTCGAGGATGCCGTCGCCGTTTAAGTCTGAGAACGTCGGTGTGTAGGCATCGCTCGCGCCGTCCGCCTTCCAGCGAATCATGCCCGTGCCGGTGATGACGACGATCTTGCCCGACTTCAGCAGCGAGACGATCTCCAACACGCCATCGTGATCAATGTCGCTGGCGGCGAGCCGGCCGCGCGGGCCGTCATCGGGGAGCGTGACCTTGCCGAGCGGCTTCAGATCAGTGCCGTTTAGAAACAGCAGCCCGTGTTCCGTGCCGAGGACGACGATTGTGCCGTTCGGGCCCGTAAAGACGAGCGGTGGCGTGGTGAAGGGCACGTCGAACTTGACCGCGCCGAAGCGCGAACCGTTGAAGCGGCGCACGTCGAGCATGCCGCCCGCGAGCGTGACGGCGACGCCGCGCTGCGTGTCGGTTAAGAACGGAATCGGGCCGCCGATGAGCGCACCGTCCAGTTTCTCTTTCGCGTTGACGCGTCCTGTGCGCGCATCAATGAAGTGGAGCGCCGGCTCGTCGGTCACGATAGCGAGTTCCGCCAGCACCTTATCGTCGTCAAGGTCTGCGACCGTGCCGCCGAGCGCCGCGCCCGACAAGGGCACGCGCCACAGTTCGCGCCCGCTTTCGCCTTCGAGCGCGCGCACGCCGCCGTCGAACGCGGCGACGACGTTCGCCTTGCCGCCCTCTGCGACGGGGATGACGACCGGCGTGAAGATGTTTGCGGGCGATTTGGGTGGGTCGTCGCGGCGCGCGTTCGGGCGATAGCGCGCCGTCCAGAGCGCCGAGCCGTTCGCGCCGTCGAGCGCAAAGACCATGCCTTCGGCGTTGACCGCCACCACGTCGAACGCGCCCGTGCCGCGCAAGGGGGCAGGCTGCGGGCGCAGGACTTCGCCGACGAGCGCCTGCCAGCCGACATCGCGCGCCGAGCGCAGCACACTCGGCGCGGCGGTGCTAAGCAGCACGGGTTCGGGCGCGGAGTATTCGCCGGTCTCCTGCGCGGCGGGCGCGACGCGCCAGAAGAAGCCGTCGCCTTGCGGCAGTTCGACCTCATACTCGAAGCCCGTCACGGCCCGGTCGAACACGATGTCGCTGAAGTTGCGGTCGCGCGCCACCTGTAGCCGGTAACGATCAATCCCTGCACGTCCGCGCCAGCGTATGAGCGCGCGGCGTCCGCTCGTCGGCGCTTGCGCCGTCGGCTCGACCCGGGCCGGCTCAGGCGTCGGTGCGGGTTTGTTAGCGGCCGGCTTGCGCGCGGCGGGCGGCGCAGGTCTGCGGCGCTGCGCCTGCGTACATGGTGCGAGCAAGGCGAGGCTCAGACAGGCGAACAGCAAGAGGGGCAAAGGGTGGCGGCGGGGGTGCTTAGGGTTCATAAGGCGTCATTAAGTTTGTACCCGACGCCGCGCACGGTCAGGACGTAGCGCGGGTTCTTCGGGTCGGATTCGATCTTCTGGCGCAGACGGTTAATGTGCGGATCGACGTTGCGTTGATAGCCCTCGTAGTCCGTGCTCCACACCTGATCGAGCAGGTCGTTGCGCGACCATGCGCGGCCGGGTTCGCTCGCCAGCCGTTCGAGAATCTGGAACTCAAGCGGCGTGAGATCGACGGGCTGACCATTGAGCGTAACCTCGTGCCGGCGCTTATCAATGACCAACTCGCCCATCTGAATGCGGTGCTTGTCGTCGTCGCCATCGGCGGGCGCGCGGCTCGCCCGGCGCAGGAGCGCCTCAACGCGCAACTCAAGTTCGCGCGGGTCGAACGGCTTGGCCAGATAATCGTCCGCGCCGGCTTGAAAGCCCGCGACCTTGGCGTCGATCTCGCCGTGCGCGGTCAGGAACATGCCGGGCGTCTGCACGTCGCGCTCGCGCAGGCGGCGCATCAACTCAAGCCCCGTCATGCCCGGCATCGTCACGTCGAAGATAAAACAGTCGTACTGGCCGTTGAGCGCCAACGGCAGCGCGTCTTCGGCGCTCTCGCGTTCTTCAACTTCGTAGCCGGCACGGCGCAGGTAGCCCGCCAAGAGCGGGCGCAGGCTCTCGTCGTCGTCTACAATCAGGATTTTATGCTTCACGGAAGATTCAGTGTCCCCTTGTCGTGCAGGCTGCTGCCGCTCTGCGGCGGCCGCGCGTTAACTGCGAAAGACGTTTGCGCACATTATAGGCCAAACGGCCGCAGGGCAAAGCGGAAAAGGCTGAACTTGGCCGGGCGCTTGCGATCTTGTGGCTTTGCTTGATATGAGGCGCTTCAGCTACGCAGAGGCGAGTGATCGGAATTGCGGCGGCTCAAGCATCCGCGCGGCCGTTTCTACGTTCACTGCTTAATCGCTCGACCGTATTTATCAAAGCACTCAGACGTTCATCCGTCTCTTTTATTTCGCGGTCGTGAATCTCCGCAATGGCCAGCAGCGCAATTACACTATCGGCCGTGCGATCAACTTTATCAGTTAAGCGATCAACCTTCTGCGCTAGTTGCCTGACGGTCGCGGTCAGTTGGGCTTGCTGGTCAAGGATAAACCTGACGGTTTCTTCAACATTCACTCCGGAATAGTAAGCTCGTAAAAGCGAAAAGGGCAAGACCCCATGCCTTGACGCCCCGCAACGCCTGTCCGTATAGTCTCTGCCTTAGTAGGTTTACGAAAACTTCCTCTGCGCAGCACTTGAAGCAGCAACGATACGCGTGAAAAGATGCGAGACCTGCGGCGACTCTTAGCCTACCTCAAACCTCATTGGGGTAAGTTTACGCTTGCCACCGTTGCGATGCTCGCGGGCGCGGCGCTGCAAAGCGCCACCAATGCGCTCGTCGTGCCCATCTTCGATCAAGCTTTGAACGGCGCGCAGGGCACGGGCGGGCGGCGCACCGAGACGCTCTTTTCGCTCCAACACCTGATCCCCGCTTCCGGCTACGCCGCGTGGCGCACCATCGCCGTCCTGCTCATCGTCTTCACCATCACCAAAGGCATCGCCGAATACTTCTCCACCTATCTGATGGCGCGCATCGGTCAGGAATCCGTGCTGCAACTGCGGCAGGATTTGTACGCGCACCTGTTGAAGCAGTCGGCCGATTTTTTCGAGCGCCACCGCACGAACTACCTCGTCTCGCGCCTCGTCTCTTCGGCCGCCGCGATTGAAGCGGCCGTCACCAGCACCTTGCGCGACATGCTGCGCGAGAGTTTTGCGCTCGTCGCCTTTCTCGCCGCCTCGTTCTATTTTTCATGGCGACTCACGCTCGGCTCGCTCCTCATCGCGCCCGTCATCGCGTGGCTGACGGCGAAGTTCGGCCGCTCCTTGCGCAACCTCGCGCGCGACGCTTACGAAGGCAGCCAGCAACTCGTGGACACGGCACAGGAGGCGCTGGCGAATCAGACCATCGTCAAAGCCTATCGCGCAGAGGAGCGTGAGCAAGGGCGCTTCGCCCGCGTGGCGCGCCAGATCATGCGGGCGAATCTGCGCGCCTCGAAGATCACGGGGTTTGCGCCGCCGACCATCGAGATGCTCGGCGTGATCGCGGTCGCCGTGCTGCTCTATTTCGGGCAGCGCGAGATCATGGCGGGGCGCATGAACGCGGCGCAGTTCCTCACGTTCCTCTTCTTCCTCTTCTCGTCCTACGATCCGATGCGCAAACTCTCGCGCCTGCACAACGCGCTGGAAGTGGCGATTGCCGCCGCGCGGCACGTCTGGGAGGTAATGGACGAGGGCGTGGAGATGAAGGAGAAGCCGGACGCGCGCACGCTTGCGCCGCTCAGGCAAGAGATCGAGTTGCGCGCCGTGTCGTTCAACTACGCGAACGAGGAGCGCGCCGTGCTGCGCCATGTCTCTTTGCGTATTCCGGCGGGGCAGGTTGTGGCGCTCGTGGGCGAATCGGGCGGCGGTAAATCAACGCTGACGAAACTGATCCCGCGCTTTCACGATCCGACCGAAGGCGCGGTCTTCTGGGACGGCACGGACTTGCGCGATGCGCGGCTCGCTTCCCTGCGCGCCCAACTCGCCATCGTCACACAAGAGACGGTGCTCTTTAACGACACCGTGCGTTACAACATCTCCTACAGCCGGCCCGATGCGTCTGACCGCGAGATAGAAGAGGCCGCACGCGTCGCCTTCGCGCACGATTTCATCAAGGAGTTGCCGCACGGTTACGACACCATCGTGGGCGAGCGCGGCATCTTCCTGTCGGGCGGGCAGCGCCAACGCCTTGCCATCGCCCGCGCCGTGCTGGCGGACGCCTCCGTGCTCGTGCTCGACGAAGCGACCTCCGCGCTCGACACGGAATCGGAGCGGCTGGTGCAACAGGCGCTCGCCAACCTGATGCAGAATCGCACGGCCATCGTCATCGCGCACCGGCTCTCGACCATTCGCCGCGCCAACATAATCGTCGTCATCGAACGCGGGCGCATCGTCGAATCCGGCCGCCACGCCGAACTGCTCGCCCAAAGCGGCACATACAAGCGACTCTATGAACTGCAATTCGCAGACGAAGAGGAGGAGGTGACGATAAGTAGCCAGTAGTCAGTAGCCGGTAGCCAGTAGCAAAGCAAATGTCCTCTACTGACTACTGACTACTGACTACTGGTTACTTCCTGCTATGAAGTCAATGACCGGATTCGGACGCGGTTCGGCGGCGGGCGAGCGGTTTAGCGTGGCGGTCGATCTGAAGACCGTCAACAACCGTTTTTTGGACGTGCATCTGCGGCTCGGCGCAGACCTCGCCAGCGTGGAGGCACAGGTGCGGCGGCGCATCGGCGAGCAGTTGTCGCGCGGGCGCGTGGACGTGAACGTTGCGCTCGACCGTTCGGACGACGTGTCTTACGAGATCAACCGGCCGCTCGTCGCGGGCTTCGTCGCGGCGATGCGCGAGTTGCAGCAGGAGTTCGCGCTCACGGGTGAACCTGATGTGAACGTGCTGGCGCGTCTGCCCGGCGCGATGCAGCCGATCCGCAATGGCGGGCTGACCGAAGAGATGACCACAGCCATCGGGCAGGCGCTTGACGCGGCGCTCGGCGATCTCAACCGGATGCGCGAGCAGGAGGGCGCGGCGCTCGCCGCCGAGATGCACGCGCGGCTCGATTCAATTGAGGCGCAAGTCCCCGTTATCGAAACGGTCGCCGCCGGGATGGTGGAAAACTATCGGGCGCGGCTGCAACGGCGCATCAGCGAACTGCTCGCGCGCGACGGGCTTCAGATCGCGGAACTCGATCAGGGGCGACTCGCGCAGGAGGTCGCTTATCTCGCCGACCGCAGCGACATCACGGAAGAGTTGGCGCGGCTGCGCAGCCACGTCCAGCAGTTTCGCGCCAGCATTGATAGCACAGGCGAGGTGGGCAAGCGGCTCGACTTCCTGTTGCAAGAGTTGAACCGCGAAGCCAACACGGTGCTCTCCAAAGCCACCGATCTGGCGGTGAAAGAGGCCGCGCTCATCATCAAGGCGGAAGGTGAGAAACTGCGCGAGCAGGTGCAGAACGTTGAGTGACGAACCAGTTGAGGCCCAGCCCGCGCCGTCCGACCAAGCACCGGACGAGCGCGGCATCTTGTTTGTCATCAGTTCGCCGTCGGGCGGTGGCAAAGGCACGCTTATTCGTCGCATCCTGCCCACCGTGCCGGGCCTCGGCTACTCCGTCTCTTGGACGACGCGCGCGCCGCGCACGGGCGAGCAGCACGGCGTCCATTATCATTTCGCCACGCCCGAAGAGTTCAGCGCCGCGCGCGCGCAGGGCGAGTTTCTGGAATGGGCGACGGTACACGGCCACTTCTACGGCACGTCGCGCACGGCCGTTGCCGCCGAACTGAGTGCCGGGCGCGACGTGATCCTTGAGATAGACGTGCAGGGCGCAACGGCCGTCCGGCAGTTGCAGATTGAAGCGGTGAGCATCTTCATCATGCCGCCGTCTTACGAAGTGCTGCGCGTGCGCCTGATCGCGCGCAAGTCCGAGAGCCTCGCCGACCTTGCGCTGCGGCTGCGCAACGCGCGCGAAGAGATCAAACACTACCGCGACTTTGATTACGTGATTCTAAACGACGAGGTCGAACGCGCGGCGGCCCAACTCGCGGCGGTCGTTTATGCTGCGCGCGCCGAGCGCCGCCGGCAGGAGGCGCTGGCCCGTCGCGTCATCGCAAGTTTTGCGCAGGCGACCTGACCGGCCTTCAGCCGGTCGCGGCAACTTGCGCCCCCCGTCAATCTTGGGAATAATGATATTTGGCCCGGCGGGCCTGATTGATAAACGATATGTCCAAAGCAAAATCAGAACCAGTAGAGCACGCAGAACCCGCGACCGAGCAGCCGGCGATTGACTCGAAGTACCGCATGATCATCGTGGCCGCGCAGCGCAGCAAGCAACTGCAACGCGGGGCGCGCCCGCGCATCGAGCTTGAATCACAGCGCCACAAGCCCACTCGCATCGCCCTCGAAGAAGTGCAGCAGGGCAAAATTACTTTTACACTCATACCCAAAGAGTAAGCGGGCGGGTCAGGCAGCTTTCACGACGAAGCCACGCGCAAGGGACACGAAGTGACGAGCGATCTCGTCTTGCTCCGTGTTCCCTGCGCGTGGCTTCGCCGTTTTTGCCCGCGCCGCGTCTTGCTTGGCTGCTACAGGTTTTTGTAGTCCGGCCCGCCACCGCCTTCGGGCGTGACCCAGTTGATGATCTGGTAAGGATCCATGATGTCGCACGTCTTACAGTGGACGCAGTTGGAGAAGTTGATCTGTAAGCGCCGCCGCCCCGTCGCGCCGTCGTCCACCATTTCGTAGACAGCGGCCGGACAGAAACGCTGACACGGATTGCCGTACTCTTCAGCGCAGCGCGTCGAGCAGATGTTGGTGTCAAGGACGTGCAGGTGCGCCGGTTGATCTTCGTCGTGCCCGACCGCCGCGTGATAAACGTCGGTCAACTTGTTGAAGGTCAGCTTGCCGTCGAAGCGCAAGCCGTTGTAACGCTGCTCCGGCGCATCGCCCTTGTAACCGTAGTCTGCGAGTTTGCGCATGGCTTCGTGCCCCGGCTCGGCACTGGCGCGGTCGAACAGACCCCACGAGCGACCGCCCGTGATGAATTGCAGCCCCGCGTTCGCCATCCCCAGCCAGCGCCCGCGCTTGAAGCCCGCATGAAAATTGCGCACGCGGCGTAGCTCCAGCATGATCCAACTCGCCTCGACCAACTCCTCGTAGCGTTTCAGTTGCGTGGCCGAATAATCGTCCGCAACGAGCGCCGCGAAGATCGTCTCGGCGGCGAGCATGCCACTTTTAATCGCGGTGTGGATGCCTTTCAATCTTTGCGAGTTGAGAAAGCCCGCGCAGTCGCCGACGAGCAACACGCCGTCGGCGTAGAGTCGCGGCATGGCGTGATAGCCACCGGCGGCGATGGTCTTTGCGCCGTAACGCAACAGCTTGCCGCCTCCGAGCAGTTTGGCGACGAACGGGTGTTGTTTGAAGCGTTGAAACTCGGCGTGCGGGTCGAGCAGCGGGTCGTGGTAGTCAAGCCCTGTGACGTAGCCGAGATTGACGATGCGATTTTGCAGCCCGTAAATCCAGCCGCCGCCATACGTGTGCGGATCGGACGGATACCCGAGCGTGTGCGTGACGCGCCCAGCCGGGTAACGGTCGTCC
Organism: Pyrinomonadaceae bacterium; assembly: GCA_036389375.1. Classification (GTDB taxonomy): domain Bacteria; phylum Acidobacteriota; class Blastocatellia; order Pyrinomonadales; family Pyrinomonadaceae; genus QHXQ01. The sequence continues at coordinate 19,672 of DASVQA010000233.1, read as the reverse complement.
GGCAACTCCCACAACTCTTTCACGCCCAGACTGTAAACCTGCGGCTCGCGCCCCTCATTCAGATGCAGCCGCTGCGACAGTTGCTTGGTGAGCGAGCCGCGCGGGCCTTCGCCCAGCACAGTGACTTTGGCGAGCAGGTCAACGCCCGGCTCGAAGTTCGCTTTCGGCCGTCCTTCCTTGTCAATGCCTTTGTCGCCCGTGCGGACGCCGACGACGCGGTCGTGCTCGTCGTAGAGCATCTCTGCGCCGGGAAATTCGGGAAAGATGTTGACGCCCGCCGCTTCGCACTGTTCGCCCAGCCACGCGGTCAGCTTGTTCAAAGAGACGATGTAATAACCATGATTCTTCAGCGGCGGCGGCGTGATGGGCGAACGCAGGGCGCGCGTCTTCGTCAGGTACAGAAAGAAGTCTTCTTTAACCGGCGCTTCGAGCGGCGCACCGGCGGCGACAAAATCAGGGATCAACTCTTGCAGCGCGCGCGGATCCATGACCGCGCCCGACAGTATATGCGCGCCGACCGATGCGCCCTTCTCAATCACGCCGATCTCGATCTCGCCGAGCGGTTTACCTGCACGTGTGCCCGCCGCGACCGCCTCGTTATGCTCTTTCACCAGCCGCGCCAGATGCAGCGCGCCGCTCAGGTTCGCCGGCCCAGCGCCGACGAACACCACGTCCATCGCTAAACTCTCTCGCTCCATGCACACTCCTGCGGGCCACCGGGTCACGACCGCGCCCGCGCCCTCCATGAAAAATGAATCACCATTCAGTTAAGGCGAGTATAACAGAACGGCAGCGAGTGTCTAAGCCACGCCGCACGGGTTAGAATGGGCGCACGAAGCAACCCTGAAAGGACGAGCATAATGGTGGAGCACAAGCACGCGAACCGGCTGCAACACGAGACGAGTCCCTATCTTTTGCAGCACGCACACAATCCGGTGGACTGGTATCCGTGGGGCGCAGAGGCGCTCGGCCGCGCCCGCGCCGACAACAAACCGATCCTGCTGAGCGTCGGTTATTCGGCCTGCCACTGGTGTCACGTGATGGAGAAGGAGTCGTTCGAGAATGAAGCCATCGCACAACTGATGAACGAGCATTTCATCAACATCAAAGTTGACCGCGAAGAACGCCCCGACGTGGATCAGGTCTACATGAACGCCGTGCAGATGATGACCGGGCACGGCGGCTGGCCGATGACCGTCTTTCTCACGCCCGACCTCGTTCCCTTCTACGGCGGCACCTATTTTCCGCCCGACGACCGGCACAACCTGCCCGGTTTTCCGCGCGTCCTGCAAGCCGTCGCCGACGCCTACCAACGCGACCCCGAAGGCATCGCAGAGACGGCCGCCAGCGTCCTCACCGAACTGCGGCGCATGAACCTGACGCGCGAATCCGACGCGGCGCTCGATGCGTCGCTCCTAGACGCTGCCTATCAAGGGATCGCGCGCGGCTACGACAAACGCTTCGGCGGCTTTGGCGCTGCGCCCAAGTTCCCCGCCGCGATGCTGCTCGAATTCCTGCTTCGCACTTACCATCGCACCGGCGACCGGGCAGCACTCGACATGATCACGCACACCTGCCGGCGCATGGCCGAAGGCGGCATGTACGATCAACTGGGCGGCGGCTTCCATCGCTACTCGACCGACGCGCGCTGGCTCGTCCCACACTTCGAGAAGATGCTCTACGACAATGCGCTGCTCTCGCGTCTTTACCTGCACGTATATCAGGCGACCGGCGATCATTTCTTCCGCCGCATCACCGAAGAGACGCTCGACTACGTGGCGCGCGAACTGACCGACGCAAGCGGCGGTTTTTATTCGACGCAGGATGCGGATTCAGAGGGCGTCGAAGGCAAGTTCTTCGTCTGGTCGCAGCCGGAGATCATGCATCTGCTCGGCCCCGCAGACGGCGCGCTCGTCTGCGCCTACTACGACGTGTTGCCCGCAGGCAACTTCGAGGGCGAAAACATACTCAACGTGCCGCGCCCGGCCGATGTCGTCGCGCAGGAGGCGGGCGTCACGGTGGAAGAGTTGCTGGCTGCGGTCGAGCGCGCCCGGCCCGTGCTTTTTAAGACGCGTGAGGGGCGCGTGAAACCGGGCCGCGACGAGAAAGTGCTGACGGCTTGGAACGGCATGATGCTCGTCAGTTTCGCCGAAGCCGCCGCCACGCTCGCCCGTGCAGACTATCGTGAGATCGCAGAGCGCAACGCGAGCTTTATCCTCACGTCGCTCAGACGCGAGGGCGCGTTGCTGCACGTCTATAAGGACGGGCAGGCCAAGCAGCAGGGGTTTCTCGACGACTACGCGTGCGCCGCGCAGGGGTTACTGGCGCTCTACGAAGCGACGGGCACGACGCGTTGGCTCGAAGCCGCGCACGCCTTGATTGAAGAGATGAACGCGGAATTCTGGGACGGGACGGAAGGTGGTTTCTTCTACACGGCCGGGCGCGGCGAGCAGTTGATCGTGCGCCAGAAGGACTTCTTCGATAACGCCACGCCGTCGGGCAATTCTGTCGCCGCCGAAGTGCTCTTGCGGCTCGCCGTCCTGACGGAAACACCCGACTATCAACGCAAAGCCGTGACGCTGTTCCGGCTCATGCGCGACCTGTTGACCCGCCATCCGTCGGGCTTCGGCTGCCTGCTCGGCGCACTCGACTTTTACCTGTCAACACCAAAAGAGATCGTCCTCATCGGCGAACCTGAGCACGCAGACTTGCACCGACTGGCGCATGAAGTATGGCGGCGCTATCTGCCGAACAAGGTCGTCGCGCTTGCGGCCGAAGCGGATGAGCAGGCGCGGGCCATCGTGCCGCTGCTGCGCGACCGGCCGGCGCTCGGCGGTCAGCCAACCGCTTACGTCTGCGAGAACTACACCTGTCAACAGCCGGTGACGACGCCCGAAGAGTTAGCCGCGCAACTCGACGCTTGAGTTTGAGCGGGCAGCTAAACGAACGCATCGCGGAGCGCGGCGAGCAGGTCTGCGCCGAAGCGCGCGACCTTAGATTCGCCGAGACCATAGATGTTTTTGAGCGCGTCGAGCGTCGCGGGGCGTTCGTGCGCGAGCACTTCGAGCGTGCGGTCGGAGCAGATCATGTAAGCCGGCACGCGCTCGGCAAACGCGCGTTCCAGCCGCCATTTCTTCAAACGCGTGACCACACGCCGCTCCTCTTCAGACAACACCGGCGGCGGCGTTTTGGGTTTCACGCGGCGGCGCGGCTCGCGTGGCCCCGCGCCCGTCATCATCGCGGCGCGCGCCTGCGTCTCCCAACGCCCCTCGGCCGTCAGCCGCCGCTTTAGCTCGTCGAAGACGTGCAGGGTTATGTACGCGTCGGTCGCGGCATACTGTAGTTGGGCGCGGCTCAACGGGCGGCGTCGCCAGTTGGACTGTTGCAGCGTCTTATCCAGCGCGCAGCCGAAGAGATGCGCGACGACCGCCGCCAGACTGTAGGACGGCAGATTGAGCGCCACGCGCGCAAGCCGCAGCGTATCAATCAAGGAAGCCGGTTGCAGCGCCGCGCCGATTAGCACCAACTCGTCGAAGCGCGCGTTGTGCGCCGCCATCATCACGGCGGGCGACTCGACCAGAGGGCGCACGACCTCTACGCCCGTCGCCTGCACGTCCACGACCAGCACCTCGCCCGCAGGCGGCGCAAGCTGCACGAGCGAGACGCGGTTCTGGTTTGTGCCCCTGTCCCAGAACGTTTCTGTGTCCAGCCCGAGCACCGGCTCGCCCGCGAGCGTCGCCAGCGCCGCTTGCGCCGCTTGCGCTTCGACGAGGTAACGATAAGCGGGCTGCTCGTTCGTGCTCATGCTGCTCGTGCGGCCTCAGGCTATAAAACACCGGCCGGCTCATGCACCGCTGGAAAAGGAAAGGCGCGCCGGTCGGATCGTCAGCGCGCCTTCGTCGTCTTCATCAGCCGGCGGAACGTTACGGCGTGTTCCGGTTGTTGGTATTGCGCGTCCCGTTCGCGTTGTTCGCGTTTGAAGTCGAATTGGCGTTGTGATTTGCGTTGTTTGAATTCAGATTGTGGTTCGCGTTGTTGGTGGTGGAGTTGGTCGTGCCGGTGTTGATGTTACCGGCCGTCGTCGTGTTCGTCGTGTTCGTCGTGGCCGGCGATGCGGTCGTGGTGCTCGTCGAGTTGACGGTGGTGCTGGTGGTAGTTGAACTGCCGGTGGTGTTGGCGTTAGTCGCATTCGCGTTGTCACTGGTTGCGCAACCCATCCACAGGCTGGTCAGCGCCAGCACGGTTAACAGAGCCAAAGTTCGTCGCATTGCATCTCCTCCTGTTGCCTCACGGGGTCTTGGTTAATGATTAGCCGCGTCTCCGGTGCTCAGGCCAAAGCTTGACGCACTACTTTGCGCGGCGGTTCTCAAACATAATTGGCCGTCCGCGCGTGCGCCCGACAGAATCCGGCCGGCGAACGTATCGCGCCCGAACCCTACCCGTCGCAAGCTGCGTGAGCTTCACGGCCAGTTAAGTGCAATTTAAGAATACTGGACAGGCAGTTTAGCACTACGTCAGGCGGAAATACACGAATTTTTTCCGCGCCCGGCCGCACATCAAAGCATTTCCCATTTACTGGCGAGCGCCGGCTTGACTCGACTTCAGAAAACCACTATTTTTAATAAGCCAACACTGTTTGGCACTTTCCCTGCCAACTGCCCCCGACAAAGGGGCGCGCGCACAGGCCCGTCGGCCTGATAAAGACTTTTAAAGAGAAATTGGGATCGCTAGGACAGTAGCCAACATGCCCAACGATAACTGGAAATGTCTCGCCCTGCTCGGTGGCGTGGCGGTGCTGGCAGTTTTGCTGCTGGTCATCACTTTTTCGGGATTATTGGCGCTCTCCTTGAGCGGCTGGTTGCTGTGGGGCTTGCTGCTCGGCTTGACCGTCGTGGCGGGTCGCTTCACCGTGCCCGTGACGGACGCGGACGGGCGGGGTCAGAGCCACAAGTCAATCGCCGACGCTTTGATCTTCCTTGCGGCGATGATCTACGGCAGCGCGCCCGCCGCCATCCTCGCAGGCATCGACGGCTACAACACTTCGCGGCGCACGGCCAAGCCTGCGCGACTCGCCTTCTCCGTCGCCACGGCCATCGCCTCAACCGTCATCGCTGTTTTCTGTTATGAAATAGCGGCGCACATACTCTCAGCGCACGCGGGCGCTTCGTCCATACAGGACGCACCGCTTGAAGCACTGCTGCTGCCCCTGTGCGTGCTTGCGCTCGTGCAGTACGGGCTAAACACGCTGGCGACGTTTGTCTACTCCGCGCTGGAATCGGGGCAAACGAGCCTGCGGCTTGTGCGTGAGAGTCTGGTCTGGACGGCCATTACGCAGATGTCGGGCGCAGGCGCGGCGGCCCTCTTCTACTACGCGCGCCAGCAGCAGGGACGCGTCTCCTTTCTCGCGCTCGGTCTGTTGATGGTCAGCCTCGTCTATCTGCTCAATCGCTTCAACCGCCAGCGCGTTGACGAGTTGAAACGCTCGGAGGCGGAGAAATTGCGCCACGTGCAGGAGATTGCCGACCTGCACATGAACACCATCGAGTCGCTGGCCATTGCGATTGATGCTAAGGATCAGACGACGCACGGGCACGTGCGCCGCACGCAAATCTACGCGCTCGAACTCGGCAAGCGACTCGGCGTTAGCGAAACCGATCTGCTGGCGCTGCGCGCAGGCGCTTTGCTCCACGACATAGGCAAACTGGCCGTGCCTGAATATATTCTGAACAAGCCGGGCAAGCTGACGGGCGCAGAGTTCGACAAGATGAAGGTACACACGGTGGTCGGCGGCGACATCGTGAAGCGCGTGGGCTTTCCTTATCCCGTCGAAGACATCGTGCGCTATCACCACGAGAAATGGGACGGCACAGGCTATCCGCGCGGTTTGCGGGGCGAGCAGATTCCGATGGTGGCGCGCATCATCTCGGTCGTGGACTTCTACGATGCGACGCGCTGCGACCGGCCTTACCGGATCGGCATGAAGCGTGAAGACTCGCTCGCGCTGCTGCGTCGCATGGCCAACTCTTCCTTTGATCCGCGCGTCGTCGAAACCTTCGTCAGCAACATAGATTTCTTCGACGCCCTGATCGCCGAGCAGGACATACAGGAACAGGTACAGGCCGACACCGATTCGTTGATGACGACTGCGGGGCCCGATGCCGGGCTTGCCGCCGACGTGCTTGGTGCGCCCGCCGACGACTCCGCCGGTTTCCGTTCAATTGTCGAAGCCCAACGCGAGGTCTTTGCGCTGCACGAGATCGCGCAGACCATCGGCTCGTCGTTGAACTTACAGGACACCGTCACGCTCGTCGCCAGCAAATTGCGCGCAATCGTGCCATTCGACACCTGCACGATCTATCTCGTTGACGAGCGGACGGGTAAGGCCGTCGCCGCGCACGTCGCCGGGCAGGACGCAGAGGCGTTCGCCCAGCGCCGCGTCACGCTCGGCGAAGGCATTACGGGGTGGGTCATCGCCAACGCGCGCTCGATGTGCAATACGCCGCCGGAACTCGATCTCGTCGGCGTGCCTGAAGAAGTAACGCGCCAGATTAAGGGCGTGCTCGTCTCGCCGCTTGTACGCGAGGACGGCGCATTCGGCGCAATCACACTCTACTCGAAGACGCGCGCTTCCTACACGACCGAGCAGGTGCGGCTGCTCGAATCCGTCGCGCAACACGCCGCGACCGCGCTCAACAACGCGCTCACCTTCGAGCGCACGAAAGAGAGCGCGTTGACCGATCCGCTCACCGACTTGCCGAACGCGCGCTCGTTTCATCTCCTGCTCGAACAGCGCCTCGCCGAATGCCAGCGCCACGGCCGCGAGCCGCTGACCGTGCTCAGCATGGACTTGGACGATTTCAAATCCGTCAACGACGCTTACGGGCACGGCGTCGGCGACCGGCTGCTGGCTAACGTGGCCGGCGTCATCAAACGACAGTTGCGCCAGATGGACATACTGGCCCGTTATGCGGGCGACGAGTTTGTAGCGATCATGCCGATGGCGTCGAGCGACGTGGCCACGATGATCGCTGAGCGCATTCGCACGGCCGTCGAGGAGCAGCGCTTCACCGTCCGCACGGGGCGCACGGCGCAGGTCGGCATCAGCATCGGCATCGCCTGCTTCCCGCGCGAAGGTGAGACGGTCGAGGCGCTCATCACGGCCGCCGGGCACAACATGCAGCACGACAAATACGCGCGCCGCCTCAGCCCGCAAGCCGCCGCAGGTGTTGTCGCTTCAATCGAAGCCATGCGCTAACAGTTATCTGGCCTGGCATTTTAAGTACCCGCCGCAGAATCGGCCGCGCAAGCCACACGCAAGCCACGCGAAGTCAGGCACACGAGTCGTCGTGCTGAAGTTCGGCTGGGCTTCGTGTGCTTTGCATGGTTGTTTTTCTGCTCCACGCACGCGCCGCACTCTGCTTTTGCGCGCAAGCTGACATCTCGCGTATAATTCGCGCCGTACTCAACCCGTCTTAGTCAATTCGCACTTGTGCGGCCCGCGCCGGCAGCGCGGACGTGTCACGCAGAGTGTTTTATGCGGCCGAAGAGTGTGTGCCGATGAGTGAACTGAAAGTGAAGCCGTTAAAACCGCGTGGGGAGAGCGCCGAAGGCGCGGGCGCAGGCGTGGCCACAGAACACGCAGACCCCGACGTGATCAATCAGGACGAACTGCAAGCCGAGCATCAGGAACGGCAGCAGCACCAGCAAGCGTCCATCGAGGGGCTTGACCGCGAGACGCTGCGCCACATGCTCTACCAGATGGTGCTCATCCGGCGCTTCGAGGAGAAGGCGGCGGAGGCTTACACGCTCGGTAAGATTGGCGGCTTCTGCCATCTCTACATTGGGCAGGAGGCAGTCGCCGTCGGCTCAATCGCCGCCCTGCGCCCGGACGATTACGTCATGACGAGTTACCGCGATCACGGGCACGCGCTGGCGCGCGGCACACCGCCCGACGAGGTCATGGCGGAACTGTTCGGCCGGGCCGGCGGTTGCTCGGCCGGCAAGGGCGGCTCGATGCACCTGTTCGACCGCGACACGAATTTTCTGGGCGGGCACGCTATCGTCGGCGGGCAGATTCCGCTCGCCACCGGCGTCGCCTTCGCCGCGAAGTACAAGCAGACGGAGCGCGTCTCGGCTGTCTATTTCGGCGAGGCGGCGGTCAATCAGGGCGTGTTCCACGAATCGCTCAACATGGCGCAGCTATGGCGACTGCCCTGCATCTACATCTGCGAAAACAATCAGTACGGCATGGGCACGGCCTTAAAGCGCGCGATGTCTTTAAGCGACGTATCACAGAAGGCGTGCGCTTACGGCATGACCGCAGAGTTCGTGGACGGCATGGACGTGCTGGCCGTCTATGAGGCGACCAGACGGGCCGCCGAGCGCGCGCGGCAAGAGTCGCTGCCGACGCTTTTGGAAGTACGCACCTATCGCTTCATGGGCCACTCGATGAGCGACCCCGGCAACTATCGCACGCGCGCCGAGATCGAAAAATTTCAGGAGCGCGACCCCATCAAGGTCTTCGCCGATAGTCTCAAGCAGAAACAGATGCTCGACGACAATGCGCTCAAAGAGATCGAGCAGCGCGTCCGGGCCGAGGTCGAACAGGCGCTCAAGTTTGCCGACAGTAGCCCCGAACCCGCGCCCGCAGAGTTGTTCACACACATCTATGCGAACGAGATAAAGGCCGTGCCGGGCGACTAGTGACGGGTTAAGACTTGTCTCTTGCTCGACACTTGTCACTTGTCACTCGTCACTGCTCTTGGAGGTTGAATGGCCGTTATTACGATCCGGGAAGCACTCAATCAGGCGTTGCGCGAAGAGATGGCGCGCGACGAGGACGTGTTCCTGATGGGCGAAGAGGTGGGCGCGTATCAGGGCGCGTATAAAGTCTCGAAGGGTTTGCTCGACGAGTTTGGTGACAAGCGCGTGATTGATTCACCGATCACGGAGCTAGGTTTTGCGGGCTTAGGCGTCGGCGCGGCGATGACGGGCTTGCGCCCCGTGATCGAGTTTATGACGTTCAACTTCTCGATCCTCGCCACCGACCAGATCATCAACTCGGCGGCCAAGATGCTCTACATGTCCGGCGGGCAGTTCAACATTCCCATCGTCTTTCGCGGCCCGAACGGCTCGGCTTATCAAGTCTCGTCGCAGCATTCGCAGGCGCTCGAATCATGGTACGCGCACTTCCCCGGTCTCAAGGTGGTCATGCCTTCGACGCCGGCCGATGCGAAGGGCCTGCTCAAGAGCGCGATCCGCGACGACGATCCGGTGATCTTTCTTGAGCAGGAGCGCATGTACGGCAACAAGGGCGAAGTGCCGGACGACCCGGATTTCATCGTGCCGCTCGGCGTGGCGGACGTAAAACGCGAGGGCACGGACGCAACCATCGTCGCGCGCTCGCTGACCGTGCCGCTCGCGTTGAAGGCGGCTGAAGAACTGGCTAAACAGGGCGTCTCGGTCGAGGTTGTTGACCCGCGCACGATTCGCCCGCTCGACATCGAAACAATCGTCAACTCGGTGAAAAAGACGAACCGCGTCGTCATCGCCGAAGAGTCGCACCCGTTCTGCGGCGTGGGCGCAGAGATCAGCGCGCAACTGATGGAGCGCGCGTTCGATTATCTGGATGCGCCGGTCAAACGCATCTCCGGCGTGGATGCGCCGATGCCCTACGCCAAGAATCTCGAAAAACTCGCGCTCCCCGATGTCGAGCGCATTATCGCGGCCGTCCGCGAAGTCGCATACTTGTAAAAACTATCAGTTGTCAGTGGTCAGTTGTCCGTTGTTGCTTGTGCGCGGGCGAGTGGCTGCCGGTGCTGCCTGATTTGTTGACAACGGACGACGGACAACCGACAAAGGACAAAGCAGTATGGCAACGCAGGTAGTCATGCCGAAGCTGTCGCCGACGATGGAAGAGGGTCAGTTGGCGCGTTGGCTGAAGCGCGAAGGCGACAAGGTGAGCATGGGCGAACCGCTCGCCGAGATTGATACCGACAAGGCGACGATGGAGGCGCAGGCGCTGACCTCCGGCGTGCTGCGTAAGATACTGGCGCAGGCGGGCGAGACTGTGCCGCTCGGTCAAGTCATAGCCATCATCGGCGAACCGGACGAGGACATTTCGGAACTGCTGGCGCAGGCCGAATCGGGCGCGCTCGGCGCTGAGAACAAGCAGCGCCTCGAAGAGAAGGTGACAAGCGGACAGGACGGCGCGCAGGTCGAGTTGGCTCAGGTTGTGCCGGACGGCGCACGCACGCAGGAGACGATTAAAGGGCAACCGCTCAAGGGCGATGTCGGCGGTCAGACCGGCGCGGGCGCAGCACTGGCGCAGACGGGCGCGGCCGATACGGCCGCTAGAACCAGCCCGCCGCCAGCCGAGGTCGCAGCAACTTCAGCCGCAGGCAATGGTCAACGCGCTGGCGGTCGCATAATCGTCTCGCCGCTGGCGGCGCGCATGGCGGCCGAAGCGGGGATCAATTTGCAGACGCTCGCGGGCACAGGCCCCGGCGGGCGTATCGTCAAACGCGACATAGAGGCGGCCATCAAGTCCGGGCCGCAGGCGCAAGCGGCCGGGCCGCAGATCGAGCCGCAGTTGCGCGCCGCAGGCGAAGTGCGCGCCCCGCAAACGGCCCAAGCCTTCCAGCAGCCCACCGTCACAGGCGCTTCGCCGTATCGTGACGAGCCGGTTACTTCTATGCGCGCGACCATCGCGCGCAGGCTCACCTCGTCCATCGGCCCCGTCCCGCATTTCTTCCTGACCACAGAGATCGAGATGGACAAGGCGGCGGAGTTGCGCCGCCAAATGAATGAACTCGACGAGGAGAACAAGGTCAGCATCAATGACATCATCATCAAGGTCGCGGCCGTTGCGCTCGTGCGCCACCCGCAGGTCAACGCGTCGTTTCAGGACAAGGTGATTCGCTACTACGCGCGCGCAGACATCGGCGTCGCGGTCGCAATAGACGAAGGCTTGATTACGCCGGTCGTGCGCGGCGCGGATGGCAAAACTATCGGGCAGATCAGCCGCGAGGTGCGCCAACTGGCCGAGCGGGCGCGCGCGCGTAAACTTCAGCCCGAAGAGTACACCGGCGCGACCTTCTCAATCAGCAACCTCGGCATGTTCGGCATAGATGAATTCACGGCCGTTATTAATCCGCCGGAGGCGGCCATACTTGCCGTCGGCGCGATGCAGCCTAAGCCCGTTGTGCGTGCGGGCGAGATTGTCGTGCGCCAACTGATGCGCGTCACGATGTCGTGCGACCACCGCGTCGTAGATGGCGCGACGGGCGCGAAGTTTCTGCAAACCTTCAAGCAGTTGTTGGAGAATCCGGTGCTGCTTGTGTTGTGAGGACGAACGAGGGAGCGAACATGGACGAACAACTAAGCCGCGAACGCGCGGGCGCGCAGACGCGCGAACAGGATGCAACCGGCTCGTCGCAGGATGAGCCGGGCGGTCAGGCGGGCGCGAAACCAGACCCGCAGGGCACACACACGCCGCAGAGCGAAGGCAAGCCTGCGGCGAACGCGGCCGAGTCCGGCCCGCCCGATCAGGTCACGGGCGAAGGTACGGGTGCCCGCGCGGGCGAGTACAGCTAAACGAGCAGCCCCTTTGCGCAGAAGTCTCAAGCCGCACGTCGCGCTCGTCGCCGTGCAGTTCTTCTTCGGCACGTGGCCCATCGTCGGCAAGATCGCTTTGCGGGGGCTGCCAAGCACGGGGCTAGTCGCCTTCCGCGTGGTCGGCGCGGCCCTTGCATTCATCGTGCTACACCGCATGCTGGGCGGGCGGCGCATCACGCGGCGCGCCGACTATGCGCGCCTCGCCCTCTATAGCCTGCTCGGCGTCGTCCTCAATCAATTCTTCTTCGTCAAAGGGCTGGCGCTCTCGACCGTCATCAACGCCACGCTGCTCGGCACAACCATCCCCATCGCCACGCTGCTCGTGAGCATACTGCTTGGCCGCGAACGACCTGTGCCGCGCGTGCTGCTCGGCACGGCGGTCGCCGCCTGCGGCGTCATCTATCTGGTCAACCCGACGCACGCCGATTTTTCGCGCAGCACGATGACGGGCAACCTGCTGCTCGTCCTCAACACGTTCGCTTACGGCGCTTATATCGCCATCTCGCAGGACGTGATCAAACGCTATGACGCGCTGACGGTCATCATGTGGGTCTTTATCTTCGGCTGCGTGGCGGCGCTGCCGATTGGCGGCTATCAACTGGCGCGGACGCCGCTCGCCGCTATCGGCGCGCAGGTGTGGCTGGCCGTGCTCTACATCATTCTCGTGCCGACGGTCGGCGCGTATTACCTGAGCGCGTGGGCGCTTGGTCGTGTGCCGCCGAGCACGGTCGCGGTCTATATCTATCTGCAACCGCTCATCGCCTTCGCGCTCGCGCCGCTCGTGCTCGACGAGCGTCTGAACTCAAGGACGGGCTTCGCGGCGCTCCTTATCTTCGCGGGCGTGGCGCTCGTCACGATCCGCGCACGCGGCGGCGGCGCGCTTGAAGAGGTATCGGAACGCCCCGAAGCATTGGGTCATTGAGGTTGGCTAAATCAAGCGGGCGGAATTAAAGTTAGGCGCACATGGCTGAGGCGACAGGAGCGACAGAAGCGACAAGCGACGCGGCGGCGCGCACGCACGAACTGGAGACCGCGCAGAAGAGTTCGGCGGCGCGACTCTCAATCGCGGCCGCCGCTTTTTTAATCATCCTCAAGACGGCGACTGGCTTGCTGACCGGCTCCATCAGCGTCTGGGCTTCCCTGCTCGACTCGACGATGGACATCTTCGCCTCGACCATCAACTATTTCGCCGTCCGCGCCGCCGCCCGCCCGCCCGATGAAGATCACGCCTACGGTCATGGCAAGGTCGAATCGCTGGCCGGTCTATTTCAGGCGCTCGTCATCGGCATCTCTGGACTGTTCCTCGTCCGCGAAGCCTTCAGACGGCTCGTCAATCCCCACGCGACGAGCGCGGAAGTGGCCGGCATAGCCTCGATGCTGGTGGCGACGGGCGTCAGCATCGCACTGGTCGCACGGCTGCGCCGAGTCGCGCGCCAGACGGATTCGCCCGCGCTCAACGCCGACGCGCTCCATTACGCCACCGACGTATACACGAATGGCGGCGCGCTCTTTGCGCTGCTGCTGCTCAGGTTCACCGGCTGGCGCTTGGCTGATCCCATCATCTCAATCGCCATCTCGCTCTACATTCTGGCTTCGGCCTTGAGCGTGGCGCGCGATGCGATTGACGTGTTGATGGACAAGCGGTTGCCGCTTGAGGTGGACGAACAGATCGCGGAGATCGTCAGCCGCTATCAAGAGCGGGGCGTGCTTGGTTTTCACGACCTGCGCACACGTCGTTCGGGCGCGCAGAAGTTCATCGATCTGCATCTGGAAGTCGAGCGCCACAAGAGTCTGGAAGAGGCGCACGGGCTGACCGTGCAAGTCCTGCGCGCCATCGAAGCCGAAATCCCACGCGCCCGCGTCCAGATTCACACCGACCCCGTGTGATAAAGACAGTGCCGAGTGACAAGTGGCGAGCAAGCAGAAATTCTTAACTCGGCCCTTGTCACTCGGCACTGTCTTTAAGACGCCGAGCGTAATACGCGGGTCGCTTCCCCGTTCGCATCTTCTTCGGCCAGCCGGCGCAATTCGTAGAGTTTCATCAAGGCTTCGACGGGCGCGAGCGCGTTGAGATCAAGTTCGAGGAGCGCACGTTTAAGCTGTGCCTCTTCATCCGGCGCGCGCGGCGGGCGCATGGGCTTGACCGTGTCGGCTGACACGTGCGGGCGCGCGCCCGTCTGCGCTTCATACTCTTGCAGCAACTCTTCAGCGCGGCGGACGACGGGGCGCGGCAACCCCGCCAGTTTGGCGGCATAGACGCCGTAGCTGCGCTCGGCCGTGCCCGGCGTGATCTGGTACAGGAAGCGCAATTCGTCACCCTCTTCTGCGATCTCGACGCGCAGATTGGCGATGCGCGGCAGCACACCGGCGAGCGCCGTCAACTCGTGATAGTGCGTGGCAAAGAGCGTCTTGGCGCGCAGTTGCGGGTGGTTGTGAATGTATTCGAGGACGGCGCGGGCCACGGCCAAGCCGTCATAGGTCGAAGTGCCGCGCCCAAGTTCGTCCAACAGAATGAGCGAGCGCGGCGTCGCGTGGTGGAGAATCTGCGCCGTCTCGATCATCTCGGTCATGAACGTTGACTCGCCGCTGCCGATGCGGTCGTAGAGACCTATGCGCGTGAAGATGCGGTCGCACAAGCCTACGCTGGCCGCGCGCGCAGGCACGAAGCTGCCGACCTGCGCCATGAGCACGATGAGCGCAGTCTGGCGCAGATACGTTGACTTGCCCGACATGTTCGGCCCCGTGATGAGCGCGATCTCCGGCGCATCCGCGCCGCCGAGCCGCAGATCATTGGCGATGAATGGTTCGTCCGTCGCCAGACGTTCAAGCACGGGATGGCGGCCGGCTTCGATGTGCAGGGCGGGCGTGTCGGTCACGGCGGGCCGGGCATAGTTGTGGCGCACGGCCACTTCAGCGAAGGAAGCGACGGCATCCAGGTAGGCGATTGTGCCGGCGGCGGCGAGAATTTCGTCGCGCCCCTTGCCGATCTCGGCGCAGACCTGACGGAAGATGCTGGCTTCGAGTTCGGCGATGCGCTCCTGCGCGTTGGTCACGAGCGATTCATACTCTTTGAGTTCGAGCGTGATAAAGCGTTCGGCATTCGTGAGCGTCTGCTTGCGTGTGTAGCCTTCCGGCACAAGATGCAGGTTCGGTTTCGTCACCTCGATGAAATGGCCGAAGACCTTGTTGTAGCCGACGCGCAGGCTCTTGATGCCTGTGCGCGCACGTTCGCGCTGCTCCATTTCGGCCAGCACGGCCTTGCCGTTGCGCAGCAGTTCGCGCAGGCGGTCGAGTTCCTCAGAGTAACCGGCGCGGATGACGTTGACGCCTTCGGCGCGGCGCGGCAGTTCTTCGCGCAACGCCGCGCGGATCGTTTTGATCGTCTCGTCACACGTCGGCAGAGACGCGAGCGCCGCGCCGAAGCGTTTCGTGTCCTGCTGCAAGACGGCGCGCACGCGCGGGATCGCTTCCAAGCCCTGACAGAGCGCCAACACTTCCTGCGCCGATGCGACACCTGCGCGTGCGCGCCCCGACAAGCGTTCCAGATCGTGTACGAGTTCGAGCGCGGCAAAGAATTCGGCGCGCGCCTCTGTGTGCGTGTGCAGCCAGCCGACATGCTCATGCCGGCGCGCGATCTCGGTCAGATCGAGCAGCGGTTGGCGCAGCCATTGCCGCAGCCGACGACCGCCCATGGCCGTGCGCGTCACGTCGAGCGCGGCGAGGAGCGAGCCTGCCCCACCCACGCTCTCGAAGATTTCGAGACTGCGGAGCGTGTGTGCGTCGAGCAGCATGTAGTTGCCCGTCTGATAGCTGGCGAGGCGTGTGAGTTGGCCGGCGGCGGTCGTCTGCGTGTCGCGCAGGTAAGCGATGATCGCACCGGCGGCGGACGTGGCCAGCGGCCACTTGGCCAAGCCGAACGCGGCGAGGCTGCGCGCGCCGAAGTGATGCAGGACGGCCGATTTGGCCAACTGCGGGGCAAAATAGTCGTCGTTGCAGCGTGTGAGAAAGCCCGGCAACTCTTCATCTTTGAGGGCGAGCGCGCGCGGCACGAGCAACTCTGAGGGCGCGATGCGCTGCAACTCGGTGCGCGCGGCCGCATCATCCACCTCGGTCGCGGCAAACTCGCCGGTCGTCACGTCCGCGTAAGCCACTCCGGCGCGCCGGCCGTCCGTCACATAAGCCGCCAGATAGTTGTTGACCTTGCTGCGCAGCAGACCCGGCTCAATGATCGTGCCGGGCGTGACGACGCGCACCACGTCGCGCTCGATCAACCCGCGCCCCGATTCGCCCTTGACCGGCGCATCCGTCAACTGTTCACAGATGGCGACGCGATGACCGCGCGCGATGAGACGCGCCAGATAGCGTTCGAGGCTGTGATACGGCACGCCCGCGAGCGGCACGCGCACGTTCTTGCCCATCGGCTTGGAGGTGAGCACGATGCCGAGTTCGCGCGCGACGGTGCGTGCGTCGTCGTCGAAGGCCTCGTAGAAGTCGCCGATGCGAAAAAGCAGGATAGCGTCGGGGTGGCGACGCTTGATGTCGAGATACTGTTGGCGGAGTGGCGTGCCGGTGGTCATCGCTCGGAGATTAACGCCAGCAGGTCGGAGACGGAAGTGAGCGCGCGGTGCAGGCGGCGCAACTGCTCGAAGCTGATGACAGTTGTGACCCGCCCGATCTCGTGGAACGCGCCCGTGCGCGCCAGACTCAACTGGCTGTGCGCGCGGTTGGTGTCGCGCTCGCTGGCCACGACGAGAAAGGGCTTGGTGCGTTGCGCGTCATAAGCGCGTTTCAGTTTGGCGAGCGCCGCATCGACGTTGCCCTTGCGCTGGTCTTCAATGATGTGGCTCAGGCGCTGGCTCTGCGCGCTCTCCCGCCTGACCACGTCGTAATAATCGAACTCGACTTCCGCATGGAAGCCAAGCGCTACGCCGATCTCTACGAGCATCTGCTGCACGTCGGCGTGCGAGAATGAAGCAGCGTCGGCCGCCCCCAACTCCGTCCGCTCGGTCAACGAAAAGCTCGGTTCTTCATCCGCGACGCGCCGCCGGCCCGTCGGCGTGATCGTCCAGCGCCCGCGCTTGTCGCGTTCAATCTGCCGCTTCTCGTCGAGGGCGCGGCCGGCGCGCTGCACGTGTCGCCGCCAGACGCGCAACTCGCCGTTTGTGAGCGCATGGCGCTCGTCCGTGTCGAACTGCGGAAAATAGGCGACGAGGCGTTCATATAGATAGCGCACATCGTCTACGCCGCCGGTGGCGACGAGTTCTTGCAGGATCGGGAGTTCGAGTCGGGTGATGCCGGGCAGTGCCATATGCTGGTTGCCGTGAGCGGCCGGGAGTGAATAACAGCTTTGCCCTTCGCCAGCAAAGTTACAAGAGAAGCGCAGATTTGATCAAGCGGAGAAACATAGGTCGCCGGCACGAGGCCGCAGCCAGCTAAGTCCGTGTTATTTAACGCCTCACGCCTATGCTGCAAAAAAAGCGCAGGCGACAATCTCTGCGACTGTCGCCTGCCATACTGACTGCTGTCTACTGCCTGCTGTTTTTTACGCCGCCTGCTGCTTGCGCGCAAGCAGCCCGAAGCTCTCGTGAATCTCTTCGGCATCAAGCGTGTCGCGCTCCATCAAACCGGCGACGAGGTGCGCGATCTCTGCGCGGTGACCGTCAACAACAGCGCAGGCGCGCTGCATCTGCGCGTTGATGATCTCGTTGGTACACTGTTCGATGCGGTCGAGCAAAGCCTGACTGTGCGGGTCTTCCGTCTTGCCCAGATGGATGGGCCCTAGCTGGCTCATGCCGTACTCCGCGACCATCTTACGCGCAATTTCCACCGCGCGTTCGATGTCGTTGGACGCGCCCGCCGTCATCGTGTTGAGCAGCAGTTGTTCGGCCGCGCGCCCGCCGAGCAGCACCGCGATCTGGTCTTCCAGATACTCGCGCGTCTTCATCAGGCGGTCGCGTTCGGGCA
Organism: Pyrinomonadaceae bacterium; assembly: GCA_036389375.1. GTDB lineage: Bacteria > Acidobacteriota > Blastocatellia > Pyrinomonadales > Pyrinomonadaceae > QHXQ01. Next base: position 2,092 of record DASVQA010000233.1, on the reverse strand, counting down.
GCGCCTGCGTGACGCCGAGCGCCCGCCCGCGCGGCAGGATCGAGACCTTGTGAATGGGATCGCCGTGCTTCACGTCCAGCCCGACGGCGACGTGCCCCGCCTCATGTACGGCCGTCACGTAGCGTTCCTCGTCGTCAATCATGAAACCGTGTCGCTCCGCGCCCATGAGGATTTTGTCGCGGGCGTATTCGACGTGTGGCCGGGCGATGGCCGGCGCGCCTTCGCGCGTGGCAGCGATGGCCGCTTCGTTCAGCAGGTTCGCCAGATCAGCACCGGAGAAGCCGGGCGTGCCGCGCGCCAGCCAGTTGAGGTCGAGTTCGGGTTCGAGTGTGAGTTTGCGCGCGTGGACGCGCAGAATGGCTTCGCGCCCGGTCGCGCTCGCCAGCCCGACGGTGATCTCGCGGTCGAAGCGACCCGGCCGCGTGAGCGCATAATCGAGTATGTCGGGGCGATTGGTTGAAGCGATGACGACAATGCCGGTCGTCTGTTCAAAGCCGTCCATTTCGACGAGCAGTTGATTGAGCGTCTGATCCTGATCGGCGGAAGCGGAGTCGCCGCCGCGCCCACGACTGCGCCCCAGCGCGTCGATCTCGTCAATGAAGACAATGCACGGTGCGCTCTTACGTGCGCGCGCGAAGAGGCGACGGACGCGGGCCGCGCCGAGACCGGCAAACTTCTCCTGAAAGCTTGAGCCGGAGACGGACAGAAACGGCACAGCCGCTTCATGCGCGGCGGCGCGCGCAAGCAAAGTCTTACCCGTGCCGGGCGGGCCGGACAGCAGTATGCCGCGCGGCGCACGCCCGCCGAGGCGGCCGAAACGCTCAGGGTTGCGTAAGAATTCGATGGTCTCGGCCAGTTCGTGCTTGGCTTCGTCCACACCCGCCACCTCGTCGAAGCTGACGGGCTGCCGTCCCTGCGCGTCCTGCAACTGGAAATTGCCCTGCCCGCCGCCCATGCTTGCGTAGAGCCGCCAGCCGATAAAGCCGAAGAGGGCGAGCATCAGGATGGCGATGCCCCAGTCGAAGGTGGTTGAGAGCAGACCGGGCGCGAGCGAGCGGAACTCGATGGGCAGCTGCCGGTGGTCGAAGGCGTTGATGATCTCTTGCTGCGCGCTGTTGGTGGTGACGACGGCCTGCGCGAGCGTGCCGTCGCGGCGGGTGACAATCAGCAGTTCGCCGTCAACGGTCAGCGACAGGGCTTCCGTGCCTTCGCTTAGCTGGCGCAGTTCCGTGTAGTTGATCTTCTGCACGACGGGCGGGCGCGGGCGCGTGTAGAGCGCGAACGCGAGACCGGCGACGAGCAATGCAAGTGCGAGCAGGGCGAGCGGCAGACTCGTCTTCTGCGTGCGGGGGATGAGACGTGAAAATGGCATGTGAAAAACTCTCCTCCGCAGCGGCCGTGAATTTGGGGAACGCGGCAGGCGCTGCGACGAATTAATTTTTACTGAGAATGATGCGCGGCGATGGAGTCGCCGACGACACTACTGAGCGTGGGCTGCACGCGCGGCTTAGGCGGGACAAACCCTCGTAGCAGAGGCGCGGACGCTGACGCACGCGTCCACTACAACAATGTAACATCCCCGACTTGCGCCCGTCCAGCCTCACTTTCGCCGGACTGTGCCGGGCGCAAATAAAGAACAGCCAGCACCGCCTGCAACCGCCACCGCGCGCCCGGTCAGCCCTTCGGATGTCGCCCGCAAGCTTCAGGTTGCAGGGAGTTTGCCCCGCGCACAACAACTCTGCTGTCAGGCGCAACCGCCTGACAGGGCGCGCGAATATCTCAACTGTGCCTGATTCTTTTGGCCGGATTTAAGACACAGTCGCGGCTTAAAGTCAGGCGCATTTTCATACATTTTGCTGCCGGACTTTTGCTGCGAGCCGCTGAGCGCGGGCGCTGATTACGCGTAAAAGTTGCAGGCGCAAGGTTTTAATTGCGCGCCCGCGTCATCTGCGCCTTGCTGGCATGGTCGTTGCACCCACAAATCTCATCTGGTTCGTGGGTGAACCGAAGCGAGGGGACGAAACAACTTTCAGGGAGGAGAATGCGATCATGTTGTGGACGATTCTGGTGATTCTGCTTGTGCTGTGGCTCT
>DASVQA010000232.1:0-9276 GCA_036389375.1 Pyrinomonadaceae bacterium | reverse complement strand
CGATGCCAACCAGCAGTTGATCGCCGATCATGTGGCCGAGCGAGTCGTTGATGATCTTGAAGCGGTCGAGATCGAGGAACAGCACGGCGAACATCTGGTTCGGCGTGCGCTGCGTGCGCGCAATCGAGAGCTTGAGATGATCGATAAAGAGCGCGCGGTTCGGCAACCCCGTCAGCGCATCGTGAAAGGCGTCGTGCATCAGGCGTTCTTCGGCGCGCTTGCGGTCGGTGATGTCCTGAATCTGGAAGATGAGATGGACGGCGTCCGTGTGCCGGTCGCGCACGCGTGAGACGCTCCACAAGACCCAGACCGTGTGCCCCTGCTTGTGCAGATAACGCTGCTCCATCTGATAGGTCGGCACGCGCCCTTTCAATAACTGCTTGATGTTGGCCAGCGCCGTCGCGAGGTCGTCCTGATGCGTCACCTTCTGGAAGGTCGAAGCCAGCAGTTCTTCTTCCGTGTAACCGAGAATGTCGCAGAGCGAGCGGTTAACTTGCAGCCAGCGCCCCTTCGTCGAGACGAGCGCCATGCCGATGGCCGCGTAGTCGAAGGCGCTGCGGAACAACTCCTCGCTCTCTTGCAACGTGGCGACGCGCTGCTCGATCTGGCGCACCTGCGCAACCGACGTGCGCATATCTTTGACGTAGGTGCAGTAAGCGTAGTGCGCCATCGCGCCGATGGCCGTGACGCCGATGGCCGGATAGAAACCGGCGAGGTCAACCAGTTTGGCCAGCACGCCCGCCGCGCCAGCAAAGACGAAGTAAGTGAGGAACGTCCAGCCGTAAGCACGGGCACACATGCGCGTCAGAGATGAATGGCCACCCACCCCTTTTTCGTTGAGTGCGAGGACGCAAGAGTGGCAGAAGGATTGCAGCGCGGCCGTGAGGCAGACGGCTAGTAAGAGCGCGAACGTGTGGCTGCGGTGTGGAAGCGCGGCGAGCGGGCCGAAGCTGAGTCGGAGCGCACAGACGAGGAGGCCGGTCGTCATGGCGGCGAGTGCCGAGTTGAAGAGAAGCTGTAAAGGCTTCTTGCTGAAGTGCAAGGTCGCGCAGAGGGCCGCGACACCCGCCAACAGGATCGCGGACTCGCTCTGAAAGAGCAGCAGCGCCAGAAACACAAAGCCAGCGGAGAGGTTCACCTGTCCGCCGACGTGCGGAATCTTTACGGCGATGCGCGTGCCGAGATTAATGGCCAAGAGCGCCAGCAACAGGAAGGGCACGTCAACGGCTGAAGGTGACAGGCGCGCAAGGCACAAGCCCGTCAGACCGGCAGCCAGTGTGACGAAGAGGATGGTCAGCGGTTGGTTTAGACGGTGACTGCTTGCGGTGATCATAAGAGAGTTGTTCGTATCTGGAATTTGAGTTGTGAGAGGGCAAGCACGTCACCCGCGACACATGGCAGGCGTAAATCCCGTTTACAACCTGCATGCCGTCCGAGCAGACGGGTCAAAATCGCATGTTTTTCGAGTTTTGCGGACGCTTGCCTCACACATTCATGTCAAAATGCAGGCTGGCCTTATCAAAATGACCGGTCAGGGCGGTCATTTTTCTCGATATTGATTCTATCACAAACATGCCTGACGATATTTTACTTGCTTAAACATTGTTATTGGTTTATCATTTTCCCCGTGCATGAGCCATGTCGGGTTCATGCCTCTTGAGCCAGAGCGAAAGCAGTAACCCCTAACCCTAGCCTAAGTTGCCGACACAAGCGGCACAACAGCCCACATCAGACCGGCATGTCTGCCCACACAGCCCCAACTCAGGCCCGCCAGATTTTTGCTTGAAGTTCGGTGCGTGTTGCCGCGGCCGGGCGGCAGATTGGAGATTCGCCTTATGCGTGTCACCTGTCCGAAATGCCAGTGCAAAGGCATGATCGATACAGCACCTCTATTGAGCAAAGCCCACGTCACCTGCGCCCGTTGCGGAGCCGCTTACGAGGCGCTGCTGGTTGACGGTCTTGTGGAAACCACACTCCCCGCCGATCAGAGCGAGGCGCAGCCCGTCGAGTTCGCGGCGGCGCAACTAGAGCCGGAAACTTGCCTGATGGTGGAATCGGATGAAGTGCTCGCCCTGCCGCAAGCTGTTGAAAAGGTTGAGCCTAAGGACGAACCGGCGACGGTGCTGGAAATTTTAGAGCCAGCCCAGCCGGAACTGTTAATCGAACCGAAGCCGACCGCAACGCCCGTCTTGACGGGAAATCCGAGCGCAGCCAGTACGCCGCAGGCGCAGCCCGCAAACACTTTGGAGGATTCGGGCGGGTTCGTCATGCCCGCAGACTATGAGCCGCAATTCTCCCGCGTCGAAATTGAGCGGCAGGCTGAGCATGACAAGTACAGTCTCGGCGTGCGCCTGATGCGCGTCTCGCCCCTGTGGCTGCTGATTTGCGGACTGAGTTTCATCGCGCTGGTCGTCGCGCTCAATGGTCTGACTGGCTCAGCCGAACAGATCAGCAGCGCCTCGTCGCACCCGACGCGGGCCAACACGACCGGCAATCACGCGACCAATCAGAGCGCACGAAGCGCCGCGCCCGACCAGACGGCAAAGGCGTTGAGCAGCGCCGCAACGGTCAACAAGCCGGAGCACGCACCCGAAGTTGCTCAACCGTCGGCTGCCGTAGCGCAATCGAACGCCGGCGTGCAGCAAACGGCACAAGCTGCCGCCGCACAACCCGCGCCGCAGGTCGAGACGCCGCGCACGCAGGTCGAAGCGAAGCCCACGCCCGCACCGCTGACGCAGCCGAACGCCGCCGGCAAGTTCACGCTTCAGGTTGGTTCTTACAACACGCCGGTCGAGGCCAACGAGCGTGCGGCGCACTTGCGCTCGGCCGGTTTCGCGGCGCAGGTCGTCGCGGTCGAACTGCCGAAGCGCGGCACTTGGTATCGCGTACAGACCGGGCGTTTCGGCGACCGGGCGGAAGCCGCGCGGGCCGGCGCAGAGTTGCGCGCTAAAGGCGCGGCCGAGAGTTTTATCGTCTCGGAAGTTGCGGCTCACTAAGACATTAGACCGGGCGATTCCTTGAGCGCCCTTTAACTGTCCGCCCCAACAGTCCCGCAAGCGTTATGAGTCAAAGGTCAATCGCCGAAAATACTCTGCGCTACTCGAAGGTCGTCGAGCGTTACGCACACTTCTTCGACCGCCCTGAAGTGCGCCTGCGCTTCCTCAACAACACGCTCGCGCTGCAAACAACCTGCGCGGCGAAACTCGAAAGCTGGCTTGAAGGTCATCCGGCCATCAAACGGTCAAAGCTTTATGAAAAGCATTACAACCGGCTGCTCGATCTCCTGCTTTATCGCCTGATCGTTCAGGAGATCAATAAGTACCTGCCGGCGAGCGCACGCGAGCGGCTGCAACTGCTGCGGCAACACAAAGCGCCGCGCGTCGCACGCCTCTACTTTGGCTTCTATCAGGCCCGTCAGGTCTTCCACGTGGCCGGACTCGCATTCGTCGCCCTCTGCCTGTTCGGCATCTACTCCGCAGCCGTCTTTTCGGCCCAGCACGTCAACGGCTACTTGGCCCGACGTTACGGCAAGACGAATCAGACCGAGCCGCGCGGCGCAGGCAACGGCGTCGTCTATGCTGCGACCACCGCGAATTACCTGCCCGACTACAGACCGGAAAAGGTCTGGCTGGTCGAGCGCAAAGACAATTACGAGCGTTATAGCAACGGCGGGCGCATCTCGACCGAGTATGAGACGGACAATCACGCGCGGGCCTATCCCGTGCTGCCGCGCGCAGACGCGAGCACGCGCACGCAGCCGACGGATGCTTTACGCCACGACCCGGCCGGCATCGTCTATCACACGTCCGAGAGCGATCTCGTGACTTTTACCGCCGACAACAATGAGTCCATCGAGGCGCACACGCGCGGGCTGTTGCAGTACGTTCAGCGCAACCGCTCTTACAACTATGTGATCGACCGCTTCGGCCAAATCTATCGCATCGTGCGCGACGAGCAAGCAGCGAACCACGCGGGCAACTCCGTGTGGGCAGATAAGCAGGGCGTCTATCTCGGCCTGAACGAGAGTTTCCTCGGGGTCTGCTTCGAGACGCAGACCGACGCGCACGAGGAGCAACTGACCGAAGCGCAACTCGTCGCCGGTCGGCTGCTCACGCAAATCCTGCGCAGCCGGTATCAGATCGACGACGCCGATTGCACGGTGCATGGCCTCGTCTCCGTCAATCCAGACAACATGCGCGTCTGTTATCACCACGATTGGGCGCGCAACTTCCCGTTCGCCGCGATGGGTCTGTCGGACAAGTATCAAATTCAGCCCGCGTCCATCAGCGAGTTCGGCTTTACTTACGACGACGACATCGTCGCGCAACTGGGCGGCGCGATCTGGCCCGGCGCGCAGGCCGCGCGTGCGGCCTTAGAGGAACGCGCGACGACCGCCGACTTGAAACCCGAAGACCTGCGCCCGCAGATGCGCGAACGCTACCGGCAGCAGTTGGAACTCACGCGCAAGTTGCGCGCCGCCGCGCCGCTGCAACCAGAAGCCGGGCCCGCGCCCGCGCAGACCACCGCGCCCTGACGCCTAAACCCTGTAGCCTCGCTACAGCACGCGAAACCTAAACCCGCGCGAGTCGTTCGCCTGAAGCACGACCCGCTGCCAACCTAAACCAAAAAGGAGAAGTCATGGAAGAGAGGAATCTAGAGAAGAATCAGACGCCCGCCCCTAAGGTTGAACAGCCCACTTTCAAGTCCGGCGCAATCGGGCTGGACATCGGCACAAGCCGCATCGTCGTCGCCGACACGGCCGACCGCAAGACCGCGCGCCGCGAGTTGAACGCGTTCGTCGCCGTGCCGGCCTCGGACATGATCGAGAACGTGCTCAAGCAGAAGCAGATGGTCTATGAGCGCAACTGCAAACACATTTACGTCTATGGCAACGACACCGATTTTCTGGCGAGCTTCATGAACGTGGATGCGCGCCGGCCGATGCGCGACGGGCTGCTCAATCCGCAGGAACAGAACAGCCAGCACATCATGCAACTCATCGTGCAGCGACTCGTGCCACGCGCGCGTAAATCAGAGGTGCTCTACTTCAGCGTGCCGGGCAAGGGCGAGGGCGTCAATGGCAAACTCGTCTATCATCAAGCCGTGTTGAAGAACTTCCTGTCGAGCCTCGGTTACAACGCGAAACCTTTGAACGAGGGGCAGGCGGTGGTCTTCTCGGAGTTGCAGGACGAGAACTTCACAGGCATCGGCATCAGCTTCGGCGGCGGCATGTGCAACGTGTCGGTCTCGTTCATGTCCATGCCGATGATCACGTTCAGCATCCCGAAGGGGGGCGACTACATTGACCGCAACGTGACGGAAGTGCTGGGCGAAGCGAATGCGACGAAGGTGCGGCTTGAGAAGGAAGAGAACCTAGACCTCTCGCGCCCGCCGAAGGACGATCTGTCGCGCGCCCTGCACATCTATTACGAGGACGTGCTGCAATCGTTGATCGATAGCCTGCGCGCCGAGTTCCGGGCGTCGAGCCAACTGCCGAAGATCGACCGGCCGATGCCGGTGGTGTTGGCGGGCGGCACGGCGCGGCCCGCCGGCTTCCTGCAAAAGTTTGAGCAGATGCTCGTCGCGGGCGGCGAGTTCCCCATCGAGATTTCGGACGTGCGCATGGCGAAAGACCCGCTCTCCGCCACCGCACACGGCTGCTACATCGCCGCCATGTCCGAGACGAAATAAGGGCTGAGGGCGCAAGGGCTGAGGGATGAACAAGCAATAGCCTTTCCTTCATCCCTCAGGCCTCCACTCTCGGCCCTCTCATCGCAGGGCTGGGGTAAAGGGTTTCTCCTTTATCCCTTTACCAACGCCTGCGCCGACGACGACCGCTATTCAGGCATGGCGGTCGTCGTTATTTTTTGTGTAGCTGAAGAGAGTTTTTGCGCGCCCGGTTTCGGGTTGCCTGGCTGGGCCTGCTACGGGGTCAATCAACCTCATTCTCTTCGGCCTGCGCGCCGGGCCACGTCGCGCCTTCGTAGTAATCCATGAGCAGGTTGAGCATTTCGCTGTCGTTCTCGGAGAGGTTTGTGAACATGAGTCCGAAGCCGACGCGCGGCAGGTGATAGATGATCTGCCCGCGCAAAGGAAACCAGCGCCGCGAAGGCAGCCAGCAGTTCATGTAGAGCGCCTGCCCTTCGACGACCGCCGCTTTAGTCTGGACGAAGCAGCCTTTCAGACTGAGGCTCGTGATCGTGCCGCTGCGCGGGCAGTCTTCCGTGCCGCCCCAGTTGCACGAGAGCGAAAGCTTGATGCGTCTGGACTCTCTTTGCCTGTTCATGTGCTGCCGTTGCCGCGCATCATGCGCTGAGCGTGATCGTGTTCGCCGCGCGCATCGCTGCGCGCCCACGTGACGAAGAAGAAGCGGTAGCGGTCTGGGTCTTCGAGCGTGACGAAGCGCCCGCCCCAGCCTTCGTCCGTCGGCGGTGCAACCTCAACGGCCTGCGCCCGCAGTTGCTCATAATAGGCGTCCACATCCTCGACGCCGACGAAGAAGTGTACGCCGCGCCCGCGCCGCGCCATCGTGAGCGGCTGCTCGGCCAGCATCAGACGCAGACTGCCGCCGCGCAACGTCGCCATCGGCGGCTCAGCCGCGAGCGTCACCTGCTCGACCTCGAAGCCGAGTTGCAGCCGATAGAAATCAACCGAGTCTTGCAGGTTGTTGACTTCGAGAAACAGCAGATCGAGACCGGTCAACATAGCTGTCAGCTCAGAGCGTGGTCAGCAACAGGTAGAGGCCGTAGAGACCGCCTACGACCGCAGACCAGAAGGCCGTCTCCTGCGCCCATGCGGTGCGCCGGGCCAGATGCGTCGGCGCGTAAGCGTGGCGCGCGTAAGCGAGCGCCGCGTGCGCCATCCAGACGCCGAGGCCCATCACGGCGAAGCCCAAGAGCGCCAGCGGCCACAAGAAGATGACGTAATGGAAACGCACGAGGCAAACCAACACCGTGCCCCCGAAGATACTGAGCAGAGCGCCCACCATGCGCCCCCAGAGCGCGTCGGCCGTGGCTGCGGGCGATGCGACGGGCACAAACGCGGGCGCTACGTTTGGCTGCGGACGCGTGGCATCGTAGGCGGCGCGGCGTGTGTCGTCGCGCAGGACGCGATAGGCTTCGTTGAGCGACTTCATGCGTTCTTCGTCGCCGCCCCGGTCGGGATGATGCTCGGCGGCAAGCCGTTTGTAGCGGCGCTCGATCTCGCCGCGCGGTGCGTCCGCCCCGACGCCCAGCGTTTCGTAGTGATCCGGTTCGCGCCCCGCCTGACTCATCGGCTCGCCTCCAAGGCGTCTAATACTACTAATCTCGCGCGAATTTGTCAGTGGGCAAGCGCCCGTTTGTGCTAAGCTGCCGCGCGGATGAATCATCATGTCCTTACCCTTCAAGCCGGGCGACGATCTGATCTTTCAACTTGAGAGCGGCTACGGCTTGCTGCGCGTGCTCGCGGTCGAAGCCGGCGACGCCGCGCCGGTCTGGCACTTGCTCGCCTACGAAGAGTTTTTCCCCGACGTAGAGACGGCCGAGCAGGCGCTGGCCGCCGGTGAGTTGCACGTCCGCGCGGCGCACCTGCCGCTGACCGAACATGCCTTCGCCAAGACGCAGATCGCGCGACTCGGCAATCGCCCCGTCATGGAAGCAGAACTGGCCGCTTATCGTGAGTGGGCCGCGCGCGGCGGCGAAGTCTTCGACCGCTCGGCGCTCCTCCTGCTCGGTCTGCGCTGACCGCACGGCGCTACAGCCACACAAACAATTGCCCTGAAGCATCTCAACCCGAATACGCTTATGCTCCCCCACAAAGTAGGCACACACATCACACGCAGCTTAGCGCTCATGCTGCTCTGCCTGTTGTGCTGCGGCACAATGCACGCGACGCGGCAGGAGCGGCTCGTCAAAAACTGGCGACCCGTGCATTACGATGTCGCGCTGACGTTCGACGATCAATTGTCGGCGCTGACAAGCGCGGAGACGCGGATCACGCTTGTCGTTCTACGTGCGCCGCTTCAGGTCATCGATCTGGATTTCGGCACGCTGCCGGTTGACGGCGTGCGCGTCGGCACGGAAGACGCGCGCTTCGAACAGCGCGCCGGTCGGCTCAACGTCACGCTGCCCCGCCCCGTGCAGGCGCAGACGCGTCTGACGCTCAGCGTCACGTATCACGGTCGCCCAACGGACGGGCTGGTGCTGGCGAACGATAAGGACGGCCATCCGGCTGCGACCGGCGACAACTGGCCCGACCGTGTACACAACTGGATTCCGTCGCTCGATCATCCGGCCGCCAAGGCGACCGTCAACTTCACCGTCACCGCACCGGCGCGCGACACGGTCATCGCCAACGGGCAATTAGTGAACAAGGTGGCGGCGGGCGGCGGGCGACAGACGTGGACGTTCAGCGAGCGCGCGCGAGTCCCGCCCTACTGCATGATCGTCGCCGTCGGCGAGTTCGCAGAGGTCGTGCCGCCGCAGTTGTTGGCAGACGGGCAAGCGGGCGTGCCGTTGGCCTACTACGTCGCGCCGTCCGAGCAGGCGCGTGCGCTCGCAGGCTTCGGCGCTGCGCCGCCCGCGCTCCACTTCTTCAGCCAGAAGATCGCGCCCTATCCTTACGAAAAACTCGCGCACATCGTCGGCGCGACGCGCTTCGGCGGCATGGAGAATACGAGCGCGATTGTTTACGCCAGCACGCTGCTCGACCCAAATCCGAATGCGCCGCTCGACGACTATTTCCACGTGCGCCGCGCTGTCGTCGAAGTCGTCGCGCACGAGACGGCGCACCAGTGGTTCGGCGACGCCGTCACGCCCGCCACGTGGGCCGACCTCTGGTTGAGCGAAGGCTTCGCCACCTACTGCACCGGGCTGTTCATCGAGCAGGCCGAAAGCAGAACCGACTTTCGTAAATTCATGCGCCGCCACGCCGACACTTATCTGAACTACGAGCGTAAACGCCGCGCGCCCATCTACGATGTTGACACGTTGAAGTTGAACGATCTGCTGAACGAGAACAACTACCAGAAGGGCGCGTGGGTGCTGCACATGCTGCGCGCGCAGTTGGGCGATGCCGCCTTCTTCGCCGGTCTGCGCCGCTACTACAAGACGCACGCGGGCGGCACGGCCACGACGGAAGACCTGCGCGCCGCGCTCGAACAGACATCTGGGCGACCGCTGCGCGAGTTCTTCGCGCGCTGGGTTTATGCGAGCGGGCATCCGCATTATGAGTTGAGTTGGGCTTGGCGGCGGCGGGGCCGGCAGGACGGCACGCTGACGCTAACGCTCAGGCAGA
>DASVQA010000231.1:0-33830 GCA_036389375.1 Pyrinomonadaceae bacterium | reverse complement strand
CGGCTCGGCCTTCGTGACGCAGTAAGCGAACAACTCTTCGAGCGTCGTCACGGGCAGGCTTGTCTCTGTAATCCCCGCGCCCGGCTTGAGTTGACGCAGTATCAGATCGCACGTTTGCATCGTCGCTTCCATAGTCTTCATGCGGATTGCAATCAGCCCCTGAACACCGCGCCACCGCTCACTGCCGGTGCGTCTTAAAATGATTGATCAGCCCGTTCGTTGACGCGTCGTGCGTCGAAACCGGCCCGGCTTGCAGCAACTCCGGCAGGATCACTTTGGCCAGTTGCTTACCCAGTTCCACGCCCCACTGGTCGAACGAGTTGATGTGCCAGATGATCCCCTGCGTGAAAATTTTGTGCTCGTAGAGCGCGAGCAGCGAGCCGAGCGTGCGCGGCGTGAGCCGTTGGAACATGATCGAGTTGGTCGGCTTGTTGCCCGCGAAAACTTTGTGCGGCACGAGCCGTTCCAACTGCTCGCCGCTGAGGCCTGCCGCCGCCAGTTCCGCCCGCACCTCTTCTTCCGTCTTCCCTTTCATCAGCGCTTCGGTCTGCGCGAAGAAATTCGAGAGCAGGATGGCGTGATGCTGGCCCAACGGGTTATGCGTCTCGACGGGCGCGAGAAAATCGCAGGGAACGAGTTTTGTGCCCTGATGAATGAGTTGATAGAAAGCGTGCTGGCCGTTCGTGCCCGGCTCGCCCCAGATGACGGGGCCGGTCTGTGCGCCGACGCTCTGACTGTCGCGGTTGATTGACTTGCCGTTCGATTCCATGTCGCCCTGCTGGAAGTAGGCAGCGAAGCGGTGCATGTATTGATCGTAGGGCAGGATGGCGACGGTCTGCGCGCCGAAGAAGTTGTTGTACCAGATGCCGATGAGCGCGAGTATGACGGGCAGGTTCTGTTCAAGGGGCGTGGTGCGGAAATGCTCGTCCATCTCGTGCGCGCCCGCGAGCAACTCTTCAAAGTTGTCCATGCCGATGGCCAGCGCGATTGAGAGACCAATGGCCGACCAGAGCGAGTAGCGCCCGCCGACCCAGTCCCAGAACTCGAACATGTTCTTCGTGTCTATGCCGAACTTAGCCACCTCGCCTGCGTTCGTCGAGAGGGCGACAAAGTGTTTCGCAATCGCCGCCTCGTCGTGCGCGGTTGCTAAGAACCACGCGCGGGCCGAATGCGCGTTCGTGATCGTCTCCTGCGTGGTGAAGGTTTTCGAGGCGACGATGAAGAGGGTCGTCTCAGGGTTGAGTTCTTTAACCGTCTCGGCCAAGTGTGTGCCGTCAATGTTAGAGACGAAGTGGACGCGCAGGTCGCGTTGGCTGTAGGGCTTGAGCGCCTCGGTCGCCATGACGGGGCCGAGGTCTGAGCCGCCGATGCCGATGTTGACTACGTCGGTGATGCGCGCGCCGGTGTAGCCCGTCCAAGCGCCGCCGCGCACCGCTTCGGTAAACTCGCGCATGTGCGCCAGCACACGGTTCACTTCCGGCATCACGTCCGCGCCGTCAACCATGATGGGCCGGTTCGCGCGGTTGCGCAGCGCCACGTGCAGCACGGCGCGATCTTCGGTGATATTGATCTTCTCGCCGTTGAACATGCGCTCGATCCAGTCTTGCAGTTTGGCCTGGCGCGCGAGTTCAAAGAGCAGGCGCATCGTTTCGTCGGTGATGCGATTCTTCGAGTAGTCGAGCAGGATGTCTTTGAAGCTAACGGAAAATTTCTCGAAGCGTTGCGGGTCGGCGCGAAACAGGTCGCGCATGTGCTGCGGGGCCAGTTGGTCGTAGTGCGCAACGAGCGCCTGCCAGGCGGGGGACGCGGTCAGGGTAGACATCAAACGGGTTCTCCTTCAAGCGATGCGTGAATTTGGGCCAGTGCGACCGTGCAAGCGGGCGTGCCAAGTTATTGCAGGAAGGTGTGGCTGTCAATCATTATTCGCGCGCCGACGCGGAAGCTTTGGCGTCGGCGCGGTCAAGTTCAGCGCAGAGTGATCGAAGTGGAGCTACGCGACAACAGGCAACGCGCCGCGCCCGCTGCGGTTGCGCGCAGGCGCGGTTAATCGATCAACTCGCCGCGCCCGCGCGCACGCGCTTTAACGGCCGGCTTTGGGCCGCTTAGGGTTCTTGGCGGCGGGTGGGCGCGGCGTGGCGGCCGCTTCATCTTCGTCCGTGCCCAGATTCAACTCGCCGTGCCCGTGCTGTGCCTGCGCGCCGATGGAACGCTTGTGCAACTTCTCCGGCGCACCCGGCTGCGGATTCTGTTTCTTGCCCTCGCCGGTTGGCGGCTGGTTGCTCTTGTTCCTGCTCTTGTTCGCCATCTCTCCTCCTTGTGGATGCCCGCTGGCCCGCGTCTCAAATAATTTCGGTTGGGGGTTTTGGCGCATTGTAACGCAAGCCTACTTTGAATGGCAGCCGACAGATCGCGCGCCGGTCTTGCATTTCGCGGGCAGGCGCGGCTATCTTGCAGGTCAACTTTCTTCCAACTCCAAACGGCAGGTGCTGCGGATGGCTGACGAGAACCGACTCCGCGACGATCCCCTGTGGTACAAGGACGCGGTCTTTTACGAGGTCTATGTGCGCGGCTTCTACGACGCGAACGGCGACGGCATCGGCGACTTTCGCGGCCTGACCGCGAAACTAGACTACATCGAATGGCTCGGCGTTGATTGTCTCTGGCTGCTGCCGATGTACGCCTCGCCCTTGCGCGATGGCGGTTACGACATCGCAGACTATTACGCCATTCTGCCCGAATACGGCACGCTGGATGACTTCAAACAGTTTCTCGCCGCCGCCCACGCGCGCGGCATACGCGTCATCACCGATCTGGTCGTGAACCACACCTCCGATCAGCATCCCTGGTTTCAGGAATCGCGCCGCGCGCCCGATTCGCCCAAACGCGACTGGTACGTGTGGAGCGACACGCCCGACCGCTACAAGGAAGCGCGCATCATCTTCACCGACACGGAGAAATCCAATTGGACGTGGGACGAGACGGCGCAAGCCTTCTTCTGGCATCGCTTCTTCAGCCATCAGCCCGACCTGAACTACGACAACCCGCAAGTCCAGCGCGCCATGCTCGATGCGGTGGACTTCTGGCTCGAGCTTGGCATAGACGGCTTCCGCGTGGACGCCGTCCCTTATCTCTACGAGCGCGAGGGCACGAACTGCGAGAACCTGCCTGAGACGCACGCCTTTCTACGCCGCCTGCGTGCCCACGTGGCCGAGCGTTTCCCCAATGCCCTGCTGCTCGCGGAAGCGAACCAGTGGCCCGAAGACGTGGTCGCCTATTTTGGCGACGGCGACGAGTTTCAGATGGGCTACCACTTCCCGATCATGCCGCGCCTCTTCATGGCGCTCAGGCAGGAGGATCGTCGCCCCATCGTCGAAATTCTTGAGCGCACGCCTGCCATCCCCGCCAACTGCCAGTGGGGCATGTTCCTGCGCAATCACGACGAACTGACACTTGAGATGGTGACAGACGAGGAGCGCGATTATCTCTATAACGAGTATGCGAAAGACCGGCGCATGCGCCTCAACGTCGGCATACGCCGCCGCCTCGCGCCGCTCCTCGATAATAGCCGGCTGCGGATCAAGCTGCTGCACAGTCTGCTCTTTTCGCTGCCCGGCAGTCCGTTCCTCTACTACGGCGACGAGATTGGCATGGGCGACAATGTTTACCTGGGCGACCGCGACGGTGTTCGCACGCCGATGCAATGGTCTGCGGATCGCAACGCGGGCTTTTCGCAGGCAGACTTCGAGCAGCTTTATTTTCCCGTCATCAGTAATCCGGTTTATGGCTATCAATCGGTCAACGTCGAATCGCAGCGCCGTTACGACACGTCGCTGCTGCACTGGATGCGGCAGATGATCCACCAGCGCAAGCGGCATCCCGTCTTCGGGCGCGGCACGATGGAGTTCGTCAAACCGGAGAATCGCAAGATCTTCGCCTTCACGCGGCACTATGGCGACGACGTAGTGCTCTGCGTCTTCAATCTCTCGCAGCACGCGCAGCCGGTCGAACTCGACCTGCAACACTTGGCCGGCGCGACGCCCGTCGAGATGCTCGGCGAGACGCCCTTTCCGCAGATCGGCAAAGCGCCTTATCAACTCGCGCTCAGCCCGTGGGGCTTCTACTGGTTCACGCTGCGCCGCGCCTGAGCGCGTGCGCTCTGTACGCAAGCGGGCGGACGCATGCGCGCGGCGGCGCATATTTTGTTCGACTGTCTTCCATGCGCGCCAATCTGGCATTAGCGTTCGGGTCTGAGTTATGCTCATGCCCTGCAAGCGCGCTATCGATCAGACAGGGAAGGAGCGGCCTCAACCGCCCGGCCGGTGACACCGGCGCGGGCTAGTTGATCCGGTTGCAGCACGGTGAAAGATTCTCAACCAGCGACACAGCCGCGCACGCCAGTCGCCACCTACCGCCTACAGTTCAACAAGGATTTCACTTTCGCCGAGGCCCGTGAACTCGTCGCCTATCTGGCCGCGCTCGGCGTGAGCGATGTCTATTCGGCTCCGATCCTGAAAGCGCGGCCCGGCAGCCTGCATGGCTACGACATAGTGGATCATGCGCGCATCAATCCTGAGTTGGGCACGGAGGAGGAGTTCGTCGCCTTCGCGCGCGAGTTGCGCGGGCGCGGCATGGGGCTGCTGATGGACGTTGTGCCGAACCACATGTGCATCGCCGGTTCGGACAATCGCTGGTGGCTCGACCTGTTGGAGAACGGCCCCAGTTCGCCCTACGCGCGCTTCTTCGACGTGGACTGGCATCCACCCAACCAGAACTTGCAGGACAAGGTGCTGCTGCCGATTCTCGGCGAACAGTACGGGCGCGTGCTTGAGAATCAGGAGATCAAGCTGAGCTATCGCGGCGGCGCGTTCTTCGTCAATTATTACGAGACGCAACTGCCCATCGCGCCGCGCACCATGACGCACATCCTCAACCTCGCGCTGCAAAGCGTGAAGCAGCATCTACCCGATACGCACGCCGACGTGCTCGAACTGGAGAGCATCATCACGGCGCTCACGCACCTGCCGCCACGCACCGAGACAGACCCCGCACAGGTGCGCGAGCGCCGCCGCGAAAAAGAGGTGATCAAGCGTCGCCTCGCCAATCTGGTCAAAGAGACGGGCGAGGTGCGCCGCGCCGTCCACGAGGCACTGCTCGTGCTGAACGGCATCAAAGGTCAACCGCAGAGTTTTGATCGCCTTGAGCAACTGCTCAGCGAGCAGGCTTACCGTCTGAGCTACTGGCGCGTCGCGGCGGACGAGATCAACTATCGTCGCTTCTTCGACATCAACGAACTGGCGGCCGTGCGCGTCGAGGAGCGCCCCGTCTTCACGGCCGTGCATGAGATCGTGCTGCGCCTGATGAAGCAGGGGCTGGTCACGGGCTTGCGGATTGATCACGTTGACGGCTTGCACAACCCTGAGAAGTACCTGACCGACGTGCAGCGCGAAGCGGCGGCGGCCGAAGGCCGCGCGCGCTCACTGGCGGCCGTGGCCGGCGCAGGCGTTGACGCGACAACCACCGCCGCGCCCGCACGGTCGCAGCCTCCCTGTTACATCGTGGTCGAAAAGATTCTCGGTCACGACGAAGAACTGCGCCGCGAGTGGCCCGTGCATGGCACGACCGGCTACGATTTTATGAACCTGCTGAACGGCGTCTTTGTCGAACAGCGCAACGCGCAACCGTTCCGCGATTTGTATGCGGAGTTCACCGGCGCGCGCGTCAACTTTGGCGATCTGCTCTATCAATCGAAGAAACTCGTGCTGCGCGTGGCGATGTCGAGCGAGTTGCAGGTGCTCGCGCGCCGGCTCGACCGCATCTCGGAGCAGCATCGCTGGTCGCGCGACTTCACGTTCAACAGTCTGCACGATGCTTTGAGCGAACTCATCGCCTGCTTCCCCGTCTATCGCACCTACATACGCCGCCGGCACACGTCCGTGAGCGCCGCCGACCGGCTGCACATCACGACGGCCGTGCGCGCCGCCAAACGCCGCAATCCGGCGCTCAGCGCATCCATCTTCGACTTCATCGCCTCGCTGCTGCTGCTCGACGATCCAAAGGGTTTGACGACGGCCGAGCGCGCCGAGCGCCGCGACTTCGTGCTCCGCTTCCAGCAGTTGACGAGTCCCGTGATGGCGAAGGGCTTGGAGGACACCGCGTTTTATCGTTATTACCCGCTCGCGTCGCTGAATGAGGTTGGCGGCGAGCCGGACAGCTTCGGCGTCTCGGTCGCAGACTTTCATCAGCGCAATCAGGCGCGACAGGCGACGTGGCCGCACACGCTCGCCGCAACTGCCACGCACGACACCAAGCGCAGCGAAGACGTGCGCGCACGCATCAACGCGCTCTCCGAGATGCCCGAGGTGTGGCAGCGCACCATCGCACGCTGGCGCGAACTAAACCGCACGCAGAAGGTCACACACGACGGCGCAGCCGTGCCCGACGCGAACGAAGAATATCTGCTCTATCAAACGCTCGTCGGCTCTTGGCCGCTGCGCCCGATGAACGCCGACGAGCACGCGGCCTACGTCGCGCGCATACAGGCTTACATGTTCAAGGCGCTCAAAGAGGCCAAGCTGCACACAAGCTGGGTCAACCCGGACGAGGATTACGAGCGCGCCGTGCGCGAGTTTATCCAGATGGTGCTCCGACCGGATGCGACCAATCAATTCCTGTTCGACTTCATCGAGTTTCAACAGACCACCGCCCGCGCCGGCATGCTCAACTCGCTCGCGCAGACGCTTCTGAAGATAACCGCGCCCGGCGTGCCCGACTTTTATCAGGGCACGGAGTTGTGGCATTTCTGTCTGGTTGACCCGGACAACCGCCGCCCGGTGGACTATGACCAGCGCCGTGCGCTGCTGGCGACGCTCCCGCAAGATGCGCGCGCCGATACCTCCGCGCTGCTCGATGAAATGTTGCGCGAACCGGCCGACGGGCGCATCAAGTTGTTCATCACCCAGCGCGCGCTCAGCTTTCGTCAGGCGCACAGCGAAATCTTCTCGGCCGGCGATTACCTGCCGCTTGCCGCACGCGGCGCACGCGCCGAACACGTCTTGGCCTTTGCGCGCAAACATGGCGAGCAGGAGGTGCTGGCGCTCGCCGCGCGCTTCTTCGTCGGCCTGGGCGTGACGCGCGCGCCGTCGCTCGCGCTCAGCCCGACGCTCTGGGCCGACACGGTCTTGCCGCTCGACGCGCAGTTTGGCGCGACGCGCTACCGCGACGTGTTCACGGGGCGCGAATTCACCGCGCACGACCGGCCGGGCGAGCAGGCGCTCAGGCTCGCAGACGTTCTATCGCCGCTGCCGGTCGCGTTGCTCGAACGCGTGCGTTGAAACGAACGGCGCAAGGCTCGCGTCTTGCCGTTTATGCGCCCGCAAAGTCCGCACCGCCTGAGATCAATGACCACCTCTGAAACCAGCCTCGCGCCCTGGCAACTGCAATTCGGCGCGCGCCCTCTGCCCGATGGCTCGACGCAGTTCCGCGTCTGGGCCCCGCGCGCCGAACGACTCGCCGTCAAACTTGTCGGCGACGAGGCCCGCACCTTTCCACTCGCGCGGCGCGCGGACGACATCTTCGAGATCGTCGTGCCCGGCGTCGGCGCGGGCGCAGACTATCTCTACGTGATCGACGACGCGCAGGAGCGACCCGACCCCGTCTCGCGCTGGCAGCCGCACGGGGTACACGGCCCTTCGCGCGTGCTCGACCCGGCGGAATTTGTTTGGTCGGACAAAAACTGGCGCGGGCTGCCGCTCAAAGAGTTTTTGATCTACGAACTGCACACCGGCACGTTCACGCCGGAGGGCACTTTCGAGAGCATCATCCCGAAACTCGATCACCTGAAACACTTGGGCATCACGGCGGTCGAGTTGATGCCGGTCGGGGAGTTTCCCGGCGGGCGCAACTGGGGTTATGACGGCGCGCACAGCTACGCGCCGCAATCAACCTACGGCGGCCCTTCGGGCCTCAAGCGATTGATCGATGCCTGTCACGGCGCGGGGCTGGCCGTCGTGCTCGACGTGGTCTATAACCATCTCGGCCCCGAAGGCAACTACCTCGGCGTTTACGCGCCCATCTTCACGCACGACTACCGCACGCCCTGGGGCGACGCGCTCAACTTCGACGACGCCTATTCAGACGGCGTGCGTCGCTACTTCGTCGAGAACGCGCTCTACTGGTTGACCGAGTATCACGTGGATGCGCTCCGCCTCGATGCCGTCCATCGCATCATCGACATCAGCCCGCGCCACCTGCTCGCGGAAGTCGCCGCCGCCTTCAGCGCGCAGGCGCGTGCGTTGGGGCGCATGGCTTGGACGATTGCCGAGAGCGATCTGAACGACGTGCGCGTGATTAAACCTGCCGACGCGTGCGGCTACGGTCTCGATGCACAATGGAGCGACGACTTCCACCACGCGCTGCACGCGCTCCTGACCCGCACGGAGCGCGGCTACTTCGCAGACTTCGGCCGCGTGGCCGATCTGGCGCAGGCGCTCAAGGAAGGATTCGTTTACGACGGTCGGGCGTCGGAGTTCCGGCGCAGGCGGCACGGCACGTCTTCGGCTGAGCGGCCGGGCGAGCAGTTCGTCATCTGCACGCAGAATCACGACCAGATCGCCAACGGCTACTGGGGCGATCGGCTGGCCTCGCTCGTCTCGCTCGACGCGCAGAAACTGGCCGCCGCCGTGCTGCTCTGTGCGCCCAATCTGCCGATGCTTTTTATGGGGCAGGAGTGGGGCGAGGTCGCGCCGTTTCTCTATTTCACAAGCCACACCGATCCCGATCTGGCGCGCGGCGTGCGCGAGGGGCGGCGCAAAGAGTACGCCGCGTTTGCGAAGGAGGAGGGCGAGACCGTTTCGACCGTCGGCGGCTTCGCAGACCCGCAAGCGCCGGAGACGTTCGAGCACTCGAAACTCGTCTGGTCGCGTCTGGCCGAATCGCCGCACGCAGAGGTACTCGGCTTCCATCGTGATCTGATCGCGCTCCGCAAGCGGCACGCGTGCCTGTCGAATTGCGACAAGGGCCGCACGGAGGTTGCGTGCGACGAGGCACGCCGCTGGCTCATCATCCGGCGCGGCGACGCGGACGGCTCAGCCGCCCTGCTGTTTTGCAATCTGGCTGACGAGCCGCAGGCGCTCCCGCCGACGCTCGCGCAGGGCGGCGCGTGGCGGCTGGCGCTTTGGAGCGGTGCTGAAAAATATGGCGGCGCGGGGGCGAGGCTTGCGCCACCGTCGTCGCTTGCGGGCGATGCGGCCCAACAGTCTGTGCAGCTTGACGGCTGGCAGGCGGCGCTCTACCTGCTCGGTTGATTAAGTTATGATGCCAAGAAAACATGGCCCGTGGACGATCAATGCGTCAACGGTGAAATACCAACACGAACTGATCGCCATCAACGAGGATCAGGTGACGCGCCCGGACGGCACGCCGGGCATCTACGCGATGGCGAAGGTCAAGCCGGGCGCGGCCGTGCTCGCGGTGGACGATGAAGGCTTCGCTTATCTGGCGAAGGAGTTTCGCTACGCCGTCGGGCGCGAGACGTTTGAAGTTGTCGGCGGCGCGATTGACGAAGGCGAAGAACCAGAAGCGGCGGCGCGGCGCGAGCTACGCGAAGAACTCGGCATCGAGGCCAGCGAACTTGTCGCGCTGGGGCGCGTCGATCCGATGACCTCGCTGATTGATTCCCCGTCGCACCTGTTTCTCGCGCGCCGCCTGCGCTTCGTCGAGCAGCAACAGGAGGGCAGCGAGCGCATTGAACGTATCAAAGTTTCGCTGCCGCGCGCCGTGCAGATGGTTTACGACAGCGAGATCACGCACGGAGCAAGCGGCGTGCTCATCATGCGCGCGCAGAAGTTTCTGCAAGATGAAAGCGAAGCGGGCAGCGACGCGTAGCCTCACGGTGGACAGGTTGCGCGAGGCGCATCAGTCAATCATGAGCTCGTCAATGAAGATGAAAGCATCGCCGCCCGCGCCGGGATGCCATGCGGGAATCTTGCCGTAGTTATATGCTTTGACGCGGACGTAGCGCGCGGGGCTAGGTGCGATCCGGCCGACGAAATCTTTGGTCACGACTTCGTAGCTGTCGGCGGGCACGTCGTTGGTAATTGAGAGCGCGGGCGTGAAGGTGCGCCCGTCCGTCGAGAGTTCAAAGTCCAGCCGGGTCGGCATCCAGATCCACGAACGCACATTCTGTAAGAAGCCCGCGCCGAGTCTGGTCACGGTCTGCACGCGGCCGAGATCGACTACGGCCTCGAAGTCCTGTCCCTGATAGCCCTGCCAAGCACCGGCGCTGAAATTCGTGCTGCCGCGCAGTCCGTCCAGCAAACCGAGGTCGCCGCCCGCCGTGTATTGCCGGTTGTACTTCGCAGCGAGTTTGATAGACCAGTTGTGCGGCAGCTTTTGAAAGCGGGCGACGGTGGTAAAACTGCGCCCGTTATGAGCATCAACCGCGACGGCTTTCACGGTCGTCGTGTCCGCGATGAAGAACGGTTGCACGTAAGTTTGCGCGCGCTCGCCCGGCTCCGTGCCGTCGGTCGTGTAGTAGATTTTAAGTTCCGGCGCGGCGGCGCGCAGACTGACTTCGAGTCGGTCGCCGAAGGAGCGCGCGGGCGCTTCAATCGCGGGCACAGGCACGATCTCGTCGCGCGTGATGGCAGCGACGGGCACAGCCGCGTCGCCCGCGCCCCAGCTTCGATTCGGGCGCGCGCCCATCACAAAGACGAGTTCCCCACCCCGCATCAGATCGCTGTGCGTGAGGAAAGACCTGTCATAAGGTCGGCCGTTGAGCGTGGCCGATTGGATGTAGATGTTGCGCGTCGAGACGCCGCGCGCCTTGACGACGAACGTGCGCCCGTTCTCAAGCCGGAAGCGTAGAGTCGGAAAAAGCGGGCTACCGATGGCGTAGATGGGCGCGCCGGGCGTGACGGGATAAAAGCCGGCGGCGCTCAGCACGTACCATGCGGACATCTGCCCGCAATCTTCATTGCCGATCAGACCGTCCGGCTGCGGCCGGTAAAATTCGTCCATGATCTGACGGACGCGCGCCTGCGTCCGCCAGGGCTGGTTGGCGTAGTCGTAGAGATAAGCCATGTGATGGCTTGGCTCGTTGCCATGTGCGTATTGTCCGATGAGGCCGGTGATGTCCGGCTGGTCGCGCCCGGTCGTCCGGCTCTCGGTGGTAAACAACTCGTCGAGTTTACGCGTGAACTGTTCCTTGCCGCCGAATAGCGTAAAGAGACCGCTGATGTCCTGCGGTGCAAAGAAGCTGTACTGCCAAGCGTTCGCTTCGGTGAAGTTGAAAGTCACTTCGCGCGGATCGAAGGGCGCGACGAATCCGCCATTCTGTTTCGGGCGCGCAAAGCCCATGACGGGGTCAAACACGTTCTTGTAGAACTGCGCGCGCCGGATGAAGCGTGCGTAATCGTCGCGCCGGCCCACGAGTGCCGCCATCTGCGCGATACACCAGTCGTCGTAAGCATATTCTAGTGTTTTAGAAACAGACTCGCCTTCATCTTCGACGCCGATAAAGCCGCGCCGTTGATATGCGCCGAGACCGAAGTGCTCCAACTCGGCGCTATGCTTCATGGCTGCGAAGGCTCGTTCGCGGTCGAACCCGCCGATATTCTTTTGCGCGGCGTCGGCGATGACCGAAACGGCGTGATAACCGATCATGCACTCGGTTTCGTTGCCCGCCAGTTCCCAGACGGGCAGACGCCCGCCCTGCTCGTACTGCGCCAGAAAGGTGTTGATAAAATCGCGCGTGCGTTTTTGCTCGATGATGGTGTAGAGCGGATGCGCGGCGCGAAATGTATCCCAGAGCGAAAAGACCGTGTAGTTAGTGAAGCCGTGCGCCACGTGCGGTTTAAGATCGCGCCCACGATAACGCCCGTCCGCGTCCATGAAGAGATTCGGCGCGAGCATCGTGTGATAAAGCGCCGTGTAGAAATTTTTCAGTTGCGCGGCTGTACCACCTGAAGCCTCGATCTTGTTCAGTTCCCTGTTCCACGCCGCGTCCGCCTCGTTCTTTACGCGGTCGAAATTCCAATGAGGCAACTCGGCCGCGAGATTCTTGCGCGCGCCTTCGATGTCAACGGCCGAGATGGCGACCTTCAGCAGTAGCGGCGTGCCGCCGCGCGCGTCGAAACGAAAGAACGCTTTGACGTTTGTGCCACGCGCCGCTTCGATGTCGTGCCTGAGACTATCGTCAACGGCGATGCCGTAAGCAGTGAAGGGCTGCGAGAATTCGGCGACGAAATAGACGACCTGATCGCGCGCCCACGCGTCCGATCTGCGATAACCCTCGATGCGCGTCGGGCTAACCACGCGTAGGGCAGAATCAAGCACCTTGTCTCTGTGCGTCAGATCAAGGATGACGTTGGCTTGGTCGGTGGAGGGGTAGGTGTAGCGGTGTAAGCCGACGCGGTCGGTCGCCGTCAATTCGGCAAAGATATTGTCGTCCTCCAACCTGACCGCATAGTAACCCGGCCGTGCCGTCTCGTGCTGGTGATTGAACTGTGCAGCGTAGCCCTTGTCGGTCTTATCGCCAACCGTTGCATTGAGAAAGAGTTCGCCGGCTGTGGGCATAAACAGAATGTCGCCGTAATCGGAGACGCCCGTGCCACTCAGATGCGTGTGGCTGAAACCGTAGATGATGTGATCGGAATAATGGTAGCCGGAACAACCGTCCCAGCCGCTCAGGCGCGTGTCGGGGCTGAGTTGCACCATGCCGAAAGGTCTGGTCGCGCCGGGGAACGTATGCCCGTGACCGCCCGTGCCGACGAACGGATCGACGTACCTCGTCAATTCGCGCTGACCTGAGGCACAAGTGGCCAGCAAGAGCAGGAGTAGTAAGCTGCGGAGCGGCTTCGTCATGGTTCTGCGTGGGTTAAACTGTCTGCGCCGGACACCTGCGCTGACCCGATCATGGCTGCGGCCAGCGCCTGCACCTGCGCGGCGTCGGCGGGCGACAGATAGCCACCGGCCTCAGTGCCTAGCGCAGCCAGCGTGGTTTCAACCGGCTGACCGTGTACCTCAAGCATCGCCAGACACATCGAGGCCAATTCTTCCAACTCCTGGGCTGGAAGCGGCTGCGAGGCGGGCGGCGCACTGTGCGACTGGCAGACTTCCCTGCCGACCTGCCCTTGCGCCGCCCCTTTCAGCACACCGTACTGTCTGAGCAGATTGTAAGCTTCACGTTGCGCCACGCGCGCGGCCTTAGGTAGTCCGTGCTTCGCCAACCATTCACGCGTGCGTTCGTGTTCACGTTGCGCGGCGCGGGCCGCGACCGTTGCGAGGGCTGGCTCTAATTCCGCCCGCAGTCTGGTCGCAAGTTCGTTCAGAGCCGGCTGGCTAATTCTGCCTGTCTGCGCCGGCGTATTCCAGCCCCGAAAATCATTCTGAGCGATGTCATTTTGGAGTCTGGGATAGGACGCTGTTAAATTCGATTCATCCTCCGGGGCTATATCCGCGCCGCATTTTGGCGCGCACGGATCATAATCTGAATCTAAACTCTCTGGAACAGCAAAGCTGTCCTTAAAGGCTGCTTCACCGGATGAAGCACGAGCCGCAAGCTTTGAAGCAGGAGCGAAAGGCAAAATTTTTTCTCCGCCCGACCCTGCTCGCACACCGATGGATGTGGCGGCACGATTGAGAAAAATACGCACGCCGACCCCATTCTTCCCGGCGAAGTAACCGATAATTCCCTGCTCGTGTAACCAGCGGAGCGCCTTGTTGGCTGTTGCGCTCGCCACACCTAGCACTTCGCAGAGCACCGACCATGCTTTCACGTGTTGCCCCTCGCGCTCCTCGCTCTCAAAACGCAAAACCCCTTCACGCTCGTAGTAGCTGGCCGGCGCGTTGACGAGCCGCAGATAAACTTTGCTCATGAGCGGCGTGACCTTATCAGCCTCCGGCGAAGTCACGGTTGCAATAATATCGTCATCAAGTTGCCGAAAGTTCTTGCGGTACTCGTGCGGCGCAAGCCGCGTGCGCCGCACGAAACGTTGTACTGCTGTCGCCTGTGTAAGCATTGGCTTTGACTCACTGAAACAAGATGCTTGACGAAGACGACTGATGTACATACAATGCAATCGTCTTCGGACACACAAACAGCCGCTCGCCAGCATGGCGAGAATTTCATATGCCCTGAAGCGAATGGTGGCTAACCTTGATCGCTTCAGGGCATTTGCCTTTGTTCGCAACGTTACTAGCGCGGACTCCGTCATCCGCACTCGTTACAACAACCCAACGCCCTCAATCTACGCTTCAATCATGCTACAACCTCAAGGACAATAAGCATTCGCTGCGATGCCCTGTGCAAACGGCTTCATCTCAGCCCGCCAAACCTTCTAGCACGATCACATCAGACAGAACAATCCGGAACATTTTTTACCGTGGTTAAATCTACGGTGGTGCAATATACCAGGGTGGATTTTACCGGGGTAGAATCTACCAGGGTGGATTTTACCGGGGTAAAAATTACCGGGGTTGGAGTCGTGATTTGCTGGGGTGATAAAGGAAAGCAATGTAAAACTGATTGACATGAAGTAGTATGGTCTCTACTATGTTCGGGTAGTTATTCCAATACGGAGGTCATTATTCAACATGAGTGATGCATTCCAGTCTAGGCAATGGATGACCACAACTGAGGCGACCCTCTATCTGGGTATTTCGTCCAAAACTATGACGCGCTTGATCCGCGAGGGCGTGGTGCAGACGCACAATCACCCCCTGGATCGGCGGAAAAAACTCGTGAAATTCTCTGATATAGCTTCACTAAAACAGGTGGCTGAGCGCTTGGCAGCCTGAGCGTCGAGCTTGGTGACAGGAGAATTTGTATGCGAAAGACAACTACGATTGCAGTTGCAAATCAGAAAGGCGGCGTAGGTAAAACAACTACGGCGGTCAATCTGTCAGCGGCGCTCGCCCAAGCCGGTTACGATGTGGCACTAGTGGACTGCGACCCACAGGCGCATGCCTCAACCTTCGTCTACGACCGCGAGAAGATAGAGATTACACTCACTGATGTGATCTGCACGCGCTGGAACCATGCGCAACCGGGGCGGCCCGCCCGTCTGCCGTTTGAAGACATAAGAAGCGCTGTCTATCAAACAGCGTTCCCACGCCTCGATATCATTCCTTCAAATCTTGGCATGGCGGCCTTCGACCGCGATACGGCGCAGGCAATTGATCGGCTGGAAGAGTCCTTACGTGACATTGCCGAACACTACGACTTCATGATCTTGGACTGTCCGCCAAACTTGGGCTTACTTTTCACCGCCGCGCTAAAAGCAGCGGAGCATGTCATCGTGCCGGTCGCTGCTCAGTACCTGCCACTTGAAGGCGTGGGCGATCTGCTCCTGAGCCTTGATGAATTGATCGCGCGCCGCAAACTGAACATCCTCGGTGCGTTGATCACGCTGTTCGACGCGCGCACTAATTTATCCAGGAATGCGGTTGAAGCTGTGCGCCAAGACCCGACACTAGGCCCAAAGTTGTTCGAGACTTATATAACTATTAATACAAAACTGGCTGAAGCTCCGGCCTATCATGTGCCTATCTACGCATATCAAGAGCAGTCATCCGGTTCGACTCGTGCCATCCAGCAGTTCGATGAACTAGCAATCGAAACGCTTGAGCGTTTGAAAATGCCGGCGCGCAAGAAGGACGAAAAGCGCTCAATTCGGGTTGCTAAATAAGAACTTGCTGGTTGAGATTCGATCATGAATAAGCAGACCAAGACAAAAGACGAGCCGCGGCGAATCGGGCCCAAATTCGCGCGCAACGTGATCCCTGAAGGTTTTCAGATTCGGCGTCCGACCTCTCCTATGGCCGAACTGCTCAACGAGGCCAGCCGGGAAAGGGAAGCGCAGAGGGCAGAGCCGGATGAGCAAGTAACCCCGGTAAAAATTACCCCGGTAAAATCCACCCCGGTAAAAAATACCGGGGTGGCAGTTGTCACAGAAGCGCGTGCCGCAATAAGCAAATCGCTGCCTGACCTTGACGCCTTTATTGACCATATCCTCCCGCGTTTCCCGCCTGCGCGCCAAGCAATCCTGTTGCGGCTATTCAGATGGAGTGAAGGCTCCGAACGGGAGATAGTAGTTAGTACGCCAAAGCTAGCCGCAAAGACCAATATGGATGAAAAGTCTTGCCGCATGCACTTGCACGCCTTAATAGCAGATGGATTTTTGAATCGCTCAATGGATGGTGAACAGATCGCTCGATTTGGCGGCAGCAATCGGGCTTCGCGTGGGTTACTACTAAAGCTCTCAGCCCAAACTCTACACGAGTTGCTAGATTAATATTGAACGGCTCAATTCGTGGCGGCAACATACCTCAGCCCTTGCATGGGTAAGTGAAACCGATCAATTGCCTATCCAAATAAGGATCGACCCTAATCACAATATAGGTTTTCCAATGTTTATATGTTGCCCTATCCGGTACTTGATCCAGCCCCTGCTTACATTGGTTTCATAATGTTTCACAGAAGTGTAAATCTTCAGAAATCTTACTGAACAGGCATTATTAAAGCGGGGCAGGGAAGACTAGAACCAAGAGCAGTAGAATCAAATGTTTATACAGAATTCCTAGCGATGTCGGGATTTGGATATATTTTACTGAACGGAACGAATCCCTCGTAAAGCAAAACCCAATTTGCTTGAGTTGTTCCCAGAGCAGATGAATCGGGTCATACAGGTCGAAATCCTCTAAATCTTCCACTCAGTGGGCTGGGTGGGTTCTCTTGCTTCAGCCATTGAAACATGCAGCAGTTCATTTATTCGTAGCCGCTGTCACGCGCCCGGCGCTTTAGTCTGTAAGTGCGCGGCGAGCATCTCGGCGCGCACGCGCTTGGCTTGCGCAGGTGGCAAACTAAGCCATTCCGGCGTCAACCTGGCGAGATGTTCCGCTTCAAATAGGTTAATGTCACCTGCTGTCCGCGCCGCAAGGACATCGGCGGTGAAGTCAAGTAGGCGCAAATAATGATCGACGAAGCTAGTCAGAGAGGTGTGCGGATGTTTCACGAGCAAGGATCTGGGTGAGCCGGGCCGCTACTTTCAACATGTCTTCATGCGGCCATTGACTCGGCCGCCCACGCTTCGTGTCCGTCGCAGGATAGCGCTAATATGACGCACGGTACGCAGCAACCGAACCAACTCTTTATCCCGTGGTGGGATAATAGTCGGCAGAGTACAGCGTAATTGCACAAGAATAGCCCTCACGTTCTCAAGCGTAGCAAGCAGATCAGCTTTGCGTTGCCGACGACATGTAGCTTTCAGTGGCTAATAATGTCTCCTCGCACGAATAATGTTACATGATCTACCTAATACATATAGGATAAGCAAAAATAAAGAATTAATGACTAATGAGCACACAAACACATCAGTTGTGTGCCCTTCGTGCTTTAGTAAAGATATGGATGAGAAACCCTGAAATGTCAGTTCGACCATAAAGTGATTCTCCTCGACCATAAAGTAGTTCTAATTCGACCATAAAATGATCACGGCAGGCGATCTTGCTATTGGGCTTACAATTTGAGCTTCAGAGCCGTTCTCTGCTTGCGGTGCTGAATCATACTCAGAATGGCTAGAATTGGCTCGCTCGCCTTTAATAACTCCTCGATCTCCTCGTCCGTGACATCCTCCCGGCGAATCTCTCGGAAGGCAAAGCCCAACTGCTTGTTTTGGAAAAAAGATGTATTCTTCATCAGTCTGTTTGAGGCGGTAGAACAGCAGGGAAGTTACCTTGGAAGCTATAGGTGGGCGCATGCTCCACAATTCTTTTCTCCAGTGGAGGCAATTACTGCCTGTGAATAGACAGCCTGTCAAGCCGGAGGTAGTCGGCCCTTTAGTCAAGCCGTCGCCGGATGACCGACAGTTAATCCCGCTAAAGGACAGGGTGCTGGCCTTCCTCAACCGATCCACTTCTGATAATACGCGTGAGGCTTATCAGAGGACGATTCTGGAGTTCCACCGCTTTATAGGGCGGCACCTGCTGACAGTCACGGAGCGGAAGGTGCTCGCCTGGCGCGACTCAATCCTCCATCACGGACAGTCGAACCAGACCGTCGCCGCGAAACTATCCACCATTTGCTCCCTTTACGCGTACCTTGGAAAGATCTACCCGGACCTGTTAACAATTAACGCCGCCGACGCGCAACTCGTACCGCCGCCGCAGATTCCGAACGTACTGAAGGGGAGGGCGCTGACGCCGAAGGAGGTGCAACACCTGCTCGTCGGGCCTGACTGGGGGACGCCGGAGGGACGAGGGACTATGCACTGATGCTTTTAATGCTTAGGCTCTCGTTGCGCGTCTCCGAGGTCGGCAGCGTCAGGCTGTCTTCGATTCAGTGGAAGGGGGAGCGCTGGGCGCTGACGTTGAGGGTCAAGGGAGGGGGCGGATGAGGTCTGGCCGCTGCCGCCGGACGTGAAGCAGGCGATTGACCGTTACCTGCGGCTCGACGAGGAGCGGAGGTCTGTGTGGCTGGAGAACCGGGTGGAGGATCAGTACGTCTTCCAGCCGACGGAGAACCACCGGACGGGCGTGCACAATCGCGGGCTGACGCGCCAGATGATCGCAAAGATAGTAAAGAAGTGGGCGGACTTCTGTGGCATCAAGGAAAAGGTCACGCCGCACGACCTGCGGCGGACGGCCATCACGCGGGCGCTCAACCAGGGGCGGACGTACCGCGAGGTGCAGATGATGTCGAAGCACAAAGACTCGAAGACCGTCAGGTGCTACGACCACGCACGCGAGAATCTAAACGGTAGTTCCGTCTATTCCCTCAGTTGGGATAACGATTAAGGGTTCGGGCGATGTGGGATACAACTGCGCTATACGCTCTTTACATTATGGAGCGCGGCGAGTGCTTAACATCAACGGAAGGACTCAGCAACAGGGTAGGTTGTACATCTACATTCTTTACGGATGAGCCATTGAGGAAAGATTCAATATATCGCATATAAATTGAGGGGGTTTGCATACGCTAGTGTTTCATGCCGCGTTATTCATAGGATGTTCGAATATGCGGAAATATCGCCACTAATAATTACAGATGATTCGAGTAAACGTGGCGCAGTCACTCAAGTCAGCAACAGTCATGCAAGCAAAGCGCTTGGTTCATCATACTCACGCTCATCCTCATGCCAGACTACCACGCCAGCGACGACGAAGCCTCGCCAGTTCTGCCTGGAGACTTGGAAAACCTTTCTGCCTTTCATGCGAAGCGAGCTTGTCTGAATTAAGATGCGCTCTGCTTCTCTTGAAGCCGCTTCTTCAATGCAAACGTACTCAAAAGTCGTGGGTAGGCAGACATATCCGACATCTTTGAAGAGGATATCAACCCTGGTGCACTGGGTTGCGGACTTCGTCCGGCGGAGCAGTAGTCTTCCGTGTCCTATAGCATATGACCAGATGGAGAAAAGCCCATCGAATCGCGTGATTACTTGTGACATAGAGCACTTCTACTTAAAAGGATTGGCAATTATCTCAACCGCTCGATTTACTAATGTTACCTCGCTAAGCCGCCCCGCCTGGTAGAGTTGGGCTAGCTTCCAATTAGTTGGGCTAGTATTCGGCAACATGCCTTTCTGGACAGCACTCATTATCTGCGAATAAGGAGTTTCCCCACTCAGCCCCTCAAGACTAACCGTGAATTTGCTCTCCGGATTTGCGATGTTTTGAAGCAATGTATTTTTCCAGGCCGGATCGTTGAGTAGTGTCTCAGCTCCAACTCGTTCGGCGACTTCTTCAAGCCCAAACTTCTCTAAGCCCAAAATGATATGCCGGCCGCTATTAGCCGCTAATTCTGTTGCTACGATCTCGCTGGCTACAACTCCTGTCTTGGCCATTATCCCACTAGCAAACACCTTTAGTGAAGCTAGACCTAACGCGCCTTTAACAATGGGCGCGCCTGCTAAAGAACCTAAAGCGAAGTGCCCCAGTGCGCGCTCGTTATGCCCTGTGTGCATATCATAAAGTATTTGTCCGAATCGATTCCACACAGGAATATAGTCATGGAAAGATGAAGGGAGCGGATCATCATTTGAATTACCATGTACAGCGACTGATTCGGATATAAGCTAATTACCGCTTTCTGTCACCAGCACCCCATTCTTAAATTTATGGTGGTATTTCTTTGCTTCTTTCTCTAGATCTTTCCCCTGTGGGTTATGGCCGGTCGGGTCGATCCACTTGAGCGGGTTGTTAAGGACGTAGGCATAGAGATTCAGCGTCTATTGGTTGAAAACCTTTCCACCGAATGAGTCCAGACTAGGGGTGCGCCCGAAAACAGTTCGCCAGAAGATACCTACCGTTAGGCGGCGATGCCAATATGACCGTATAAATTTTAGGACGCGAAAATTGTGCTAGAGCGAGTAGAAATATGGTGAGAAAACCCCGTAAGGCGCAGGTCGGCGCGTGCCGCTTTGGTGTGACTGCTGAATGAGTTGCGCCGCCGAGCCTCTGCTTACCGCAAAGCAACTCCTGCAACACAACCTCTAAGTGGACGGCGGCGCTTTCTCACAGCACACACCATCAATATAAAAAACAGTTGACAGGCAAATGCAGTCATGCGATCTTTACCATAGTTTATCTATGGAAAGAGTATCATGAGAGAAGCTTCCGCCAAAGATGCCCTCCTACCCGGCACGCTGGAGATGCTCGTCCTGAAGACCCTGACGCGCGCACCGCTGCATGGTTACGGTATTGCCCAGTATATCCGGCAGGTCTCCGAAGATGTCTTGCAGGTCGAGGAAGGCTCGCTCTACCCGGCCTTGCAGCGCTTGCAACTAAAGGGCTGGGTCGCTTCAGAGTGGGCAACGACGGAGAATAACCGCCGCGCGCGCTACTACCGGCTGACGCCGCTGGGGCGCAAACAACTCGCAGCCGAAAGCGCCAACTTCGACCGGGTGATCGGGGCTATTGCGCGCGTGATGAAGCCT
Source organism: Pyrinomonadaceae bacterium (assembly GCA_036389375.1). Classification (GTDB taxonomy): domain Bacteria; phylum Acidobacteriota; class Blastocatellia; order Pyrinomonadales; family Pyrinomonadaceae; genus QHXQ01. Next base: position 12,900 of record DASVQA010000231.1, on the reverse strand, counting down.
GCCTGAGACATACGCCATTACCCCAATGCAGAAGATCGTCGAGCTGTGGAGGCGGATAGTGTTCCTGCGACGGCGGGAGCAGCTAGACCGCGAGTTGGCGGAAGAGATGAGGTTCCACCTTGAGATGAAGGTGGAGGAAAACGTTGCCGACGGGATGACGCCTGAGGAGGCTGTCTTGGCCGCGCGGCGCGAGTTTGGCAACCAGACGTTGTTGCGGGAGGTGAGCAGAGAGATGTGGGGGTTCACCACAATCGAGACATTGCTTCAGGACGTGCGCTACGGTGCGCGGACGCTGCGGAAAAGTCCCAGCTTTACCTTGGTGGCGGTCATCACGCTTGCGCTCGGCGTCGGTGCGACGACGGCGATCTTCAGTGTGGTGAGTGCCGTATTGTTACGCCCGCTGCCTTACCCGGAGGCCGACAGACTCCTGTACGTAGGGCAGCTCTACCGGAGCGGTCTCGCGGGTTCAGGTGAGCCGAAGTTTCTCTTCTGGCGCGAGCAGAGCCGGTCGTTCGAGGCGCTGGCGTGCTCTTCGGGCTACGGCGGCGCGGGTGGCAACTTGGCGGGCGGGCAGGAGGCGGCGTACGTGCCCGGCCGGCGCGTGTCTGAAGACTTCTTCCGCGTGCTGGGTATCTACCCGGCCTTGGGGCGCGCCTTCACCCACGAGGAGGATCAGCCGGGCGGGCCGGGCGTGGTGATCCTGAGCTACAGGCTGTGGCAGAGAAACTTCGGCGGGGACAAAGGGCTGATCGGCAAAACCATAACGCTGAATGACCGGCCGGTGACAGTCGTCGGCATCATGCCGCCTGATTTTCGGTTCGGCTCAGAGGTTGGACTATTTGTTCCGATGCGTGCGCGGCCGGGCGCGAACGTCGATCCGAACGCGGAGGTGATCGGTCGCCTGAAACCGGGCGTCAGCGTAGAGCAGGCGCAGGCCGAACTGAAGGTGATCGCGGAGAAGTACCGCGAAGCTTTCCCGCGCCAGATGCTGGAAGGTGAAACCGTAGGCGCGCAGCCGTATCAAGATTTCTTCACAGAGGGCGTCGCCAAATACCTCTGGATCGTGCTGGGCGCGGTCTGCTTCCTGCTCCTGATTGCGTGCGCGAACGTCGCCAATCTGCAACTGACGCGCGCGGCGTCGCGCCGGCGTGAGATCGCTGTGCGGCTGGCGCTGGGCGCTGCCGGCGGGCGGGTCGCGCGGCAACTGCTCACGGAAGGACTGTTGCTCGCGCTCGTCGGCGGCGCAGCCGGGTTGTTGGTAACTCTGTGGGGCACGCGGCTGCTGTGGGCTTTGATACCGCGCGGCGTGCTGCCGACCGTGACCGATGTCACTGTGGACTGGCGCGTACTGACGTTCGCCTTCGCCACCGCCATCGGGACGGGTTTGCTGTTCGGGTCAGCGCCGGCGTTGCAGGCGCGCAAAGTGGATGTCAACACTGCGCTGAAAGACAGTCCGGGCAGGGGCGCGACCGCGCGCTCGCGCCTGCGCGACCTGTTAGTCGTTTCGGAGGTGGCGCTTTCGCTCGTGCTGCTGGTCGGCGCAGGGCTGCTCGTCCGCACCTTCGCCAATCTGCTGAGCGTTGCGCCGGGTTTTGATCCGCGCAACGTGCTGACCTTCCAGATCGACCTCAATGGAGGGCGTTACGCCACAGCCAGCAAGGCGACGGCGTTCTACAGCGACGCGCTCGAGCGGATCGCCCGACTCCCCGGCGTTGAGTCTGCGGCAGTCACCAACAAGCTGCCACTCGACTGGCAGTTCAACATGCCGATCTTCTTGACCGCCCAACCCGATGAAGCGCGGAGCGTGCAGTTTAGGATGATCTCGCCCGACTACTTCCGCGTCATGAAGATCGACATGCGACAGGGGCGCTCTTTCAGCAATGCCGACAACACGTCCGCGCCGCCCGTCGCCATAGTCAACGAGGCATTCGTGCAGCGATTTTTCGGCGGGCAAGACCCGTTCGCGCAACAACTCTCCGTCGGGCGCGGCACGGACGATCCTGCACGCCAAGTGGTCGGTGTGGTCGCAGACATTAAGCAACAGGGGCTGGATCGACCCGCCCCGCCGATGGTCTTTGTGCCCCTCGCCCAAGTGCCGGACAAGCTGATGGCGACAGTGCGTACGTTCACGTCGGCCAACTTCGTGGTGCGGACGACGGGCGAGCCGTTAGGTCTGAGCCAGGCAGTCAAGCGCGAGATCGCGGCTGTTGATCCCACGCTGCCGCTCTCGCACGTCTCGTCTATGGAAGAGATCGGGGCCCGCTCCGTCGCCGCGCAGCGTTTTAACATGCTCCTCCTCGGCCTGTTCGCGGCGCTGGGGCTGGCGCTGGCGGCGGTAGGTATCTACGGCGTGATGTCCTACGCCGTCGCGCAGGGCACGCGCGAGATCGGTATCCGCATGGCTCTGGGCGCGCAACGCAAGAACGTGCTGTGGCTCGTCGCCGGTCAGGGGATGACCCTAACCTTAATCGGCATGGCGGTGGGAATCGCCGCGTCCTTTGCGCTCACACGGCTGCTGAAGAGTTTGCTATTCGGCGTCAGTGCCACCGACCCGCTCACCTTCGCCGGCATCTCACTGTTACTGTGCTTGGTGGCACTCATCGCTTGCCTGATCCCTGCGCGCCGCGCGACGAAAGTCGATCCGCTGATCGCGCTGCGCTACGAATAGCGATTCGGATTAATCGCAGCGGAGGGTTCGGCATATCGCCGGAGTCCGATAGGTCAGGATTGCGGCGGGGCGGTAGTGAGTCACGCTTCGTTGTGCGCGTAATTGGGCGCGGGGCTTGTACTACGCATCGGCTGCGGGCTGTAACTTACAGCTTGAGGCTTGCCCTTGGCCTGCGGCATGCAATCTCGTAGGAATACCTCTGCGGCCTCATAATTCAGCGGCTTGGAGAAGTAGTAGCCCTGCCCGAAGGCACATGCCAGTGCTCCGAGTTGGGCGCGCTGCTGCTCGGTTTCCACACCTTCGGCCACCACGTCCATGCCTAGATTCTGCGCTAGCCGCATAATCGTCCGCACGATTTCGGCTGTTCCTTCATGCTCCGTCATACGACTGATGAAGGAGCGGTCGATCTTCAGGGTGCTGACCGGGAAGCGTTGCAGGTAGCTTAAGGATGAATAGCCTGTGCCAAAGTCGTCTATGCTCAACTCAACGCCGAGCGCGCGTAGTTGTTCGAGCGTGCGGGTCGCCGTCTCGATGTTCTCCATCACCGCGCTCTCCGTAATTTCCAGCTTCAGGCTGCGCGGGTCAAGACCCGTGTCCCGCAACACCGCTTGAATCCGTTCCAGCAGATCGGGCTGCATAAATTGTTTGCCGGAGAGATTCACGCTAATCGTTAGTGGCTCGTCAGCCGGGTATAGCTCTTGCCACTGGCGCATCTGCCGGCACGCTTCGTCAAGCACCCACTGCCCGATCTGGATAATCAACCCGGTCTCTTCCGCGATGGGAATAAACTTCACGGGCGGGATGAGGCCGCGCTCCGGGTGCTGCCACCGGATCAGGGCCTCAAACCCGCGCGGTCTGCCGGTGTCTAAGGAGATGATCGGCTGATATTGGAGAAAGAACTCTTGCCGTTTGACGGCCCAACGCAGGTCGCGCTCCAAGCCCAACACGTCCATCGCGCGGGTGTGCATCGCTTGATTGAACACTTCATAACGCGCCTTGCCTAGTTGCTTGGCCCGATACATCGCCGTGTCCGCGTCGCGCACGATGTCTTCCGGGCGATGATAGTCGGGCGAACTCAGCGCGATGCCAATGCTGACGGTGGTAAAGACTTCATGCCCGCCGAGGTTGTACGGCATGGCCAATTCTCGTTGCAGCCGCTCGCCCACCAGCCGGGCTTCACCCGCGTCCCTCAGGTCATCGAGCAGAATGGTGAACTCGTCGCCGCCGAGGCGCGACACCGTATCACCGGGGCGCATGGCAGTTTCGAGGCGGCGGGCAATGCCGATGAGCAGTTTATCGCCGACGGTGTGGCCAAAACTATCATTGACGACCTTGAAACGATCAAGGTCGAGGAAGAGGACGGCAAACTGATAATCTTCGTGCCGCTGGGCGCGCGCAAGCGCAAGCTGCAAGTGATCCATGAACAAGGCGCGGTTCGCCAGATCGGTCAGCCCATCGTGGAACGCGTTATGGCGTAGCTGCTCTTCCGCCAGCTTCCGCTCGCTTACTTCCTTCGTTAGCTCTTTGTTGGCCATGACTAACTGGGCGGTGCGTTCCACGACGCGATGTTCCAGACTTTCGTTCAACGCCTTGGTCTCATCCGTCCGCTCGGCGATGTCCCACATCTCGCGGACGTTGCGCTTGATGGCGATGAAGAGGAACGTGTCTTCAAACAGCACCCAGCCTGCGTGTTCGAGCCAACGCCAACTGCTCACCGTGAGCACGCCGTAGACGGATTCGGGCCAGAACATGCCGCGTAAGAAGTGATCCGCGGCCACGACGACCGTGGCCGGAACGAGCACGCGCCAGTCACGGTAGAAGGCGAGAAAAGCCAACGAGCCGAAGACGTGAAAGTGCGTCTCAAGTCGGCCGCCGGTCAGGTGAATAAGGAGCGACGACATGAGCATCTGCGCGGTGGCGATGGTGTAGCGCGTCGAGGTCTCGCCGGGGCGCACAAGGGCCAGCATAATCGGAAAGAGGCTGATCGCACCGCCCAAGAAGACTGCGGCCCAGACGTGTATGTGCGTCTGACTATATGCCCCCGCCCATGTTCGCGGTGAGAGCCAAAGGGCGGCAGCAATACCGGCCACCCACTGAATGAGCATCAGGCCGGCGAACATGCGGTCGGTGCGTTTGCAGATGGACTGCTGATGTTCGGTAAAGAGTTGTTTGGCCCGCGGCTGGAAAGGCGCTGTCGTGCTGCGCTCAGTGGTAATCATTTGCACCACCAACCTCCTTTCCCATCGGGCATTCGGTCTGCTGCGTAAAGAGCGGGCAGCCGAACACTGGTGTCTCCCTCTGTGCCGCCTCTGCTGTTGTGAGCAGCGCAACGATGGCCATCCGGCCCGCGTTATCGCCCGCGTGTCCGCGCGCGCTCGTGATGCCACCGCTAAAGAGCAGTTTCCCCTCAGTGTCGTAGAGCACGGTCTGGCCGGAGGTCGCAGCGTGGAAACGGCTCGCCTCAAGTCCGTCATCGTCACGCACGACATGCACGCCGGGGATCGCTGCGGCGCTGGTCAATAGATCAGTTTGTTCCCAACCGGCGGAGAAATCAGGCGGTTTGACAAAGAGCACGTAAGCCGTCACCCGGCCTTGCGCCTGCGTCATGAGTCGCGCCAGTTCGCCGATACTGGCTCTTGTGCAGGGGCAATGCGGATGAGCCAGCATGACGAGCGTTGCGTGATCAGGGGCGCGTTTGATCCGGCTCTCGCCGGGCCACCGGTCGGGCGCAGCAGCCGCAACACCCGGCGTGCTTTCGTAGTTCCAGAGAATCCCTATGCCTATGCTGATCACGAATAGCCACAAAGCGCCCGTGACAATCAACAGCATCCTATTCTTTTTGAAATTCATGCCCGACGATTCCTCAACTGCGGTTTTAAGTGCGGCCGGAGAAGCTTCTCTGCTGTAGAGGTAAACGAGCTGGAGGGCGGGTGGGGCAAAAGACCGAATCGTTTGGCAGATTGACCGGAGACCCGGGCAACACAATGCAATTTGACTTGAGACCTTGCTTCTACAGCGTTAATTCACGCTGCGGAGCTTCTCCCCGGCATGTTTGGCAAAGAGTATGCCAGTAAGCGCGCGCGCCTGTTGGCGCAGATGGTTTGCCGAATCAGTCGGCACAGCTAAGGAAGCGGCGTGGGCCTGCTATCAGGTGGATACAGGCGTCCGGCTCTGCGCGCGCGCGGGCGCTTGCGTATTTCTTGACAAGCGTGTGCAGGTTGAGTAATTTGCTTATGTTTCTTACCCCTTATTCCCCTGAGCAGTGTTGAATTTAGTCTCACAAACTATGCTTCAACTCCGCTACTGCCGTTCGTCTTAAAAGGATTGTTGCCGTGTAACTTCGTCCTCCGAAGTATCTATCCCAGAGACAGTCAGAGTTGCTTAATGCGAACTATGCCAGGGCCAGATAGTGTTGGCGGGTTAAGCTTTATAAAAAAGCGCACCAGCCTGATGCTCGTCCTTTTCTTCACGCTCCTGACCTTCTGCCTGACCACCGTCGTCATCTTCACGTGGGAAAAAGTGTTGATGACGCCCGTCTTTGCCCAGATCGAGGCAGAACTGCCCGGTGAAGGAAACCGCCTGGTGCGTTGGCGCGTGCAACAGCGCGTCGAGCATTTCTTCATTTCCATCACGGTGGATGTGATCGTCGTGACGATGCTGCTGCGGCTGGTCAAGCGGCAGCAGCGCGAACTGGCGGCCAGCGAGGAGCGCTACCGCGCGCTGTTCGAGCATGCCAGCGACGGCATCGGGTTGATGACGGCCAGCGACCACCGGCTGGTGGAAGTCAATAAAAAATTCTGCGAAATACTAGGCTGTCCGGCGCAGAAGTTGATCGGCAAAAGTGCTGATGAACTGGCCCACAGCACTGACCCCGACCAGCTTTCAAGCGCACTGCCGGAGTTGCTCACGAGCGACGAGCCGGGCGAGAGCGAGTTGACGCTGCACCCGGCGTCGGGCCCGCCGCTGCCCGTCTCCGTCTCGCGCAGCCGGCTCTCGATGGGCGCAGAGAGCCTGCTGATTCTGCTCGTGCGTGATCAATCCGTGCGCAAGCGGCTCGAAGCTGAGAAGGAAGAGATCCAACGCCAGCTATTTCAATCATCGAAACTTGCTTCCATCGGCGAACTATCGGCGGGCGTGGCCCACGAGATCAACAATCCGCTCAACGGCATCATCAATTACGCCCAGTTGTTGCAGGACGAAGGCGTCGCACAGACCGAGACGCAGCAGACAATGCTGAACGGCATTATCGAAGAAGGGCAGCGCATCGCCAAGATCGTGCGTAACCTGCTGACCTTCGCGCGCAGAGAGCCGCAGCAATTGAGCCGCGTCAGCGTGGCCGAAGCGGTCAACACCTCGCTCGCTCTGTTCACGCACCAGTTGCAAAAGGACGGCATCAGCGTGGAGTTCAATCTCCCGCCCGACCTGCCGCCCGTCAAGGCCGATGGCTCACGCCTGCGGCAAGTGGTCGTCAACATGGTCAGCAACGCGCACCATGCTTTGCAGACGCGGCGCAGCGGCGAGCGCAAACTGTTTCGGATCACGGCGCGCACGGTCGAAAAGCCCAACGGGCAGGTTGTGCGTCTGGAGTTCTACGACAACGGGGTCGGCATCGCGCCCGAACACCGCGACAAAATCTTCGACCCCTTTTTTACCACCAAGCGCGATGGCGGCGGGACGGGGCTGGGTCTGAGTCTGAGCTTTGGCATCATTAAAGACTTCGACGGCACGATCTCGGTGGAGAGCGAGAAGGGCGTCTTTACGCGCTTCATTATCGAGTTGCCGGCGCTCGCCGTGCAGGAGAGGCAGTATGCCAACGGTGTTGCTGGTTGACGATGAGCCGAGCATGCGTTGGACGATGGTGGAATTCCTCAAGCGCGAGGGCTTTGAGGCGTTGCCGGCGGCGGATTTCGAGAGCGCGCTGGCGATCTTTACCGGCACGAGCATAGATGCGGCCGTAATAGACATAGTGCTGCCGGGCAAAAGCGGGATTGAACTGCTCAAGGAGTTGCGCCGGCGCGATCAGGAACTGCCGATCATCATGATCACAGGCGAACCAGACCTTGCCTTGATGCCGGAGATCGTCCGCGCCGGAGCTTACGACTACGCGCCCAAGCCGGTCGTCAAAGACGTGCTGATTAAAGCCGTCCGCCGCGCCGTCGAGAAGAAAAGGCTGACCGACGAGAAACGGCAACTCGAAGCCGAACTCAAGCGCCACGCGGAACAACTGGAAAGCCGCGTCGTCGAGCGCACCGCCGCGCTGGCGGAAGCGCATAACTTCCTCAATACGGTGCTCGACAGTTCGACCGAATACGCCATCATCGCCGCCGACCCGGCCGGGCGCATCATGCTCTTTAATCGCGGGGCTGAATTGCTGCTTGGCTACCCGGCGGCCGAAGCCATCGGCGCTTCGCGCTACGAGTTGATCGCGGTGGCCGACCCGGCTGACCGCCCGTCGCTCGATGCGGTGCGCGAGGCGGCCGGCGGCGGGCGGCAGGAAACGCAGGTGCGGCTGCGGCGCGCGGACGGGACGGCGTTCCCCGCCGCGCTGACCGTGACGCCGATCCGGCAGGCGGACGACGTACTGCTCGGCTTCCTGAGCATCATCCGCGACCTCACGAGCGAGCAGGAGCATGAAGCGGCGCTGCGGCGTATGCAGGAGCGCCTCTTTCATAGCGAGAAGATTGCCGCGCTCGGTCGCGTGGCGGCGCAGGTGGCGCACGAGGTCAGGAATCCGCTCACGGGCTTGATGCTCTATGCCATACACCTGAAGAATGAGGCCGACGGGGAACTGGCCGAAAGTAAATTAGCCCTCGTCGATAAAATTATCGAGACCATCAAGCATCTGGCGGACACGGTGGAGCGCATCGTCAACTTCGCCCGGCCCGTCACGCTCACGCCGCGCCGCGTTGACCTCAACGCCCTCGTGCTGCGCGCCTGTCAACTGGTGCAACCACAGGTGAGCGCGCACAAGATCGAGAAGCAACTGGCGCTCGCCGACGGCGCGGTGATAGCCGAGTTGGACGAGTCTGCGATCACGTCGGCCCTCATCAACCTGATGCTCAACGCCATTCAGTCCATGGCCAAGAGCGGCGGCCGCTTGAGCGTGACGACGAGCGTGGCGGACGGCGTCACCCGCTTGACCATCGCGGACACCGGCTGCGGCATGACGCCTGAGCAGGTCGAAAACATGTTCGAGCCTTTCTACACCACCAAGAGTAACGGCTTGGGTCTTGGCATGTCCTACACCAAGAAGGTGATCGAGCAGCATCACGGCTCGATCCGAGTGCATAGCCGCCCCGGTGCGGGCACGGAAATACTGCTTGAGTTGCCGACCGGGAAAGCGAGAATAGACGATGGAGGCAGCAGGTAGAATCCTCGTCATTGACGACGAGCAGAGCATCACCAGCGCGCTCGAACTCATCCTCGGCGCGCAGGGCTATGAGGTCAATTCTGCCAATGACGTTGCTGCGGCGCTCAAACTGCTGGCCGCGCGCCAATTCGATCTGGTCTTTACCGACCTGCGCCTGCCCGATGCGGACGGGCTGGAAGTGCTCAAGGGCATCAAGGCCGACAGCCCCGAAACCGAAGTGATCCTGATGACGGGGCACGGCTCGCTCGACGTAGCCATCGCCGCCATCAAACAGGGCGCTTACTATTACGTCGAGAAGCCTTTTACGCCCGACGAGATCACGATGCTCGCGGAGCGTGCGCTGCACTTCGCCGGCATCAAACGCGAGAACCGGCTGCTCAAGCGCACGCTGGCGAGCGAAGGCGAGATGTATGGCATCATCGGCCGCAGCCCGCAGATGCGCCACGTCTATGAGACCATCCGCGCCACCGCTTCGTCCGACGCCTCCGTGCTCATCGAAGGCGAAAGCGGCACGGGCAAAGAACTGATCGCGGCCGCTTTTCACTTCCAGAGCAAGCGCACCAATCGGCCGTTCATACGTATTAACTGCGCGGCCTTCCCGCCCGATCTGATCGAGTCGGAGTTGTTCGGTTATAAACGCGGCGCGTTCACCGGCGCAGACCGCGACAAGCGCGGACTGATCGAAGCCGCCGCAGGCGGCACATTATTGCTGGACGAGATCGGCGAAATGCCGGTGCATCTTCAGACGAAACTCTTGCGCGTCTTGCAGGAGCGCAAACTGCGCCGGCTCGGCGACGAGCAGGAGTTGAGCGTTGATTTCCGGCTTGTCTCCTCGACCAATCGCAATACCGCGCAAGCCATCAGCGAAGGCCGGCTCAGGGAAGACCTCTATTTCCGCATCAGCACGGTCAGAATAATAGTTCCGCCCCTGCGCGAGCGGCTGGATGATCTGGTGCTGCTCGCAGAGCATTTCCTGCAACGCTACAGCACGAAATATAACAAGCAGATACGTGGTCTCTCGCAACCGGCTATTGCGCGGCTGATGCGCTACGACTGGCCCGGCAACGTGCGCGAACTCGAAGGCGTGATTGAGCGCGCCGTCCTCTTCTGTCAGGAGGAACTGCTGACCGTCGAAAGCCTGCCCGATAACCTGACCGCCGGCAGCGCACGCCAGTCGCAATGCATCATCCCGCCCCATCTGACGCTTGAAGAGATCGAGCGCGAAGCCATCGCACAGACCCTCGCACGCACAGGCGGAAACGTGAAGAAGGCCGCGCAACTACTCAACGTCCATCGCCCGACCTTCTACCGGCGACTGAAGAAGTTCAAACTCATGAGCAAGGACAATCCGGCCCTCGCCAAAGGTCTCGAAGTGGTGGCTAAATAAAGCCAGCGCGCCCGCCTCGCTTCAGCCCCTCGCACCCGTCTGTTACAGAATAAAACACGCACGGTTTACCGTTGCGGTCAGCGCCAGAATCTCCGCGAGCAGAATTTACCGCGCCAAACCGCAGTTCTCATCTGTTGCGCCGTAACAGAAATATAATTATCTCTTGTCATCAACAATTAGGCAGCACAGACGGGGAGAACTCCCATTACGCGCAACTTCGATTGCGCCTTGCCAGCACGCCGAACCCCATTTTCAGGGAAGTATGCGTGCCCTTGTTTCACTCTGAGCCTAGCTCGCCTAATGGTGTTCCAACATAAAACACGTTTGCGTAAGCTCACACCCCGCACGTCAGCCCCGCTTAGTATTACATTCACGTTTCCTGAATATTGCATTCACATTTTGGGCGGCCGTGCCTGTGGAACGGCGGTTGCACATAAGGGATGCGTAAGTTGAACCCCCCACAAATGCTTCGATGGCCTGCCGCTCAGGTTGTAAGTCCATAGAACATTAAGGTCTGACTTACAACAGTTCCAATCGTCACCTGACCAATTATCTAGATAACGGGCTTGCTTTTGTGTGAGCAAGCGTTGGGGGTTTGTGTGTCTACAGGCGATGAATCGCAAGTGCCCACAGCTCTGCTGCTGAACTTTAATTGAGGAATAGCATGACGAAATTTAGAACAGTGTTTGTGACCCTGACCCTCGCCGTGCTCTGGCTGGCCCCTGCCTCAGCACACGCTCAGGCCCCCGACGCAAAAGGTTTGCTACGCAAGCATGACGGCGCAATTCCGGGCCACTACATCGTCGTTTTCAAAGCCAGCGTGGCGGCCCGCGCCGTCGAGGACACCGCCGCGCAAATGGCGCGCACGCATCACGGGTTCGTCAATTTCACTTACACACACGCCCTGCGCGGTTTCGCCGTCGAACTAAACGAGGCGGAAGCCTTGGCCCTCAGCCGCAATCCGCTCGTCGCTTACATAGAGGAGGACGTGGAGGTTGAAGGCGCTTCGACCGTGCAGCCGACCGCGCCGTGGGGGCTGGATCGCATAGACCAGCGCGACCTGCCGCTCAATTCAACTTACAGCTACGCCAATGCCGGGACGGGCGTGAACGTCTACATCATTGATAGCGGCATCCGGTTCAGTCATCAGGAGTTTGGTGGCCGCGCGCAGTACGCCTACGACAACGTACTCGACGGGCGCAACGGCGGCGATTGCAGCGGGCACGGCACGCACGTCGCCGGTCTCATCGGCGGCAACACCTACGGCGTCGCCAAAGGCGCGACGCTCTGGTCTGTGCGCGTGCTTAACTGCACGAACGGCAGCACGGCCGCCAAGATCATCGCGGGCATTGATTGGGTGACGGGCAACCACGTCAAACCGGCCGTCGCCAACATGAGTCTGGTCAGCATCCTCAACGGCAACGTGACGATGGACACGGCCGTGCGCAATGCCATCGCCGCCGGCATCACCTTTGTCGTCGCGGCCGGCAACGGCGGCTTCGACGCGGGCACGCGCTCGCCCGCGCGCGTCACCGAAGCGATCACGGTGGCGATGAGCGACGCCAACGACACCATGCCGTCCACCTCGAACTTTGGCTCGGTCGTGGATTTATTCGCGCCCGGCGTGGACATCGTCTCGGCGGGCAGCACCGACGATACGGTGACGAGTATTCGCACGGGCACGTCTTCGGCCGCACCGTTTGTCGCGGGCGTAGCGGCGCGTTACCTGAGCGGTAACCCGCAGGCAGCGCCCGCCTCGGTCGCGCAAGCCATCCTCAGCAACGCGACGCCCAACAAGGTGCTTAATGCCGGCGCGGACACGCCGAACCTGTTGCTCTACCGGCCGCAAGGCAAGATCGCCTTCTCAAGCACGCGCGACGGCCAAGCCGAGGTTTACACCATGAACCCCGACGGCAGCGAACAGACGCGCCTGACCGTCCACGACTACAGCGACGACCTCTGGCCCGAGTATTCGCCCGACGGCACGAAGATCGCTTTCACGAGCGGGCGCGGCGATGATCTCTATTACCAGATTTACGTGATGAACGCGGACGGCACGAACGTCCAGCGCATCACCAACAGCCGCACCGGCGATTGCGCCGAGTCCGCTTGGTCGCCCGACGGCAAACAGATCGCGTTTCGTACGAACCGCGACGCAGGCGATTGGGAAATCTACGTCATCAACGTGGACGGCACGAACGAGCGCCGCCTGACGAACAGCCCCGGTTGGGATTTAGACCCAAGCTGGTCACCGGACGGCACGAAGATCGCGTTTGAGACCACGCGCAACGATCCCTCCAATCTGGAAATCTACACGATGAATCCGGACGGGACGAATCAGATCAACCTGACCAACAACCTCGGCACCGTCGGCGCACACAACGATTACTACCCGGCGTGGTCGTCCGACGGCTCGAAGATCGCTTACGTCTTCGACGCCGATGGCACGGACGAGATCTACGTGATGAATGCCGA
>DASVQA010000230.1:0-18419 GCA_036389375.1 Pyrinomonadaceae bacterium | reverse complement strand
AGTGCTGCCGGCGGTCGTTGTCCGAAGAGGAGTTGCCGGCGGCGGCGACGAACAGGATGCCCTCTTCGCCCGCGCGCTTGATCGCATCTTCCAGCGCGCGCGAGTACATGGTCGAACCCCAGCTTGCGCTGATGATGCGCAGGTTGACGCCCGCCTTCTTCCGATCAATCGCGTAGTTGATGCACTCAATCGCGTCCTTGACGGAGCCGCTGCCGCCCGCGTTCAGGAACTTCAGCGGCATGATCTCGACCTTCCAGTTGACGCCCGCGATGCCGTCGTTGTTGTCGCCTTCCGCGCCGATGATGCCGGCGCAGTGCGTGCCGTGCCCGTTGTCGTCCATCGGGTCGCCGTCGGCATCGGAGGCGTCGAAGCCATGCTCGTCGTCAAACGAGCCGAGTTCGTTGTCCTCGTAAGCCGGGACGCTGGCGGGGCGCGTCCAGATGTTGCTGACCAGATCGCGGTGCGTGTAGTCAACGCCGGTGTCGAGCACGGCGACGACGACCTTCTGGCTGCCGTGCGTCTTGGCCCACGCCTGAATGGCGCTGATGTCCGCACCCTGTTTGCCGCCGCGCGTGCCGTGATTGTCGAGCGACCATTGATCGTCGAACATCGGATCGCTCGGATGCGCGTGGTCGCCGGTCGCCGCGTAGGCGGGTTTGAGGCCCGGCCCAGCGCCGACCTCGTCTTCGCCCGGCTCAAGCTCGATATTGAAATCCGGCTCGGCGTAGAGCACTTCGGGCAGCGCGCGATATTCCGCCGCAACTTCTTCGGCGTCCAGATTATCTTCGTCGGCGATGACCATCTCGGCGTTGTCGATCTGCTCGAAGCGGTCTTCGATGCGGTCGTTCAACTGCGCGGTGATGCGGTCAATCGTCTCCTGCGACGTGCCGGGCCGGAAGCGCACGATTACTTCCGCATCATCGGCCGCGTCGTCTGCGTCTTCCGGTTCGTCCTTGTCGTCGTCGGCCGTCTCGGCCGGTTCGGTGACCGGCACTTCCACGCGCCGTTCGACCGGCCGCGTGTGCCAACTCATGTGCCGCATCTGCCCGATGAAGGCGGCGAGAATGACGAGGGCCACGGCCAACGCCAGATGGCCGAAGAGATTATTTCGGTTCATTGCCTTTACCTCACTACTATTACTGCCCGGACGGGAGAAGCAAATTTATACCACGCGATGATGTGCGCCCTTGTAGTTGAACAGCCGCAGCCGGTTACGATTGGCGCGATATTCATAACTCTGTCCCGCGGCCTTGAGGCGTATGCGCCAGCCGGGCGTGATCATCTGTGCGCTCATCTCGTCGGGCATGGACGCGCCGAAGTTGGCGTCCGGAAAATCTGTATCCTCGACCGAGTCCACAGCGACCTCGCTCTCTTTTAAGCCCAGCCGCTCGGCCAAATCGGCCTGCGCCCGCGCCACCGCTTCATCTCTCGTAAATGCCATACGCCACGCACTCCGGCCGGGTTTCGCCGCGCCCGTTTCGCGCCCGCCAAACCCGTCCACATATTCTGCGCCCGCCCGCGCCGTTTCGTCAAAACATTCTGCCTGCCCGCACGCCGCGAGCGACGAACGGCGCGCGCCCGACTGCTTTAACGTAAGTCGCCGCACAGGTGTTGCATGAGTGTCGCCGCGACGACGGCGGCCGTCTCGGCGCGCAGTATGCGCCCGCCGAGCGTAACGAGTTGCCAGCCGGCCGCGCGCGCCTCTACGAGTTCTTCGTCCGCCCAACCGCCTTCCGGCCCCGTGAGCGCCACGAGCCTGTGCGGGTTCGCGGGCCAGTTCGCGCTCGCCGCGCGCAAACTCTGCCCGTCACGCTCGGTGAACAGTAGCCGCGCGCCGCCCGTCAATTCCTCGTCCGCCAGCAACGCAGCCAGAGGTCGAGGTGCGCCGACCGCCGGCACGAACGCGCGCCCCGATTGTTTCGCGGCTTCGACCGCGAGCCTTTGCCAGCGCGCCAGCCGCGCCTCCGCGTCGCGCCCGGCCCGCAGACGCACGTCGCCGCGCGCCGTCACGACCGGCACAAAGCGCACGATGCCCAACTCCGTCGCCTTCTGCACGACCGTGTCGAACTTCTCGCCCTTCAGGAGCGCCACCGCCAGCGTCAGCGCCAGCGGCGACTCGGCCCGCTGCGGCTCAACCTCGGCGACGACCACCAGCCGTGCCAGCCCGTCGCGCCCGCGCGGCTCCGCGACCGTGCATTGAAACTCGCGCCCCGCGCCGTCGAAGACAAACGCCTCTGCGCGCGCGCGCAGGCGCAGCACGCTGGTTAAGTGTGCGCTCTCTTCACGCGACAGCAGGACGCTCGCGCCATCGGGCGCGAACGCGGCGGGCGGAGCGTAGAAGCGGCGACGCGGCATGAACTAAGAGGTCGGTGCTGGCTGATCTGTTCCGTGTTGAATTCGATCCGGCTCGCGTACGCGCGCAACGTCGCCTGCGCTTGCGCGCTGCCATCAGACGACGATGGCAACCCACTCGCCGTCAGTCGTAACTTCGCACGCGTTGACGCCGAGCGCACGCAGGGCAGCGCACACCGCGTCGGCCTGCGTGTCGAGGATGCCGGACAGGATGAGCCGCCCGCACGTCGCGCCGACGAGCGCGGGCAGAAGCGGCACGATCACGTCCGCCGTCAGATTCGCGCACACGCAATCGGCAGATGGCGTCGCGTCGTTGACTGAGCCGACATAAAAATCTATGCGCGCGGCGACGCCGTTGAGCCGCGCATTCTCGCGTGCGATCTCGATGGCGTCCGCATCCGTGTCGCAGGCGGCGATGCGCGCGGCGGGCACAAGCTGTGCGGCGGCGATGGCGAGAATCCCTGTGCCCGTGCCCACGTCCAGCAAACTCGCGCCGCGAAAATGCTGTTCGATGGCGACAAGACACAGGCGCGTCGTCTCGTGCGTGCCCGTGCCAAAGGCCATGCCCGGCTCGATGCAGATCACGCTGCGCGCACCAACGTCCTGTAGCACGCTCCAAGGCGGCGCAATGATGAACCGCGCGCCGACTTCGACCGGCTGCCAACTCTGCTTCCACTCTGCCAACCAGTCGCGCGCCACAACCTCGCGCACCGACATCTCGCCGACGGCCGCAGACGGCAGCGCGTAGATGCGAAAGGCCGCCAGCAGGGCCGCGCGCACAAGCTCGCGCTCCGGCACGGCCGCGAAGTACCCGGTCACGCGCAGCGATGCGCCCGCGCCCGTCGTCTCCGTGCCGAGCGCGCCCGCTTCCATCAACGCGTACTCCACGGCCTCGCGCGCCGCCGCCGCCAGCGTGACATCAAGGGCGAACCATGACATAGCAGCCGTCTCAATCGTTGCTCGTTGAACTGGCAATTCGGTGCGACTATAACATTTCCCCGGCGCGGCCTTGCGGTCGCCCATGACGACTGCCTGCGCGCCGCTCTTTTGTGGCCGAGGCCGGGTTTTGAGCAGGACTTTAGTTGCACACAAGCGCGATGTTATATTAAATTTTGACGAAATCGCTCTGACGATAGTTTAAGCCGGTGGCGTGGAGGCGTTGCAGCAGGACTTCAGTGCTCGCCAGTCTGCGCGGTCAGTAGTCTTATGCCAGATACGAGGTGAAAAAGTTTGTCTACTCTATTAACAAGTCCGCTACCGCCGATCGAAGAGATTGTATTTGGTAAGACGTTCGCGCCCAACTTTGTGACCGCAGAATATAAGGATGGGCGCTGGACTGAACTGCGGCTTGAGCCTCTGCACCTCTTGTCATTGCACCCGGCGACCGTCGTGTTCCACTACGGGCAGGCGATCTTTGAAGGTTTGAAAGCATTCAAACGCGCGGACGGGCAGGTCAGGCTGTTCAGACCGGAACTCAACGCCCAACGCTTTGCCAGATCGGCCGAGCGACTCCTGCTGCCGCCCCTGAGCGAAGCCGATTTTATTGACGCCACCATGCAGGTCGTCCAGTCGAACTACGAGTACGTGCCCGACCGACCCGGCAGCCTCTATCTGCGCCCGACGATGATCGGCTCGGAAGCGCAGATCGGCGTCAGAGGCAGCAAAGAGGCTCTGTTCTTCCTGATTGGCGTGCCGGCCGGCGCGTACTTTAGAGAGAGCCAGCAAGGTCTAAAGGCCATCGACATCTTTGTGGACGAGTCGTTGGCGCGGGCGGCCAGAGGCGGGACAGGTGATGTCAAAGCAGCGGCCAATTATGCCGTCACGCTGAAGTCCATAGACCGGGCCAAAAAGTTAGGCTGCGCGCAGGTGCTCTATCTCGATTCCTTCAATCGCGGGTTGATCGAGGAGATGGGCGGCATGAATATCTTCTTCGTCATAGACGGCGAGTTGGTGACGCCGCCCCTGTCCGGCATGATTCTACCGGGCATCACCCGCGCCAGCGCGATGGAAGCCGCCGCGACGCTCGGCATCACAGTGCAGGAACGCCCCATCTCGATCCATGAGATTAAAGATGCCTGCCACACAAAGCGATTGACCGAAGCCTTCGCTTGCGGCACGGCCGCGACGATCGTCGGGATTAACTCGTTCCTGTTCGAGCACGACAGCCCGCTGGTCGTGCCCGACCCGAAACCCGGCCCCGTCACCGAACGGCTGTTAGCCTACATACAGGATATTCAATACGGCGTCACACCCGACCCGCACAACTGGATGCTGCCCGTCCCGACCAACTATCGCACGGCCGATCATCCTAATCTATGAAACAGCCGTCCGCGCCGGTTCGTTAGCCTGACCGGGGCGGCGGCTGCCAACGAAGCATTTAAGATTCGCGGCTTCCTCTGCTGATGCCGATCTCGTCGAGCGCGCGCTCGCTGTTGCGCCAGTCCGCTTCGACTTTGACGAAGAGGGCGAGGTGGACGCGATGACCGATGAGGCGTTCGATGTCGCGCCGCGCGCGTGTGCCCACGTCCTTGATGCGCTCGCCCGCGCGCCCGACGATGATCTTCTTTTGTGACGTGCGCTCGACGTAGATCGCGCAACTGATGCGCGTCAGATCGGCGCGCGCCTCGTCGAACTGCTCGGTCACGACCGCCGTCACATAAGGAATCTCTTCGCCCGTAGCTTGCAGAATCTTCTCGCGCACGATCTCTGCGACGATGGCGCGCATCGGCTGGTCGGTCAACTCGTCGGCCGCAAAGATCGGCTCGCCTTCGGGCACATGCTTGATAATCTCCGCCACCAACTCCTGCACCATATCGCCGGTGCGCGCGGCCAGCGGCAGCACACCGCGCCAGTCGTACTCCTTAGCGTACCACTCGATGAGCGGCAACAGCTTCGCCTTGTCCGCCAGCTTGTCGGTCTTATTCAGCAACAGCAGGGCGGGCTTTTCGGCTTGCTTGACGAGGTCGAGCACGAAGCGGTCGCCGTTGCCGGTTGAAACCGATGCGTCGCGGATGAGCAGCACGAGATCGACGCCGTTGAGCGCATCGTGGACGGCGGCCATCATGCGCCGGTTCAACAGGTAGCCGGGTTGATGCACGCCCGGTGTGTCCACCAGCACGATCTGACCTTCGGGGCGCGTAATGATGCCTTGAATCTGGTAGCGCGTCGTCTGCGGCTTGTTTGAGACGGCCGCGATCTTCTCGCCCACCAGCCGGTTCAACAGGGTGGACTTGCCCGCGTTCGGCCGGCCGATCAAAGCGACGTAGCCGCTGCGATAAGTTTGCGCGGCGGCGGTCGGCTTTGCCTCGGCGTCGGCTAGCTCTTGCGGGGCGTCGTCCGGTTCAGGCTTCGTTGCTTTCGTCATCTTGGTTTAAGGGCGCACGGCTTGTGCCCAATTCGATTATCGCACGCCGCAGCCGCGCGTGCTGTTGCAGCCGGCGCAGATAGTCTAACTCGTCCGCGCCCGCTTTCGCGCGCACGACGCGCACGACCGCCTGCTTTTCGGCGGGCGACCAGCGCGCCAGATCAGGGATGAGCGCGAGCACAAGCGCCAGATCGGCAAAGGCGCGTTGTTCAACCACGCGCCACTTGTCCGTGCTGAGACCGAGCGCGCGGGCCACTTTCGCCGCTGAGGCGCGGCGGATTTTGGCCGCGTCGCCCTCGAAGCTTTGACCCATGCGGCGCGCGATCTTCAGACCGACGTGGTGGACGTGGAAGCGATCCCACGCGCCGTCGGTTGCGGTCGGGGGTTCGTAGATGACGTGGCCTTGGGCGAGTTTGCGAAGTGTGCGCGCAGAACTGCGATAACCGGTGCGCGTGGCGATCTTGTGTGCTTCCGTCGCGTCGAGTTTGATGAGGTCGGGGCGGGTGGGGCGGAAGCCGAGTTTGCGGTAGAACCAGTACGCGCCCGATTCAATGCCTTCGTCGTTGTGCGCGCCGAGTTGATAAGGGTCTATGGAGAAGACCGTGACGCCGAGCAGTTGCTGGCACAGGCGCATGAGACGCGCGTAGAGCCAGGCGGATTCGCCGTCGCGGAAGGTGTAAAAGACGTTGAGGCCGATCTCCGTGCGCTCGCACAGCGACAACGCTTCGGCGTAACCGCACGGCACGCCGTTCTTGACCAGCAGCAGCGCGTGATAGGCAAGCATGGGCAGACGCCGCTCCGGCGGCACGCCCCACAGATACAACTCCACGCCGCGCCCGGCTTTGGCCCGCCACACCGTCTGCGGGTCGCCGTAAGTGAAGCCGTGCAACTCGCGGAAGCGGACGGCCATCGTGTCGCGCCCCATGGCCAGCAGCCGCGCGCCCGCCGCGCGCGTCAGCCGCTTGACGTTGAGAGGCGGCGACGCAAGCTCGCGCGCCAAGTCCACGTCGCGGCGACCGAGCAGCGGTGTGCGATGATAAAACCTTGCGCGCACGGGCAGGCGCATGTGCGTGCGCGTAGCTTTCGAGTCGCCCAATTCCCAACGCACCCACAACTGCATCGGCTCGAAAATTTCCGCGCGCTCCTGCGGCGTTAAAGGCAGCCGCTCGAACTGGCGCACGAGCCACGCAAGCGGCGTCTCGTGCCGCGCCCGCGCCGCGCGCAGCCAAGCCGTGAAGGGCACGGCCGCGTCCACGTAGGCGCTCTCGGCAAACAGCGGCAGGAAGCGCGGGAAGGTGGCCGTCAAGCGCGAGAGTTGTTCAAAACGATCCCAGACGAGTTTGACGGCGCGCGGGTGCGCGCGGGCGAGCCAGCGCGTGATGTCGTAGCCGAAGGCGGCCGTGAAGCTTGTGCCGGCGATGCCGGACACGTCCGAATAGGCGAAGCTGTCGAAGTCTTCAGCGCCCATTTGGCCGAGCGCGGCCACGCGCGCTTTGAACGCGGCAAGCAGTCTTTCGCTCTGGCGCAGCAGCGCCGCGCTCTGCGGGTAGGCGCATAGAAAGAGCAGGTTTTCGTGGAAACGTATGAGCGACGCTGCATCTGTGAAGCGGCGGCGGGCAAGCTGGCCGAGCACGCGTTGCAGCGCGGCGCGATGCGGCGGGTGCGCCGGGCGCTTCAACTCGTCAAGACGGTCTAGGAGGCGTGCGAGCGTCTGTGCGGGCACAGTTGATCCGGGCGCTTAGACGGAATCAGGTGGAGCGGGAAGTTTCTAGCTTAACCGCGTCGGGCAAGTCAACGCGCACGGACGGTGGCAGATGATCAGCGCGCGCGCAGAGCGGGCGCGCCAGCTAGCGCCCGGCAAAAATCTGGACGAGGTTGACAAGCGTTTCGGTGGTCTTCTCCAAGCCCCGGCGCGAGTTGAATTCCAGCTTGCCGTGAAAGTTCTGGCCGCCGGTGAAGATGTCGGGGCAGGGCAGCCCGCGAAAGGTCAGGTTCGCGCCGTCCGTGCCGCCGCGAATCGCTTTGACGCTCGGTTGCAGCCCGGCGCGGCGCGCCGCTTCGAGCGCGTTCGTGGTCAACTGCGGATAATCTTTCAGCACCTCTTTCATGTTCAGATAGTTCTGCTTCACGTCCAACTTGATCTGCACTTTCGGAAAGCGCGCCTGCGTCAGCCGCATCATGCGCCGCAGCATGGCCTCTTTCGCGTTTAGGCCGCGCACCTCGAAATCGCGCAGCAGAATCTTCACGCTCGACTCTTCCACGTCCACCTTACCCACGTAAGGATGCACAAAGCCGACGCGCCCGGCGGTCGTCTCCGGCAACATCGCGGGTGGGAAACGACCGAGAAAATCGGCCAGCGCATAAGCCGAGTTGACCATGATGCCTTTGGCGCTGCCGGGATGCGTAGACTTGCCGTGAAAGGTGACGGTCGCCGTGCGCGCGCTCCATGTCTCGTTGCTGATCTCGCCTAAACTTTCGCCGTCCACCGTGTAGGCGAACTGCGCGCCGAAGCCTTTCACGTCGAACTTCTCGATGCCGCCGCCTACCTCCTCGTCTGGCGTGTACGCGACCGAGATCGGGCCATGCTGCACCTGCGGATTCTGCATCAGCGTGTCCACCATCGTCATGATGGCGGCGATGCCGGATTTATCGTCCGAGCCTAAGAGCGTCGTGCCGTCGGCGGTGATGATGTCGTCGCCGATCATCTCTTTCAGGATCGGATTCTTGGCGACGCTAATCACCTGCGTGCGGTCTTGCGGCAGCACGATGTCGCCACCCTGATAGTTTTTATGAATGACGACGTTGACGTTCGCGCCTGAGACGGCGGGCGACGTGTCCATGTGCGAGAGAAAACCGATGACGGGCACGCGCGCATTGTCCGGCAGATTCCCCGGCACTTTCGCGTACACGATGCAGAACTCGCTCACGCGCACGTCCTGCGCGCCCAGCGCCTTCAATTCCGCTGCCAGCAGGTTCGCCAACTCGAACTGCTTCTTCGTGCTCGGCACAGTCTCCTGATCTTCCTGCGACTGCGTATCGATCTTCGCGTAGCGCAGAAAACGCTCCAGCGCCGTCTCGCGCGGCGGTTTCATTTGCGCGGCGGCAGGCACAAATAACAGGAGGGCAAGAACGAAACCGTAGAAAACTTTCATTCCAGTAATTCCTCGACCTTGCTATGAAGGCATTGCGATCCTCTGGGCAGAGCGCCGCAAGTATAACGCGCCGCCGAAAGATTCGACAGCGCGTTAAGATTCACATAGCCGCACGAGCATCCGAATCAGCCGTTCGCACCTTGCGCCTGGCTCTGCGCCAACTCGCCGTTGAGTTTCAGCACCTCAAGCGTCATCTCGGCGGAGGCGTAGAGGTCTTTCACGTCGAGCCATTCCTTGACGGTGTGGATGGCGCGCATGCCTGTGCCGAAGTTGGCGCATTCGATGCCGCGCTTGTTGAAGATGTTGGCGTCGCAGCCGCCGCCCGAAGACATGACTTCGACCGTTTGCCCCAAACGCGCCGCCGCTTGATAGACGAGTTGCACGACGCGCGATGATTCGGGCACGTCCATCGCGTAATACTCGCGCGTGATGTCGGCTTCGACGCGACCCTTCGTCGTTACGCCCGCGACGGTCACTTCGTACTTGGCGGCCGCGTCTTCGAGACACTTGACCATGTGGCGCGTCTGCGCTTCGAGTTTGTCGTCGTCGAGCGAGCGGGCTTCGCCGCGCAGGGTGACGAGGTTGGTGATGATGTTCGTCGCTTTGCCGCCTTCGATGACGCCGATGTTGGCGGTCGTCTCGGCATCGATGCGCCCGAGTTTCATCGCGCTGATCGCCTCGGCCGCGATCTTGATGGCGGAGATGCCCTCTTCCGGCGCGACGCCTGCGTGCGACTCAAGCCCGTAGATGCGAAACTCCATGTGGTTGGCCGAAGGGCCTTTGGTGAAGAGAAAGCCGGGGTCGTCGGAGTCGAAGACCAGTCCGTATTTCGCTTGCAGCTTCGACACGTCAACGTGTTTTGCGCCGAGGAGTCCGACCTCTTCGCAGATGGAGAAGACGGCTTCGATGGGCGCGTGCGGAATGTTCTGCTCTTGCAGGCAGCGGATGGTTTCGATGATGACGGCGCAGCCGGATTTGTCGTCGCCGCCGAGCACGGTTGTGCCGTCGGAACGGATGATGTCGCCTTCGACGATAGGTTTGACGCCTTCGCCGGGCACGACCGTGTCCATGTGCGCGCTCATCATGATCGTCTCTGCGCCGGGGATCGTGCCGGGAAAACGCGCGATGACGTTGCCGCTATTGCCGCCGACCTTCGCGCCCGCGTCGTCGATCTCAACCTGCGCGCCCATGGCTTCGCAATGCTGCTTGATGCGCTCGGCCACGTCGCGCTCCCTGCGCGAGACGCTGTCGATCTGGACGAGTTCGAGCAAGAGATTCTTGATCCGCTCCTGATTGATCATCGCTCCTCCGAAATTGCGTGCTGGGCTTGGTAAAACTTGGGGGCTGAATCGTACTACACGCCGGCCCGCCCGCGCCACACGGCGCGGACTTGTTAGTCGTTGATGGCGTCGAGCGCGCGTTGGAGTTCGTCGCGTTTGGTATTGAGCAAGGCTTCGTCCGCGTCGGCCGGCACGTAGATGGGCGGCGCAATGCGGAGGTGCGCGCGGGTGAAGGGCAGGGGGACTTGGAAGCGATCCCAACTGGGCACGGCGTAATAGTGCGCGGCGTTGATGGTAAAGGGGAGGATGGGCGCGCCGGTCTTCTTCGCCAGCAGCACCGCGCCCATTTTGGCCTGATGGCGCGGGCCGCGCGGGCCGTCAATCGTGAAAGCGGCGGGGCGACCGGCGCGCATCAGTTTGACCATCTCGACGACCGCGCCGACCGCGCCGCGCGAACTTGAGCCGCGCGCTGCGCCGTAGCCGAAGCGTTGAATGAAGCGCGCGATGTATTCGCCATCAAAACTGCGCGAGGTCATCACGACGATGCCGCGCTCGCGGAAGAAGTAAGTGCTGAGCATGATGCGGTCGTGCCAGAAGGTGTAGATAGGTTGGCGGCCGTCGCTGGTGGCGGCTGTCCAGTGTTCCCAGCCTTCGACGGTAAAGCGGGCCGTCGCGCCGATGATTTTGATGAGCAGGTAGAACGAGAGGTCGGCGACGCGGATGAGCAAGCGTTGTTTGCGCGTGTAGGCGGACAGGTCGGCGAAGCCGTCGGCGCGCGCCATTCGTTCGCCGCGGCGCGCAGGCGGCGCACCGTCCGGCTCGTCCGAGGGCTGTCCGAGTGATGCGTGCATGTTTCGCGGCGCGCGGGGGCGCGCGGGCGCTGAGTCTAGCAGAAAGGCCGGGTGCGGGCGAAACGGGCGCTTCGGCGCGCGCGCGGGCGTGTGCTATATTCGGAAACCTCGCCGCCCTTGTGGGCGTAAAGCGGTTTAAGATCACAGGTTGATTTGCCGGTTCGTGCTCGATCCTCTCCCCGTTTTAAGCTGTGACACGGGACGCTTGAAGCCCTCTGATGGATAGACGCCGCATCCTGATTGTGGACGCCAACGAAGAACTGCGCACGCTGCTGGCGCAGGTCTTGAGCGATTTGGGCCACGAGGTCGTCTCGACCGGCAACCGCGAAGAGGCGCTGGCGCGCGAAGACCTCGAAGATTTCGATCTGGTCATCAGCGACCTGACCGACGATGCCGAAGGCGGCATTCAAATTCTCAGCGAGATCAAACGCAAGTCCCTGCTCGTGCCCGTCGTCGTCTCGTCCGACGAGGCGCAGCCGCACGGCATCGTCAAGGCGTTCAAACTCGGCGCGGCCAACTACCTGCGCCGCCCCTTCGATCACGACGAACTGCGCGCCATCGTCGAAAAGACCCTGAGCTACAAACTGCGCTTCGTCGAGGACGTAAAGGTCTTGCCCTTCGTCCACGAGAAGATCGAGTTTGAACTGCCGAGCGATCTAAGTTTAATGAACGGCGTCCTGCATTACCTGCATGAGCGCGTCGTCCAACTCGGCATCGTCAATCCCGAACGCTCCAACCTCTTCATCGCACTTGATGAAGCCTTCGTCAACGCCGTCAAGCACGGCAACAAGTACGACACCAACAAACTCGTCCGCATCACCGCCGATCTGTCGGCCAAAGAGGCGCGCTTCACCATCGAGGACGAGGGCGAGGGCTTCGAGGTCAACAAGATTCCCGACCCGTGCGACCCCGCCAACCTGTTCAAGACCTCCGGGCGCGGCGTGCTGCTCATCTACAACATCATGGACGAGGTCAGCTACAATGAGCGCGGCAATCGCCTGACGATGGTCAAGCGCCCCGACGAGTCGCTCGACCACAAGCTGATCGAATCGTTCACGCCCGATGACAAACGCGCCCGCAACGGGTGAGCCAGAGACCACTATGCACGCGCCCGACGGGTTGAGTTTCCGAACGGCGTGGCGCTGGTGGTTGCCGCCCGCACTCGCCGCCCTCCTGCTCGCGCTCCTCTTCCGCGATCCATTTGCCGGCGACTGGGACGCGCTCGATTACACGGTGCTGGCGCTGCGCGGTGCGCCCTCTTCGATGCTCTTCGGGCGCATGCTGTTCATCTTCACGAATCACTTCGCCTACAAGTTGGCGCACGCCCTGTTCGACCTACAACCCGCCCACGCTTACCTGCTGTTCAAGTACATGGTCGTCTGCGAAAGTCCTTGTGCGGCGGTCGGCATGTGGGCGTTTGCGCGGCGGCTGACCGGCTCGGTGCGCGCGGCGACCATAGCCGCGCTGCTGCTCGTGCTCTCGCCCTTCTTCATCATCTATTCAGGGCAGGCGATGACGGAAATTCCCTCGCTCGTTTTGCTGACCGGCGGGCTGACGCTCCACCTGCGCGGGATGGAGGAGCGCCGCGCCGGTCTCATCCTGCTGAGCGCGGCGCTGCTTGGTTTGACCGTCAACGTGCGCGAGTCGGTCGCGCTCTACGGGCTGTGGCTCGTGGCCGCGCCGCTCGTCTATCGTTGGCGACTGGACGCGCGCACGCTCATTCTGACGGGCGCAGCCTGCGCGCTCTTCTTTATCTGCGCGCTGGGGCCGTTTGCGACCTTTTATCTATTCGATCTCGGCGGCTATCGCGCGGCGTGGCACGGCTGGGTCGCCTCGATGCGGATGGAAGAGGGCGTGCATCCCGTTACGCCCTTCAACTTCCTTATGCTCGCGTTCTTCTTTTTCGTGGCCGCGCCGCTCGTCGCCATCGCGTTGCCGTTTGCGGCGCGGCGCGAGTGGCGCGCGCGCAGGTTTTCGCCCTTGCTCGTGCTGGCGCTCGTCGGCGTCCTCGCCAACCTGATGCTCATTACGCACTACAGTTCAATCATCAATGGGCGTTATCAACTGACGGGCCTGCCCGGCGCGATCCCGCTCGTCGCGGACTACCTGCTCCGGCGCAGGGCAGCGCACGCAGGCGACGCCACACGCGCTTTCCGCCGCGTCGTCATTAGCGTCGGCGTAGTCGCCGGCCTGATCGGCGCGGCCTTCTTTCCGTTCGCGTGGCCGACCATTCGCAGTCATGGCATGACGGCAGAGTACAGCGCGCGGCTCGCGCAATTGCCTGCGGATGCGGTCGTCATGGCGGGCGGCGAGACGGTCGCGGTCAACTACTATCGCAATCTCGGCATGGGGTGTTGGGACGTGATCGGCACGGGCGGCGGCTGGCCCGGCGGGCGCGTCGCCGCTGTGATTGACGATTACCTGCGCGCGGGTCGGCGCGTCTTCGTGGACACGGATGCGCGTCTGTGGCACACGGACAGTTGGCGCGGCGCGGAGACGCGCGAGTTGGTCGCGCTCGAAGCGCGTTATCGCTTCCGCCGCGTGACCGACACGATCTACGAAATCCGCCCGCGCACCGATGAGACGGCGCGCGACGAACCACACCTGCGCCGGCTGCTCGACAAGCCCGCGTCGCGGCTCTTGAGCCTGCTCAAGCGTTGATGCCTTACGAACTCTTTCTCGCCCTGCGTTACCTCACCGCCCGTCGGCGCGGGCGCGCGGCGGCCCGCGTAACGGCCTTGGCCGCACTGGTCGGCATCGCCTGTGGCGTCGCGGCGCTCACGGTCGCGCTCGCGCTCGCCAACGGTTTCCGCGACGAGATGCGCGACAAAATCCTGCGCGGCACGGCGCACATCACGCTCACACGCGCCGACGCTCAGCCGATCAAGGACTGGCCCGCGCTCGTCGCGCGTCTGCGCGCCCTGCCCGGCGTCACCGACGCGACGCCCACCACCTATACCGGCGCGCTCCTCAACGGCCCCGACAACGCCGCCTACACGACCCTGCGCGGCGTCGCACCCGACTCGGCGCGCGTGCTCGCAGACCTGCGCCGCACGCTCGTAGCGGGCGACATCGCGGCCTTGACCGCGCACGCACGCGCGCCTGTAACGGACGACGCCGCGCCGGTCGAAGCCTTCATCGGCGCGGAGTTGGCGACGCGCACCGGCCTTGCCCGCATCGGCGACGAAGGCTGGTTAATCACGGGCGAGCGCACGCCCCTGCCGCCCGGTCTTCAGCCGAGCGCGCGGCGCGTGCGCGTCGCGGGGCTGTTCCGCACCGGCCTCTACGAGTTCGATTCGGCGTGGGTCTATCTGCCGCTCGCGGACGCCGTCAGTTTCTCAAACGCCGCGCCCGGCAGCGCACCTGTCATCAGTCTTGAGACGGACGACATCTATCGTGCGCCGGCAGTGGCGGCGCGCGTGCGCGCGGAATTGGGTGCGGAATTCACGACTGTTGACTGGCAGGAGGCGAACCGTGCGCTCTTTGCCGCGCTCGCGCTGGAGCGGCGCACGGTCGGCCTCATCATCACGCTCATCCTGTTTGTGGCCGCTTTGAACATCACGACGACGCTGGTGCTCGTCGTCGTCGAGCGCCGCGCAGACATCGCCATCCTCTGTGCGCTCGGCGCACGCGCGCGCAGCATCATGCTCATCTTCGTGCTCGAAGGCGCAGTGGTCGGCGCGTTGGGAGCGCTCGCCGGTCTGGCGCTGGGCCTCTTCGTCTGCTTCGCGGGCGACCGCTACGGGCTGGTGCGGTTGCCCGCAGAGGTCTATTCGCTGAGCGCCATTCCCTTGCACCCGCACGCGGGCGAGACGTTGCTCGCCGCGCTCGGCGCGTTCGTCATCTGCCTGCTCGCCACGCTGTACCCGGCGCGCGCCGCAGCTCGGCTCCGGCCCGCCGAAGCGCTGCGCTACGAATGAGCGCCCGGAAATTTTGCCAACTGAGACAGACAAACTGACCTTGCGCGTCCGCGCTCTGCGTAAGTCTTACCCGCTGCCCGCAGGCGGTCAGCTTGAAGTGTTGCGGGGCGCGACGCTCGACGTGCGCGGCGGCGAGATGGTGGCGGTCGTGGGCGCTTCGGGGGCGGGGAAGTCAACGCTGCTGCACGTCTGTGGCGGACTGGACGGGGCGG
Organism: Pyrinomonadaceae bacterium; assembly: GCA_036389375.1. Taxonomy (GTDB): domain Bacteria; phylum Acidobacteriota; class Blastocatellia; order Pyrinomonadales; family Pyrinomonadaceae; genus QHXQ01. Next base: position 3,288 of record DASVQA010000230.1, on the reverse strand, counting down.
AGGCGGGGAGCGTGCGCGTGGGCGACGTTGACCTGTTGGCGGTTGATGCGGCGCGGCTCGCAGTTGTGCGCAACCGTGAGATCGGTTTTGTCTTTCAGTTTCACCATCTGCTGCCCGACCTCTCCGCGTGGGAGAACGTCGCGCTGCCGCTCCTTGTCGCACGCCGGGACGCACGCGCGGCGCGCACGGCGGCGACCGACTTGCTCGCAGCCGTCGGCTTGCAGGAGCGTGCGGCGCACCGCACGGGCGAACTCTCCGGCGGCGAGCAACAGCGCGTGGCGCTCGCCCGCGCCCTTGTCACGCGCCCGGCGCTCGTCCTCGCCGACGAACCGACCGGCAATCTGGACGCGCAGACCGGCGCGGAGGTCGCGGCCCTGCTCGCGCGCCTCTGCCGCGAACGCGGCGCGGCGGCCATCATCGCCACGCACAACGAACAACTGGCGCGCGCCTGCGACCGCGTGCTGCTGCTCGCAGACGGCCAGCTGGTCGAACAGCCCACGGCCCCGAAAATTCATCTGTCCAACGCCGCGCCGCGCGTGTTATAAAATTTGTGGCCGGTCTTTTCACGCGAGACCGCGCGCCCCGCAAAAAACGCCTCACCGCTTGGCCAGACCTGAAACTTCGCGGAGTATCAAGCAATGAACTACAAACCCTTGCGCGCGCTCTTAGCCGTCGTCTCGTTGTGCGCGCTGACGCATGCCGTACAGGCGCAGCAGCGCGGTGGGCTTGACAGCCTGTCGCTCATCCAGCCCGGCGGCGCGGGCGCAGACGCCGTGTGGCAACTGTTCGCACCTGAGGGCGCGGGCTTCTCGCTGCTCGTGCCGGGCACGCCCGAAGAGATGACCCGGCGCGGGCGCGAAGCGGGCACGCTCGCCCCGCAGTTCCGCAGCTACCACCTGACCGCCGCAGACGGGCTGAAGTACGAGTTCGGGCGCACGGGGCAACTACCGGCGCAAGTCACCGGCCAGCCCGGCTTCAACGATAAGTTCTGGGCGACGAACGCGCAGGGGCTGATGCTGGCGTTGCAGAGCGAAAACCGGGCGGCCAAGTTCGAGTTGGTGGCCGAGCGCAAGATCGCCGTCGCCGGTTATGAGGGGCGCGAGTACGAGTTCGCCGCGCCGGGCCTGCGCTCGCTGGCCCGCGTCTATCTCGTCAACCGCGCCATCTTCGCCCTCGCCGTGTCGGGGCGCGAAAGTGCGCTCACCGACGACAAAGCCAACAAGTTTCTCGACTCCTTCAGCGCGAACTGACAACGCGGCAAGAGGCAAGGGCGCAGGCCGAAGGTCAGCGCACCTGTGCGGCGTGACCTCTGAAATACCGGCGCGTGGCCGCACTTTCGTCGCTGGTTTCGCCCTTGGCCTTGTAGTCTTTCTCCTTTTTCGCCGCCGTTGGGTTATAATGCCGGCGGGCGGAAAGCAACGTGGTTCATTAACGCCTGCGTGTGCGCCGCCACACCAACAGGGCCGGCCATCATCAGCCTGATTATGTTCGAACGCTACACGGAGAAAGCGCGCCGCGTCATCTTCTTCGCTCGCTACGAAGCTTCGCAGTTCGGCGCACCCGCCATCGAACCGGAACATCTGTTGCTCGGTCTGATGCGTGAAGACAAGACGCTGACCGCGCGCTTCCTGGCGCGCGCGCAAGCCTCGCTCGAATCGATCCGCAAAGAGATCGAAGGGCGCGCCCCCTTACGCGAAAAAATCTCGACGAGCGTCGAGTTGCCGCTCGCGCCGGAAACGAAGCGTGTGCTTCAGTACGCGCACGAAGAGTCGGATCGTTTGCAGCACCGGCACATCGGCACGGAACACCTGCTGCTCGGGCTGCTGCGCGAAGAACGTTCGATGGCGGCCGACATTCTGTTTGAGCGGGGCTTGCGCCTCGCCGCCGTGCGTGAGGAGGTGGCGCGCGCCACCGGCTCTGACCCGCGCGCCGCGCAGAAGAAGGACACGCCGCACCTCGCCGAGTTCTCGCGCGATCTCACCGAAGACGCCGCCAACGACAAACTCGACCCACTCATCGGGCGCGAGCAGGAGATCGAACGCGTCGTGCAGATACTCTGCCGCCGCACCAAAAATAACCCGGTGCTCATCGGCGAGCCGGGCGTCGGCAAGACCGCGATTGTCGAGGGCTTAGCGCAACGAATCATACGCGGCGAAGTGCCGTCTTTTCTTGAGAACAAGCGAATACTTTCGCTCGATCTGTCGCTCATCGTCGCGGGCACGAAATATCGCGGGCAGTTCGAAGAACGCCTGAAACAGATCATGCGCGAGTTGATCGAGAACCCGCAGTACATCGTCTTCATTGACGAACTGCACACGCTCGTCGGCGCAGGCTCGGCCGAAGGCTCGCTCGACGCGGCGAACATTCTGAAGCCCGCGCTCTCGCGCGGCGAGATTCAGTGCATCGGCGCGACGACGCCCGCCGAGTTTCGCAAGTCAATCGAAAAGGATCGCTCGCTCGAACGACGTTTTCAGGCTGTCAAAGTGCCGCCGCCGTCGGAGGAAGAAGCGGTCAGCATTCTCGACGGCGTGCGCGAACGCTACGAAGCTTTCCATCAGGTGCGCTACACGGAAGATGCGATTGAGGCGGCCGTCTATCAATCGAACCGCTACATCCCCGACCGTTTCCTGCCCGATAAGGCGATTGACGTGATTGACGAAGCGGGCGCGCGCGTCAAACTACGCGCGCGGCGCGAGTCCGCCGCCGCCCGCGAGCCGCTCACGGACGAGCGCAGCAATGCGCGTGGGCTGAACGCTTACCCGCCGCTTGAGAGTATGGCGAGCGCGCGCCTGTTGGAAGAGGACGACGTGCTGATGTCGGTCGCCGTCACGCGCGACGACATCGAAGACGTGATCGCGCGCTGGACGGGCATCCCCGTCACATCGCTCAAGGAAGAAGAACAGAAGAAACTGCTGCGCATCGAGGTGGAACTGCACCAGCGCGTCATCGCGCAGCGCCCCGCCATCTCCGCGCTCGCGCGCTCCATCCGCCGCTCGCGGGCGGGCCTCAAGAATCCGCAGAGGCCCGTCGGCTCGTTCCTCTTTCTCGGCCCGACGGGTGTGGGCAAAACCGAGGTCGCGCGTTCGCTCGCGGAGTTTCTCTTCGGCAGCGAGCGTTCGATGGTACGCTTCGACATGTCGGAGTTCATGGAGAAGCATTCGGTCTCGAAACTGATCGGCAGCCCGCCCGGTTACGTCGGGCACGAAGAGGGCGGGCAGTTGACCGAGCGCATCAAGCGTTCGCCCTACTCAGTTCTGCTCTTTGACGAGATCGAAAAGGCGCACCCCG